>CP036424.1:2529967-2843376 GCA_007745835.1 Planctomycetes bacterium MalM25
TCGGCGACCGGCTGAAGAACCGAGAACCCCGCAACCAAGCCACCGAACTCGCCCTACGCTGCAAGATACTCAACGCCTTCGTCGCAATCGGTATGCCTCTCAACATCTGGGGTTAGGAAGCAAGGCCACTGCGTACTGTTACCTGTATGAAGGCGATAGCATCGTCGGAGACGTTTGGGTTTACAATCGTTGCGCAACTCCAGACCAACCTGAATGGAATAATGTTGAAAATGCTCCCTTCGCAAACTGCAGCGGCTATATGAACGAAGGCGGACGGATGGCGTCCAGTGTGGCACCAACTGATGTGGTAGTAGATTGGGAGTGTGAAAATGAATGCCCTGTCGCCTATGTGTATGTGCGAGAAGATTTGTATGGCGTAGTTGGAGTTGGCGACAAGCCAGGATACGCAAGGTTTGCGGCGAAAGACAACCGTTTAGCTCGGGTCATGGCTGTAGGGGATTGAAGCATTACGGGTCCCGAAAAGCTGATCCGGAGTGACCATCCCACAGCCGCCGACCTCGGCCCACCAGAATCCGAGGTCGCTCTCAGCGGATAGGGCTCTACCACCGGCTTGGCGAAGCGTCTGGAGGTGTGTCCAGCGCGATTCTCGGCCACGCGCGGCAAGCCGCATTGTTTAGCGACCCCCCTGCTGGTTCACGGGTATCAGGCCCCAAACGGGTGGTTCTCTTCCAATTAATCACGCCGATTACCCCCAGCGCGACCCGGCAGGGTCTGGGCTACTTCCCGCCACCCCTGGGACAACCCGGTCGACGCCAACGGCGAGACGATCCGTCCGCCGGTGCTAAAGGGCTCGGGCGTCAAGGGGATCGGTGAGTTGGTCTTTGGGGCGAACGGGGTGTTCGCTCCGAAGTCGGGCGACTCGCAGTGGTGGGGGGGCCTCAAGGCGGCGGCCGGATCGCTGCTGAAGGACGGCGCGGAGATCGCCGTGGGCGAGGCGCCGGGCGTTGGGCAGGTGCAGGCAGCCTACGAGGTCTTCAGTGGCGTCAACATGTACGGTGAGGAGCTGAGCTACCTGGAACGGGTCGGCTCGGCGATCGGGCTAATCCCGGGCGGGAAGACCTTCACCAAGGCCGCCAGCGGTTTGGGAATGGGTGGCAGTGCGGTCAACCAGATGGTAAGAAGGTCCGATGGCCTCACCAAGCAGGCCGACAACGCCCTCGGCTCCGCGACCAAGCAAGCCAGCGGCACGGCCAAGCCAGTCGCCGCCGGCGTTGGCAAGGTTGATGCCCCAAGGGGTGGGGCCGGTCCGGTTCGAGTTGGTCAGGCCGGAGAAGCGGCCGTTGGGAATATTGGTCCCAAGACCAAGGTCAGCATCAATGGTCGCAACCGAATCCCGGATGGCGTCACCCGCGACGCCGTATCAGAGGTCAAGAACGTCAAGAAGCTGAGCTTCACCAGACAGCTTCGTGATTACGTCGACTACGCGAAGCAAGAGGACAAGAGGTTTGATCTTTATGTCCGAAGAAGCACCGAGTTATCAGGTCCGCTTGTTGATGCTCGCAATCGCGGTGACATTAACATTAAGTTTATCGACTAACACAGCGGCATCACCGGGAGACGGCTCTATGCGCGCCGAAGATCTTGTAAACCAAACCGCAAACGACCCTGAGTATCAGGCGATGCGTCAACGCAAAGAGGCAGAGCAGGCCCAGCGATCAGCGATGCTTGACGCGGATGAAGCCTCGTTGGTGGCTGAGCTTCGCGAAGCCCGTGTTCGCGTGGTGATGAACCGCATCCCCGGCCAAGAGTACGACGGCTTGCCGAACTCGGTTTGGGACCTCGTCAACACCGAGGAGCCGTACCCGCAGGCAATCCCGATCTTGTTGAAGCATCTTGATGCCGAGCATCACTTGGCCATCCGGGAAGGCATCGTCCGTGCGTTGGCGGTCATGGAGGCCCGCGATATCGCCACCGAGCGGCTGATCGAAGAGTTCATTAAGATCGAAGACCCGAACTCCAACTTCAAGTGGGTGGTCGGCATGGCCATCGCCGAGACGACTACGCCGAAGACCGGGGCGAAGGTCGCTGCCTTGGCATTGGATAAGGCACACGGCAAGGGTCGCGATCAATTGCCCCTTGGCATGCTGAGTGCCGACCCGGATGAAGCGTCACAGTACCTCCAGCAGATGCTGCAAGACCCGGTGACCAAGAAAAGTGCCGAGGACGTGATCAAGAAGCTTGCAAAGCGACGCGAAGCTGTGGGCGAGTAGCAACCCCACCACCCAACGGCCTCCAGAATCCGAGGTCGCTCTCAGCGGATAGGGCTCTGCTATCTCTAATCAAACGGCCTTCTCATCACCGCGGCCGTGAACCCCACCCCCGTCGAGGCCTTGGGGTGGTGAGGCGGTGAGGTCGTGGAGTGACAGGGCAGCCACATCACTACCTCGATGAGCCGATCGGATCAGCGTGATCGAGAGCCGCCGCCGCGCGGGGCCTCGGTGGTCTCTTCAGTTCACTGACAAGGAGATCCGACGACGCGGCCGACGCAATCCGTCGGGGCAATGGCGAAATCAACGTGATCCAGCCGGGGGGAGGCTGCTTCACGGGCGACACGCCGGTCAGCACACCGGAGGGCCTCCGGTCGATCTCCGCGTTGCGTGCGGGCGACACGGTGCTGGCGTACGACCACGATTCAGGGGGCTGGTCGCCGCGTGCGGTGACGGCGGTGCACGAGAACCTGTACGAGGACTCGTTGGTCACGGTGACGACCGACTCGGGCGCCTTCCGGGCGACGGTGCATCACCCGGTGTGGGTCGTCGCGGGGCGTGAGCTGGCCGAGCGGCCGGTCTGCACGGAGCTGTCGCCCGGCGAGAACGAGGGCGGTTCGCTCGCGGGCCGGTGGGTGAACTCGCACGACCTGCGCCCCGGCGACGTGCTGATCGACCGCCACGGCGACCAGCGCACCGTGCTGCGGACCGAACAAGCGTTCGTCTCCGCCGAGCCCGTCTTCAACCTCACCGTCGAAGGCCTCCACACCTACGCCGTTGGCGAAATCGGACTCCTCGTCCATAATGCGTGCGCAAAACCCCAAGCCGCCGGCGTTGGCAAGGTCGATGGAGTTGATGCATCAGAGGTCACCCCCCAACAGAGAGGGCGTCTGAAAGAAGGTGAAGTCCTGGACGACCTCGGCATTCCCAAGAACAACGGCAAGGTCTCAACTCCCGAGGGGAACTCAATTCCTGACGGGTTAAATGACGACTTATCAGTTGAAGTGAAAGACGCCAAGCGAGTTGCAAAGACAAAGCAGATTCGCATCCAAACTGATGCGGCTAAAGAGGCTGGCCGGAAATCGGTGCTCGTCACAGGCAAAGACACTAGAGTTAGTGGCCCTGCTCGAGAAGCCTTCGACGAGATCATAGAACGTCCTGATCTAGGCCCGCAATGATCCGGTCAAAACCACCTCAACAATCGCGCGAAGACCACCCAAGAGCAATGACTGGCAAAGAAATAGCTCAGCGTCTACTGGATGCGATTCTGCCGCTGGCAGAAAAGATGCTATGTGAGCATGGCGAATTCCACCCCTACGGAGGTATGGTGAAAGCCAATGGAGAAATCGTAGATGTGGCTGCACAGCTAGATAGCGGTGAAGAGGGGTCCGCTACTGAACTCATCACTCTGCTCGATAGCGAATTCAAGTCACTAGCAGGAGCAGGAGAGTTAATTGCTTGTGCAGTTGTCAGCGACGTTCGCGTGAAGCCCCCAGGTGAAGAAGAGAAGGTTGATGCTATTCGGGTAGGTCTTGACTGTAGCGATGGCTACTCGGTTGAGCTCTTCAAGCCTTACTCAATCTCCCAAAACAGCGAAGTCGTTTTTTCCAGTCTTTTTGCACAGAAGGGTCGGCAAGAAGTCTTTGCCGTGGAGTAATTATCCAACGTCCCAACCCGCCTCGGCTCCTAGATCGTGGGGTGCCCATCAGAATCCGAGGTCGCTGTCAGCGAATAGGGGATACCACCCGGCAATCAAACACGCGGCTCATCACCGGGGTCGAAAACCCACCGTTGTAAATCGGCTTGGCGAAGCGTCTGGAGGTGTGTCCAGCGCGATTCTCGGCCACGCGCGGCAAGCCGCATTGTTTAGCGACCCCCCTGCTGGTTCACGGGTATCAGGCCCCAAACGGGTGGTTCTCTTCCAATTAATCACGCCGATTACCCCCAGCGCGACCCGGCAGGGTCTGGGCTACTTCCCGCCACCCCTGGGACAACCCGGTCGACGCCAACGGCGAGACGATCCGTCCGCCGGTGCTAAAGGGCTCGGGCGTCAAGGGGATCGGTGAGTTGGTCTTTGGGGCGAACGGGGTGTTCGCTCCGAAGTCGGGCGACTCGCAGTGGTGGGGGGGCCTCAAGGCGGCGGCCGGATCGCTGCTGAAGGACGGCGCGGAGATCGCCGTGGGCGAGGCGCCGGGCGTTGGGCAGGTGCAGGCAGCCTACGAGGTCTTCAGTGGCGTCAACATGTACGGTGAGGAGCTGAGCTACCTGGAACGGGTCGGCTCGGCGATCGGGCTAATCCCGGGCGGGAAGACCTTCACCAAGGCCGCCAGCGGTTTGGGAATGGGTGGCAGTGCGGTCAACCAGATGGTAAGAAGGTCCGATGGCCTCACCAAGCAGGCCGACAACGCCCTCGGCTCCGCGACCAAGCAAGCCAGCGGCACGGCCAAGCCAGTCGCCGCCGGCGTTGGCAAGGTTGATGCCCCAAAGAAGCGTGGCCCAAAGACCGATCCGGACGCCCCGCATAACGCGACGATTCGTGCCCAAGGCAACCTCCTAGAGGCCGGTGGGAACCGGATCATCGCTGGTGGAGGTAAAGCAAGAGAAAGGCTGATTCCCACCGAAGGTGGCCTCAAGGGTGGTCGACGTCCCGACATACTGTTCGAAACGGCGAACGGGCAGATCAGAGGGAGGAACGTTGGGCTGACCGATGCCGCGGGCAACCCAGTAAAGCGGGAGCTTGAAGCCCTAGGCGACTTGAACGGCCCAGGTGGAATTCCGACGGACTTCGTCCCTTACGATTGATCTCACTGATGCAAAGCCTCGACTTACCATTCCATGCGGCCCCCGATGAGCTTGTCGAATGGGTACGAGATTGGACCGCACACGTAAGCGTCTATCTCGTCGCCCAGCGGTTTCCGCCAATTTCGTATGGGGCCATCAGCCGTGACGAGATCGCTGAAACGGTTGCCGATCAAGTTGCGAAGGAGATTTGCTTCCTAACTCGGCCATTCGATTCGTCAATCAAGTATCAAAGCGACTTTAACGATGCGTATAGTGATCATTTAACACTGCAAATCGGCCATCTATCACCTGCTGGGCTTAGCGAATCGTGGCTCGCCTTCAAGACGGACAATCTGGAAGCGGTAAGTCTTTGGAGGCTGATGGCCAAGTCTCTTCGAGCAAACACCAAGGCAGGCGTGACCGCAATCAACAAGCAGACCGGCGACGCAGCTTTCTACAAGCGTCACCGCTATTCCAAGGGAGCCCAGGCTCTCGAATCTCAGGGAATCGCTATCCTGCCATTGCAAGGCCCATCAGGTCCGCAGCTTCGGTTCGGCGATCTGACCGAAACGGCTGCTGAGTAGAGGGGGGCGGTCGTCCCGGTAGCCCCGTCTGCTCGGTTGCTGGAAAGCGATCCTTCTCTCTGCGGATAGGGCTCTACCACCCACAATCAAGCACGCGGCACATCCCGGGGTCGAAAACCCACCGTTGTAAATCGGCTTGGCGAAGCGTCTGGAGGTGTGTCCAGCGCGATTCTTGGTCACGTGCGGCAAGCCGAATTGTTTAACGACCCCCCTGCTGGTTCACGGGTATCAGGCCCCAAACGGGTGGTTCTCTTCCAATTAATCACGCCGATTACCGCGGGCGGCGACAGCGGCTCGTACTCCGACACCACCGCCGACGGTCTTCGTTGAAGGCAGCTACACAGGGCTCGATCTTTTCACGACCGACATCTCGCCCACGGCTTTCTTTTGCACGCAGAAGGTCGTCGATTTGGCCACGGAGCACCGGCTGAGCAACTGTCGCTTCACGCCGGTGGAAGCCGGGCTGAACGGTCAGCCTATCGACTACCTCAGCTACTAGAGGAGGCTTTCGACCTTGCTAAGCCAGGCTCCGAGTTCGTCGTCACTAGGGGGCGCAACAAGGCAAACAACTTTCGCTCTCAGCTGGCGCGCATCATCGAGCGGGCGGGCATCGAGCCGTGGCCCAAGCTCTTTCAAAACCTGAGGGCAACGCGCGCGACAGAGGTCGCGGATGAGTACGGCGTCGATAAGGAGGCCAAGTGGATCGGCCACAGCAAGAAGATAGCTAGCAAGCACTATCTACAGATCACCGACGACGACTTCGAGAGGGCGGCCAGCTCCGCAAACCGTTTGCGTAGATGTTTGCGGAGCCCTGCTGAACCGGGGCGCACAGACGTGCAGGTGGGTTCGCTAAATCCCGAGGATGAGGCACTTCGCCGGGCTCTAGAGAAGATCAGAATGGGTGTACGAAGATTCGAACTTCGGACCTCAGCCTTATCAGGGCTGCGCTCTAACCAACTGAGCTATACACCCGGGGGGCGTCGGGATGCCTGTGGGCATCTTTGGGACGCCGCCTTGAGAGGGACAAGCGGTGGTCCGGCCAAGCTCGGTTCGGGCCGCCACTCTCAGGGAAGCACGGCATTCTAGGCCTTCAGCGGACCTTGTCAAACGGGGGCGCTCCGCGAGATTCAAATCGTCTGGTTGACGGGGGATAGGCGTCGGAAGTAGTATCAGTTGTTCGGGTTACGTCATTCGAGAAGGGCCTCGTTCGCGGAACGGCGAGAGCTCTTGGCGCCAACCCGCAGGCAGAGGCACCCCCCCGCCAGGGATAGCTACGTGAGGCCCACGCTATTGATGGGCGCCGCTCGGCGTCCGCTGTGCCATCGCCCGGATCGGCGACGGCTCGGCAAGCTGACCGTGGTCGGCTGCGCTACCGCTGCGCTATTGCTCACCGGGCTGCCTTCCCAGGCCCTTCTTCCGACGAGCCCTCGCGTCAAGAAGCTCATCGAGGCCGGCCTCGACTCCCTTGAGAAACTCCCTCGGCTCGACAACAACTCCAAGGAATTGGGCGGCCGCGCGGTCGTGGCGTTAGCCCTATACAAGGGAGGCCGCAAGAAGCACCCGCTCGTCACTAAGGCGGTGAGCGAGTGCGTCGGCGCGGCCGGCGGAGCGGCGAGACTCGACATCTACAGCCACGGGCTGGCGCTGATTCTGCTCTCGGAGATCGAGCCCCGCAAACACCGGGGAGCGATCGAGCAGTACCTCGAAGCCCTCGCCAAGAAGCAAAAATCCCACGGCGGGTGGGGCTACGCCGAACGCCCCACGGGCGACACGTCGCAGACCCAGTATGTGGCCCTCGGACTCTGGCAGGCGCACCGGGCCGGGGTCGAGGTCGAGTCTACGTTGGCGCGCGGGATGATCGACTGGCTCAACCGGACTCAGGCTCCGAACGGAGCCTGGGGCTACCAAGGCGCTGTCGCCGACGGGAAGACCCGCGTGCAACAGAGCGGCGTCACCGCCACGATGGCCGCCGCCGGAGGGGCCAGCCTGATGATCGGGGCGGACCTGCACGGCCTGCTCACCGACGCCGCTTTGAGTTCGGTCGGCGACCTCACGGACGCCACCGGATCGGCCGACCTGCCGGCGGGCGTCCAGCGTGCCACGCAGACGGTCTCGCCGCTGCCGAACGGCGGGGTCGATTGGCCTCGCGTCTCCGATTCGATCAAGGCGTGCGAGAAATGGATGCAAGTGCCAAAGGTGGCGAGCTCCCAGACGTATAACTGCTACTACCTCTACGCGTTGGAGCGATACCAATCGTTCCGCGAGGCGCGTCACAACGAGATCGACCTCGAACCGAAATGGTACGAGCAGGGGGTCACTTACCTCGAAGGCAGCCAGTCCCAGCCTGGTGTCTGGGACCGCTCCTGCGGCCCGGTCGTCGACACCGCCTTGGCCGTGCTGTTCATGCTGCGGGCGACCCAGAAAAGCCTGCAGGGGGGGCTCGGCGAGGGCGCCCTGGTTAGCGGCCGGGGGCTGCCGAAGAACCTCGCGACCGCCAGGCTCCGCCGCGGACAGGTGATCGTGGAGGTCGAAGAAGTCGGCGTGGCCGACTTCCTCAAGATGCTGGACAAGGGGGAATCGGACCGGCTCGACTCGCTCGCTTCGGACCCCTCTTCGCTGGTGGTGGGCGATCTCTCCTCGGCCGACGCCGAACGGCTCGAATCCCTGCTCCGCACGGGCGAGCCGGAACAGCGGCTTGTGGCGGCCCGCGCGCTCGGTCGCGCCGGCGACCTCGATCACGTGCCCGCCTTGCTTTACGGGATGACCGATCCGGATGCTTCGGTGGCGATCGAGTCACGCGACGCGCTGCGGTTCATCGCACGCAGACCGCGCGGCTTCGGCATGCCGGACAACTACAACGACGATCAGCGCTACCTCGCTCTCGAACAGTGGAAGCAGTGGTACCAGGCGCTCCGGCCGGAGGCGATCATCGATTTTGGCCGTTGAAGACCTCTCCCTACGACCCGAGAAGGCGGCTCAGGGGCTGCGTGTCAGCTCGTATGACCGCTCCGCAAGCCTGCTGATCGCGATGCTGCTGATGGTTGGCGCCACGGTGCTGGGCATCGTGATCGTCTTCTTCTCGAACCGCATCACGAGAACCCCGCCCGCCATCCCGGTGACGCCGGTCGCGCCCCCGGACACGGCGGCCGGCGCCGAAGAGGATTTCAGCGACACGCTGCCAGGCGTCGAGGACTCGGAAATCGAGGACGTCGAGGTCGAGTCCTTCTTGGAGACCCTCTCGGAGGTCGCCGCCGACACGAACCTCATCGCCGACCGCGCCTCCGCCGAGGCGCCCGCCGCCCGCAAGGGCGACCCCCGAGGCGTCGGTGGGAGCGGCACGGGCCGCAGCAACAGCCGCGAACCACGCCGTGAGATCCGCTTCGAGCCCGAGTCGTTCGACGAGTACGCCCGCTGGTTCGACGCGGCGGGCTTGGAGATCGGCGTGCTGGGGTCGGACAACGTAGTTTACTACGCGACCAAGCTGAGCACCGCGACCCCGGAGGTCCGCACCGGCCAACCGGGGGAAGACCAGCGTTTATACTTCAACTCGACCGGCGGGCCGCTGCACGCGCTCGACCGCCGGCTCGCGCAGAAGGCGGGCATCCTCGATAAAGGGCCGCTCGTGCTTCAATTCTGCTCGCCGGCCACCCAACAACAGCTGCTGAGCATGGAGTTCGAGAAGGCCGACGGCAAACCGAAGACCGACATCGCCCGGACCGTGTTCCGCGTCACCAAGAGTGGTGGACGCTTCGGGTTTGAGATCGAGAGCCAACAGTACTACCGCTGAAGCCCCACCAGTTCACTCAACCGCCCTCCGTACAAGACCAACGGCGAGCCATGTCTTTCGACTTCCTCTTCCTGATTATCGGCTACGTCATCTACCTGGCGATGGCGGCGATCTCGCTGTGGGGTGCTTTCAACCTGATCCTCGTGTGGCGGCGGGTGGTTACCACCCGCTTCACCGACGAGGAGGAGCTCGACGCCTTCATCGAGGCGATCGACGAACCGATCTCCGCCAAGAAGTACGACGACGCCATCGCCCTGTGCGGTGAGGATCGCCGCGCGATGCCGCAACTGGCGCTCTACGCGATCACCAACCGGACGCAGGGCGCCGACCGGGTCGAGCGCCAGCTCGCCGAGCGTTTCCAGCTCGACGTCATGTCGGACATCGATTACCGGCTCAGCTGGGTCTCCACGGTCATCAAGAGCGCGCCGATGATTGGCCTCTTAGGAACGGTCCTCGGCATGATGGGCGCGTTCGCCAACCTCTCCAGCGGCACGAAGGTTGACACGGGCCAGATGGCCGAGGACATCATGTTCGCCCTGATCACGACCGCCTGCGGCCTGGCGATCGCCGTTCCACTGCTGCTGGCGCGCGAGGGGATCAACGTCCGCATCCGCAAGATGGAAGACCTGGTGACCGCCGGCGTGTCGCAGGTCATGGAAGTGCTGAACCTGCGGTGAGTGACACCCCCGACTCACGTCGGGGGCTCGCCGACGAACCGCTACGGATCCCCCTTCAAGACACCACAAACTCTCTAGAAGCGTGCCCTTCAACCCCGCAGCCTCGACGCTCAGCCCGACGATGCGACGCCCCAAGGGGGGCGCCGCCGAGGACGATATGGACATCACGCCGATGATCGATATCACGTTCCTCCTGCTGATCTTCTTCCTGGTCACCTCCACGCCCGACCAGGAGAGCGCGGTCGTCCTGCCCGAGGCCTTGCACGGCGACGCCGTCAGCCAGCTCGAATCGACGATCTTCACGATCGGCGAGTCGGGCCTCGACTCGGCCCCGGTGTACGCCGCCGACGGCAAGCTCGCCTCCGCCGCGCTGCCCGAGAAGGAGGAAGCCCGCGACGCCGCCATCCGCCAAGCGGTGGCCGATGGGCTCGCCGAGAACAAGCCGAACGTCATCATCAAAGCCGACCGCGGCGTGGCCTACCGCCACGTGGCGGCGGTCATTTCGAGCATCTCGAAGGTGCAAGGCGTGAGCCTCCACCTCGCGGTGCTGGACACCGACTGACCCACGAACCGACCACCCCGTGCCCGACCCGGAAGCCACGCCGCCGCCCCCCTCGTCCGATCGCCGCCCCGGCGACGTGTGGGCGGGCCGCGCGCGCGGTCAGGAGGAAGAAGACGACCTCGACATGACGCCGATGGTCGATGTCACCTTCCTGCTGCTGATCTTCTTCATGATCACCGCGGCCTTTGCGTTGCAGAAGTCGATCGCCGTCCCGCCGGTCGATGATTCCCAGGCGGCCGCCGTGCAAACGATGGACGAGCTAGAAGACGACTCGATCGTGGTCCGCCTCGACGGTGACAACATTTTCTGGGTCATCTGCCCGGCTTGGCCCGAGGAGGAGAAGGCCGTCAGCAAGCAAGACATGCGGGCGCTGGTCCGCTCCGCCCGCCGCGGAGCCCTCCCCGGAGAGAGCGCCTCGACGGACACCCCCGGCTTCCCCAAGCTGCTGGTCCAAGCCAGCGGCGACGCGACGCACGAGTTTGTCGTCGCGGCGCTCGACGCCGGCAGCGGCGCGGGCGTCGAAGAGATCCGCCTGATGAAGGTTGAAGACGAGTACTGATTATCCCACCTCGCGACGGCGCCCCTCCCACCTCGCCGCCGCAGCCGCGTCTCCCGTAGCTCCACACCAATCCGATGGCGACCGCGAAACAATTCCTCGAAACGCTCGAGATCGAGAAGCTCGTCTCCAACGACGTGCTGGACGAGCTCTACGAGGCCTACCGCTCCAGCGGCAACACGATGTCCGCCGAGTCGATGGCGTCGCGTCTCGTGGCGCGCGGCGATCTTCCGCGCGAGAAGGCGGACGCGTTGGTCGGCACGTCCAGCGAAAGCTTCATCCAGGTCGGCGCCGATTCGCTGGTTGGCAAGATCGATAAGAAGCAGGACGAATCGCCCAAGAACCCCTTCGGTGACGAAGAGGAAGGGGGCGAAGGGGACTCCGACGCGGGCCGCCGCAAGCACGTCAAGAAGGTTCACAAGAATGACTTCGACTCGCCGTTGCTGCTGATCGGCGGCGGCGCCCTGGCGTTGCTGGTGCTGGGTGGCGCCGCGCTGGCGCTCATGATGAATCTTCAGTCGGGGGATCAACTGATCGACTCGGCCAAATCCGCTTACTCCAGCGGCAGCTACTCGCAAGCCCGCGAAGAGTACGAGCAGTTCGTTGAGGACTTCACCGGCCACCTCCGTTGGAGCGAGGCGCGCGTCTCGCTGGGCGTTGTCCGACTCCGCCAGGTCGTCGAAACCTCAAGGGACTGGGACCGCGCACTCACGATCGCCCAAGAAGAGCTTCCCCAGATCGAGGACGAGGAGGCCTTCAAAGAGGCCAACGGCGAGTTCGCCTCGCTGCTGCCACGCATCGCCCGTGGGCTGGCCGAAGCCGCCGATAAAGAATCCGCCGCCGAAGACGGCGGCGACAAGCAGAAGGTCGACGGGTTGGTCGCCCGCTCCAACGAAGCGCTCACGCTCCTCAGCAACACGAAGTACGTCCCCAAGTCGCTACGCGATGACGGCGACATCGCCGAGATCCAAGAGCTGCTCACCCGCGTCGCCCGGCGGCGCGAGGCGATGGCCGACCTGAACGAGACGCTGGCCGCGATCGACACGGCCACCTCGTCCGGCCAGACCGCCGACGCCTACGCCGCCCACGCCAGCTTCCTCTCGCGTCGCCCCGAGCTGCGTGACGACGAGCGCCTCGCCGAACGTCTCGCCTCCGCCGTCGAGGCGGAGCGGCAGACCATCCGCTTTGTCGAGGACGCCGAGGAGGCCTCACGCGACGAGCGTCCCTCGGCCATCCAGATGGCGTTGCCCCTCGCCAACCCGACCCAGAGCGGCCGGGCCGACGCGCCCGGCTTGTTCACCCGTCAGTTCGGCGGCGTGCTCTACGCGATCAACGCCGCGGACGGGGCGCTCCTTTGGCGTCGGCCGGTCGGCGAACGCCTCGACGAGACGCCCGCCACGCCGCTCGGTTCGGACCTGCTGGTGCTCGATCACCGGCACGGCGAGCTGCTGCGTGTCCGCTCGGCCGATGGCAAGCTGGTCTGGCGCGTTGCGGTCGAAGAGCCCGGGGCCGGCAGCGCGTTGAACCAGCCCGTGGTCGCCGGCGATCGGGTGCTCGTGGCGAGCGAATCCGGCCGGCTCTGGTCGTTCGACGCCACGAGCGGCGCCCGCCTCGGCTACGCCCCCTTCGCCCAGCCGCTGAGGTCGGCCCCCGCGGTCAACCAAGAGAAAGGACGCGTCTACGTGGCCGGGGCCCAATCGAGCCTCTACACGCTCGACGCCGTGTCGCTCGAGTGCGTCGCGGTCCGGTACACGGGGCACGCGAAGGGAGCGATCCCCGTGGCTCCGGTCAGCCTCGCCGGCTGGCTTCTCACGCTGGAGAACATCGGAGAGTCGACAAGCCGGATCAACGTCTACTCGACCGACGAGCAAGGCGTCATCGCCAACCAACTCGGCGATTGGCGGCTGGAGGGCGTCGCCTCGACGCCGATCGAAATCGACGGACGCAAAGCGCTGGTCGCCACCGAGTCGGGCGCGACCTACCTGTTCGAGCTGGTCGAAGGCCGCGAGGGCCAGCCCCTCTCGCTGACCGCTTCGCGCACCCCGGAGTCCGGCCCACCGCACCGCCGCCGGGCGGCCGTGGTGCGAGGGGGCGTCTGGATCGCCGGCGAAGGCCTCCGCCGCACCGCCGCCTCCCCCGCCGAATCCCTGCTGGTCGCTCGTGACCTGGCCAACCCCTTTGAACAAGACCTCTTCACCGGATCGATCGCCCGCGTCGGCGACGCCGTTCTGCACTCGCGCGTTCGGTCCGGACTGCCCGGCCTCGCGGTCGCGGCGAACAACGCCCGCTCCGGAGAGCTCGTCTGGGAGACCGTTCTGGGCGCCCCGCCGGTCGCCCCGCCCAAGGTGGCCCGCTCGATCGGCGTGGTGGCGACAACGGCCACCGGGCAGACCCACCAGATCGGCCAAGCGACCCTGCGGGCCGGCCTGTCGGCGGCGCCTGCCACCGAGCCCACTCTCGCCAAAGCCTTCGACGGCGCTGCGGTGCTGAGCGACGGCCGCACCGTGCTAACGCAAACGGGTCAGTCGCAATGGGTGACCAACTCATTGGCTCCCCGCGCCACTTCGCGCAGCGTACGGCTGCCGGGTGAACTCGCCTGCCCGCCCGCCGTGATGGCGACCGCGCTGGTCGCCCCGCTCCGCGTTGGGCAGGTCCACCTGCTCGATCCGACCGGCAAACAACTGGCGACCCCGTTCCAACCGCGCGTCGAGGTCGGCGAGGCGATCGACTGGACCGAACCGGGCGTAGCGCAAGTCGCGGGACAACGCCTCGTCGCGCTGTCCGACGGGATGTCGACGTTCTACTGTTTGGCCCTCCAACGCGAGGGCGGTCCCGCCCTCGCCGAAGCGGGCTCCATCAAACTCGACGCCCAACCGACGACCCGCGCCGCGATAGCCACAGGGCACGCGGCGATCGGACTCGCTAGCGGATCGCTTGCCGTCGCGCCCGTCCCCTCGCTCGGCGAGACCGCCTCGGTCGAGCTGGGCTCCCCCATCACCTGGGGCCCGTACGCCGCGGGCGAGAGCTTCCTAGTCAACACCGAGGACGGCCGACTCCACGCCGTGACCTCCAACGCAACCCCCACCGTTGCCTGGTCGATCGACCTCGGCGAGGCGGAACCCCTCGGCGCGCCGCTCGTAGCCGACGGCGTCGCGACCCTCGCCACCGCCGACGGCGTGCTGCACCGCCTCGGCCTTGGCGATGGCGCCGCGGCCGAGCCGATCGTGCTCGGCCAGTCCCTCGGCTCGGCGCCCACCGCCTACGGCAAGAGGCTGTTGGTGTCGGCCGCCGACGGCTCCGTCCTGGTGATCCAACAACCGTGAGCCCCGCCAACGCCGTGCCCCAAGCCCGTCGCCTCCGCCGCTCGACCGCCTGGATGCTCCTGCTGTTGGGAGTCTCCGCCGCGTCCGTGCGCGCCGACGAGCCGCTGTACCTTCAGCCACCGACCGACCTGGTCGTCCTGAACCGAGCGAACGCCTCGTCACGTATCGAGACCTTCCCGCTCGACTTCCCCAACCGGAGGCCGCCCAGCCCGTTGCCACGGGGCGGCGCGCTAAAGGCCCGGCTGCTCGACACGCCTGGCGAGGTCGAGATCGCCTATAGCAAGATTGAGCGGATCGAGCTGTTCGAGCAACGGTTGCTGAGCGCGGCGAAACAGCACGTCGCTAAGAAGGAGTTCGGGCAGGCCTACGACTACTTCGCGCGGCTCGACCGCGACTACCCCGAGTGGCCCGGCTTCGCCGACACGTTCTCCTCGGCCCTTCGCGCCGAGGCGCTCGCCCGATTCCGCAGCGGGGAAGAGGACCACGCGCTCGCGCTGCTGCACACACTCTTCGACCGCGCCCCGCAACTCGCCGGGCTCGATCGCGCTGTCGATACCATCGGCGAATCGATCCTCTCCGCCCGCTGGAAGGCGGGCGACTACGGCGGGGTGCGTCGGGCGATCGACACGCTCCGCAAGAACTTCGCGGGGCTGAAGCTCTCGGTCGGGGATCGCTGGCTCGGCAAGATGTCGGATGGCGCCTCGCAGCTCCGCGAGCGGGCGAAGCAACTCGCCTCGCAGAAGCGGACCCGCGAGGCGTTGCGTCTCATCAGCGACGCCTCCGCCCTCGACCCTACCTCCGTCGAGACCCGCGCCCTGCTGAAGGAGCTGAGCGGCGACGACAACACGCTGTGGGTCGGCGTCTGGGAGACGGCGGCCCAGGACGCCACGCCCCGGCTCGATCGCCCCGCGGCTCGACGCCAGAGCCGATTGATCGGCGGACGCCTCGCGACGCTCGAAGCCTACCCACCCGAAGGGAGCGAGTACGCCTCGGCGCTGGGTCCGATCGAGGTGGCTGCGGGACGCCGGCGGATGACGATCGGAGGACGCGGGTCGTCGCGCGCCGCCTTCCGACTGTCGCGGGCGTTGCTGGACCGCGAGGAGCCGGCGAGCGACCCGCTCGCGCAGCTCCGCTCGCAGAGTGCGGCGGTGTCGATCGACGCCGACGGCGCTCTGGTCATCGATCTGAAGTCGCCCCATCCACGCCCCGAGGCCCTCGCCAAAGCCGCGCTGCCTCCGGGGCTGACGGACGCGGCGCCGGGCGGTTGGCGTCGCGTGCCGACGCTGCCGGGGTCGAAGGCCTCCGCTCGCTACGAGCGGGTCGGCGGGGCGAGTGGCTTCGAGGCCATCGAGGAATTCGCTTACCAGCGGGCCGATCAGGCGATCGATGCTCTCCGGGCGGGCGAGATCCACCTACTGGCGAACGTCCCCCCCTGGAAGACCGACGCCGTCGACGCGATCCCACGCGTCCAGATCTCCGCCAAGCGTCTGCCGACGCTGCACTGTTTGCTGATGTCCGACAACACCCCGCTGAGAGAACGCCGCGAGCTGCGGCGGGCGATCTGCTACGCCCTGGCGAGGAAGGAGACGCTCGAGTCGCTCGTCCTGGGGGGGCGCTCACAGGGCGGGGCGGCGGTGCTGTCGGCGCCTTTCCCGCGTGGGGCGTCGCTCAGCGACCCGGTGCGCTACGCCTACAACGTGAGTGTCGACCCACGCCCCTACGAACCACGCCTCGCGGCGTTGCTGCTCGCCGCCGCTCGGGCGACCGACGCCGAGGCCGCCGAGGCGGCGACGAAAGCAAAGGAGGAGGGGCTCGATCCGCCGCCGGCCAAGCCCCCCACGCCCCAGGCCCTCACGCTCGCCCATCCGCCCACACCGACCGCCCGCGCCGTCGTCAAAGCGTTCAACCAGCTGCTCGCGACCATCGGCATCGAGACGACTCTCATCGAGGCGAGCGAAGCGGACCTCACGTCGGGCGTCATCGATTGCGACCTCCGCTACGCGGAGATCACCATGGCGGAGCCGCTGGTCGACGCCTGGAGCCTGCTCGGCCCCGGGGGCGTGTCGGGCGGTTGTTCGCCGCCGATGCTCGCCGGCCTGCAGCGGGTCCGCAAGGCGAAGGCCTTCAACGAAGCGTCCGAAGCCCTGAACGATCTGCACCGCATCGCGTTCGCCGACCTGCCGCTGATCCCGCTCTGGCAAACCGTCGACAACTTCGCCTACGTCGATTCGCTCCGCGGCGTGCCCGACGAGACCATCGAGCTGTACCAAACGGTCGATGACTGGAGCCTCGGCTCGGGAGGCGGACGATGACCCCCACGGCACGAATCTTGTTGCTCGCCCTCCTGACGATGGGCCTGTTCGCCCCACGCGGCGCCACGGCGGCGGGCGACACGCTGTGGGACAGCCGCCCCTACCGTGTGGTGATGCGGCTCGACCTAGAGCACAGCGGCCTCAACCCGGCCCAGCGCGATCGCCTGCGGGCGCGGCTGTTCGAGCGTATGGAGCACCGCCTCGGCCAGTACTGGAAAGCGGAGCTCCTCTCGTCGACCGATCCGCTTCCCGAGACCGGCGAGAACGAGGCGCCGCTCGACAAGGAATTGCTCATCCGCGTCACCCGCAGCGCGGGCCGCGGCGTGGTGCGAGTCGTCGAGCACGACCTCGCGCTCGACCACCGGGGCGTGGCCTCGGTGTCGCCTTTCGCCACGCCGATCGATCTGCCCGAGCGGATCTACGCCGCCGCCCAGATCGCCTTCCGCCCGATCGCCCGCTTCCGGCGCGACCCCGAAGACCCCAAACGCGTCACGCTAGCTTACCGCGCCGCGGACCTCGCCCCCGCTTCCGGGGTGGGCGCCGCGAAACCTGGCGATCTGCTCCTGCCCTTCCGCCGGCGTGTCGATCGCAACGGGGAGACCCTCGAGGACGGCATCCAGCTGGTTCGCTGGACCTACCTGATCGCCAACCCGATTGAGGAGGGAGCCGAACCCAACGCCACGATTGTGAGCCACACGCGGCGTCCGTTCGGGTCGCGCCCCAGCGCCCGCATCGAGCAGCTCGCCCTGGCGACGCCGGTCAACCCGCAGATCCACACGAAGCTCGTGCTGCACGCGCTGGACGAACCCGAGACGCCTCTGCCCGGTTACGAGGTCCTGCTCGCGAAGCAAGGCTCCGAGCTGCGTGAGCCACTCGGCTTCACCGACGTGCGGGGCGAGTTCACGCTGCCTCAGCGCGCCGGCGTCTGGATCGCTCACGTGAAGTGCGGCACGCTCACAGTCGCCAGCATCCCGGTCGCGCCGGGCGTGGACGAGCGGATCGTCGCCCCGTTGGTCGACGAGCGATCACGACTCCGTGCCGAGCTGGAGGTGACCAGCCTCCGGGAGGAACTCGTCGACACGGTCGCCCGCCGCAAGATCCTCGGCGAGCGGATCAAGCGGCTCTGCGAAGAGACCAACCCCACCGCCGCCACGCGGCTGCTCAACGAGATGGACGAGCTCCGCGGTCGGACGCAGTTCACCCGGGACCTGGGGGTGATCGAGCGGAGCGTCGAAGCGGCGCACCCGGTCGCCAAGAAGCGGCTCACGCAGCTCTTCGACAAGACGCGCACTCTGCTCAACACGGCCCTCGACCCGCGCGAAGCCCGCGAGCTGTCGCGGCTGATCGATCGCGCCCGCCGCGACGCGGAGATCCTCGAGCAAGAAGGCTCAGCCGGCTAGCGCCTGCCACGCCGCGGCCGCGAGGATGGCGAGCACCGCCCCCAAGGCGACAACGGCGACCCACTGCGGAGCCCCCCAGCCCGCTTTCTGCGGCGACGGCCGGTCCGGTTCGGGGGCCGCAAGGGCTTCGGGCGGCAGGTCGTGCAGCGGCAGGCCAACGGTTTCCGGGAGGTCGTGCGTATCGACGCCGCTCCACGAGGGGGTCGTGTCATCGGACGCGGGCCGGTGGGCGGTCGCGTCGGTCACCGCGGCCGCGAGCAGGTCGGACGCGGCCGCGTCAGTCATCGAGGCGAGCTCCGCGGCGACCATCCCGGCGCTCGCGGGGCGGTCTTCGGGGCGGGACGCCATCAGCCGTTCGATGAGTTCCGCCATGGCGTGCGACAGCTTCGGCGCCAGGGTGCGCGGGTCGATCGGCGCCTCGCGCAGCCGGCGACGGAGCTTGTCGAGGTGACCGCCGCCGGGGTAGGGGACCTTGCCCGTGACCGCGTAGTAGAGCGTGCAACCGAGGCCGTACAGGTCGCTCTCGGGGCGGATGCGCGAGGGGTCCTGAACCACCTCGGGCGCGACGTAGTCGCTGGTGCCGGCGATCTTCCCCTCCTCGTAGGCGAGGGAGCTGTCAATCAGACCATCGAGCGACCAAGCCAGACCGAGGTCGGTCACCTTCACCCGACCATCGGGCGTGATCAGCACGTTGCCCGGCTTCACGTCGCGGTGGACGAACCCCCGCCGGTGCGCGTGGTCGATCGCCTCGCACGCCTGCGATAGCACCAACGCCGCGGCCGATTCTTCGAGCGGCCCCTCGCGGCGAATCAACCGACGCAGATCGATGCCGGGGACGTACTCGGTAACCAGGAAGTACGTCTCGCGGTCGCGGTCGGCGTAAGTGACGCGAACCAGGTTCGGGTGATCGAGCGACGCCTGCGCGCGGATCTCGTGACGGAAGCTGGCGATCGCCTCGGGCGAAGTCTTCGCGCGCGGCAGCACCTTGATCGCTTCGACGCGGCCGAGCAGTTCGTGCTCTCCCTTGAAGACGTGCCCCATGCCGCCACGGGCGATCGAATCGAGGATGCGGTAGGCGCCCAGATTGAACTTGGTCCGCCCGCGCTGCAGCTGACCGACCTGCCACCGGTTGAGCACGCCCGACTCAACGAGCCCCTCGGCGAGCCGGCGGTCGTAGTCCTCCGCGGAGGTCGACAGCTGCGAAGCGACTCGGCTGGCGGCCCGGTGCAGCTCAAGCCCATCGAGCAGACCGCTAGCGGCGAGCGTCGCGGTGAGCGGCGTCGGGTGGTCGTCGGTCGGCGTGTAGGGGGCGGCGTTCACTTGGGTCGCTGGCGCGAGCAATAGATCGATACTTCCAGTATGCAGTATGCGCCAGATCAGCCCCGTCGATCGACACTTCTGCTTCGAGAGCTCAACTTCCGCTTCAAGCCCCTTTCATCGCACGCAACAGCGCTGCGCCATCCCACCGCCCCCAGCCCTCCGCTGGCGGGTAGCTGAGGCTCAGCGGTTCGCGGCGGACCGGGTGCTCTAGGGCAAGTCTCCACGAGTGCAGCGCGATGCCGGGCGTATAGCCCGCTTCGCCGCCGTATTTCTCATCGCCGAGGATCGGATGGCCGAGCTTCGCGAGCTGCACGCGGATCTGGTGCTTGCGGCCCGTCTGCAGGCGGACGGCGAGGAGCGACTTATCCTGTTGGGCGAGGAGCACCTTGTACGACAGCTCGGCACGCTGCGCGCCCGAGGCGTCGGCGTGGGTCGTGTGCATCCGCTGGTTCCGGTCGTCCTTGCGGAGGTGGTGGACGACCGGCTCGTCGTGCGGGGCGACCTCGCCGGCGACGGTCGCGAGGTAAACCTTCTCGACGCGGCGTGAGCCGAACGCCTTCGTGAGCCGCGCGGCCGCCTTCGACGTGCGGGCGAAGAGCAGCACGCCGGTGACCGGTTTGTCCAAGCGGCTCACGACGCCCAGGTAAACCTCGCCCGGTTTGGCGTACTTCTCCTTGAGGTGCTGCTTGGCGAGGTCGAGGACGGTCGTCTCGCCCGCCGCCGCGCCCATGGTCGCCACGCCCGGCGGCTTGGCGACCGCCAGCAGGTGGTTATCCTCGTAAACGACTTGCAACGACCCGCTCGGCACGCGGCGTCTCCTTCGACTCGAACCAGGTTGTCTTACCAATGTCGCAGCCCCGGCTCGTGCTCGCCAGTGGATCGCCCCGCCGCCGGCAGCTGCTGAGCGACGCGGGCTATGCGTTCGACGTGATCACCGCCCGACCGGGCGTCGAGGAGGCGGGCGAGGGCGCCGACCTGCCGCCGGCCGAGTTGGTCGTCGATCTGGCGACCCGCAAGCTAGAGGACGTCGTCCTGCAGCTCGGAGACCACGCCGTGGGGACGCTCGTCCTGGCGGCCGACACGGTCGCCGAGTGCGGTGGTGAGGTGCTCGGTAAGCCGCGCGACGCCGACCACGCGAGGGCGATGATGCAGGCCCTCAGCGGACGCGAGCACCGGGTCTTCACGGGCGTGGTCGCGGCTCTCGGCGCCGAGCGCCTCTTCTCCGAGGCCGTCGTGACCACGCTGCGGATGGACGAGCTCTCCGATGCCTGGATCGAAGAGTACGCCCACAGCGGCGCCTGGCGGGGCAAGGCGGGGGGCTTCGGCTACCAGGACGGGCTCGGCTTCGTCCACGTGACCGAGGGGAGCGAATCGAACGTCGTCGGCCTGCCGATGGAGTTTGTCGCGGAGCGGCTGGCGGAGGCAGGCTGTTTCCCTGCGGGGAACGGCCAAGCATAATAGAGGGCTCCAGCACCTCAGCCGACCTCCCCAAGGCCCCCGCCGCATGTCTCTTCGCACGCTCGCGATCCTACTCGCCCTGTTCGCTGCACCCGCCAGCCTCATCGCCAAGTCGCCGGCGCCCGCCAAGGGGCTGGTCGCGGAGAAGCCCGTTGAGGGCCGCGCGATCGAGACCGGCCGCGGCTGGATGGTCGCCTACACCGAGCAGCTGCCGGGGACCGACCTCGAGTTCGAGATGCTGCCCGTCCCGGGCGGCGTGGTTCGGCTGCCGGTGCAGGGCGAAGACGGGGAGGCCGCCTTTTGCGAGGTCGAGCTGCCCCCGTACTGGGTCGCTAGCTGCGAGGTCAGCTGGGCCGAGTACCGACAGTACATGGCGCTCGACAAGCACTTCGGTGAGCTGCAGCAGCTCACGACCCTCCAAGCGAAGCCCGAGGCGAAGGCGGCCCTTGAACAGCAGGCGAGCCTCGCCAGTGTGCTGGGGGCAGAGCGGACGGCCGACGCCAGCGAGATCGCGGTCGACGCCGTCACCGCTCCGACGCCGCTGTACGATCCCTCAACGACCTACGAATCGGGCGACGCCCCCGAGCTGCCCGCCGTCACGATGAGCCCCTTCGCCGCGCGGCAGTACACCAAGTGGCTCAGCGCGCTCACGGGGCGTGACTACCGCCTGCCGAGCGAGGCGGAGTGGCTCCACGCCGCCGCGGCGGGCGAGCCGATCAACTTCGCCGCCGAGGGCGACGCCGACGCGATCGAGGAGTCCGCTTGGTACACGGACAACTCGGACTACGTCGCGCAGCCGGTCGGCCAGAAGGAACCCAACGCGTGGGGCCTGCACGACGTGCTGGGCAACGCGGCCGAGCAGGTGCTCGACGCCTTCTACCCCGAAGGACGCCCCGACTTGGCGGGCAAGCGGGTCGCCTGGGCCGAGGCGGTCGCGTGGCCGCGCGACGGCGACGCCCGCCTCGCCAAAGGGGGGTGGTACGACGCCGAGGCCGAAGAGATCAACCTCGCGAGCCGGATGGTCACCGAGGAGGAGGACTGGAAGTCGTCCGACCCGAACCTGCCGATGAGCCCCTGGTGGTACGCCGACTACCCGGCGACCGGCGTCGGCTTCCGCCTGGTGCGCCCGCTCGCCCCGATCCCCGCCGACCTATACACGCGGGTCTGGGACACCGAGGACCCGGTCGTGGTGCGATCGGTGACCGAACGCCTCCGCGAGGGCCGCGGCAAGCTCGGGCCGATCGGCGAGGAGCTGCCGAAGGTGCTTGATGAGCTGAGGAGCGAGCCGGTCCGGGCGCTGCTGAAGTGAGGGTTAAAGTTGCAGCAGGTGGGGCTGCCATGCTTCTTGGCACTCGATGTCGAGCGAAGCACGGCGTGCGAAGTGATAGAAGAACGTCGCCTCAGGGGAGACGCAGCTGTAAGCCGACACCGCCTTCGCAGACTGCTTCTCCATGGCGAGGTGCGCCCGAACGATCCGGTCGATCGCCTTCTGCGATTGCTTGAGGTTGCCTTCGGTGATCGCGAGATAGGCCGCCAGGACGGCTTTGGAGCGGCGGGTCGCGTTCTGCTTCATCCCGTGCAGCCACTCGTGGTCGGTCGCCTCCCCGCGCGCTATCGCCCCCATGTGTATCCACAGGGGCCACTCGTACCACGCGGCGTTGTAGGTGGGGCTCCTTTCTCCCCGCTCGCAACTCGGCTCCGGGCAAGCGAGCAGCTTGTCGACGTAATCCCAACGACCGAGGGAACCGCCCGTCGCCAGCGTCATCGCGAACGGCTCGAGCCACTCGCCAGCGTCTTGCTTCCAAGTGCTTGCAATCGCCGCAGAAGAAATAGGCTCTTCGGCTGAATCGTGTTGAGGATTGGGTTCTAGAAACCACTCGCCCGCTACCGTGAGGATCGCTTCCAGGGTCTGACGTTCAGGACCACTCAAGTGCAAGAGGTGCTGATAGCTCGCGATACGCCAGAGACTATCGATAGATGTGCCTCCAAGCTTCTGAATCTCATGCCGCCAGTCACCCAGCCGATCTTGACGATCAGAAAGCTCCTTCTGTACCTCGGTACGCGACAGGCCCAGCGCGTGACAGCGGCTCGCCTGCGGCGTGGCGCCTTCCGCCGAGCCATCACCGCCTCCATGCAGGAGCTGAATGACTCCGTGGAGTACCCCGTGCTTCTTCGCGAGGGCGGCGGCGTCCATCCCGGCCTTGTTCTTCAGCTTGGGATCGGCTCCGCGGTCCAGCAGCAGGCGGAGGCAATCCGCTTGCTGCGTGAGGGCGGCCCACATGAGCAAGGTCATCCCGCCCGCCTCGGCGTCGAGCCGCTCCCTCGTCGGGAACGGTTTCAAGGCCTGCGTCGACTCGAACAGGTTGCCGTGCTCTTTGAGCTGGTCGATCGCGTCCTCGAGCGTGAAGGCGAGGAGGCCGATCCCGTCGCTGATCATCGTGTTGGGGTCGAGCCCGTTGTCGAGCATCCGGGCGAGCTCCTTCTTGTCGCCGATCGCGATCGCGAGCAGGACCTGATCCTCGGGCTGCGCGGGCAGCATGCGCTGCAGTTCGCGGGCGATCCGCATCGCTCGCTTGCGGTCCGAATCCCGCGAGGCGTGCGAGCCCCCGCCGGCCAAGGATTCGGCCAGCTGACGGGCCAGGCTACGACCCGTCTTATCAACGGCGTAGAGATCGGCGCCCGCCTGAACGAGGGCGTCGTAGACCTTGCTCCTGCCCAGGGCGGCGGCGTGCATCACCACGGTGATGCCGTCCTTATCAGCGGCGTTCGGGTTCGCCCCCGCGGCGATCAGCGCGAGCGCTTTGTCTTCCTTCGTTCTTTCGGTGATCGCCACCAACAGCGGCTTGCCGTTCCTGCGATCGAGGTCACCCCCCGCAGCGATCAGCAAGGGCAACGACTCGACGCCGCACTGCTCCATCACGCGACGCCCGCTCGGGTTGGCGCCCACGGACAGCAGAAAGCCGACCGTCTCCGCGTGATCACGCCCGAAACGGCTCGCGTCGTGCAACAGCTGGGTGATCAGCCCAGACTGCTTCTCGCCCCGCCGGACCGCCTCGCGCAGGACTTCCGTCCAACCTCGCTCCGCCGCCTGATGCAGCAGGGGGCGATACTCATCGTCGCTTAGATCCCCTTTCGATATCTTGGCGACAGCTTGTTGCTCAGCTTTTGTGATTTCGTTGCCCACCCGAAATGCCCCCCCGACAGATCCTTAGAACACCGCTTCACAAGGATCCTAGACGAGCCCCCCAATCGCACAATCAGACCGAATGATGGCGGATGGCACGACGATGGGCCCCTCTCAGTCATCGATCACCGAGCCATCAACTTGGGACGGAGTCTGCAAGCCGCAGCCGAGGATCAAGTGGAGGGCCGTGACGAGCGGCACCGAACTGTTCCAGCTGCTCGAGGAGCTCCGCAGCAAGCCCTCTGGGGGCTGCTGAAGCGACTCTCATGGATGCCCCCGTCCTCACCCACACGGTTCGGCAAGCATTTTTCTGCGACGCCAATCTCTTGCAAACCTATTGCATCTTGCTACAATCAGGCTGACTGTAGCGAATGTTCCCCCACCCGCCCCGCGATAGACGGCCTCCATGCCGCCCCTCCCACAACGCCTTCTGAGCTTCTCGCTCGCTGCGGCCTACGCCGCTTTGGCGTTGCTCGGCCACGCGTTGCATACGTGCGATGCCTCACAGTTGGCGACCGAAGGGGCGACCTGCGAGCATTGCGGCTGCCCGCCTGAATGGGAAACCACGACGGGGGATTCTTGTGCGGCCAAGCCCTCCGGCTGGTCGAGATCGACGTCTCATTCCTACTCCGATCACAGCTCGTGCTCGGCCTGCCATGTCCTGGCGCAGCTCAAGCTGGGCAAGGCTGAAAAGCCCGCGCCCCTTCTGCTGGCGTTTACATCTCTCAACACGCGAGTCGCTTCAGACCGGTGGGCGCCATCGACGAAGCTTCTGACTCGTTCCGCTAGGGGCCCGCCGTCCGCTCTCGCGACGGTCTAGCTGCGCTCGCCCCAGACTGAGGGCAAGTGCATTCCTTGCCCTTCAGAGTTCGTGCGGCTTAGCGCCGCGCGGTGTGTCCTGTGAGATCAACAAGAGCCTTCACGCTCGTCGAGCTGCTGGTGGTGATCGCCATCATCGGCACGCTCGTTTCGATGCTGCTTCCCGCGGTACAAGCCGCTAGGGCGTCGGCGCGGCGCACCGAGTGCGCCAGCAACCTCCGCCAGATCGGCCTGGCGATGCACCAGTACACCGATATCTACGCGGGGAGCTTCCCCGCGATGCGGCACGGCAAGGTGCGGGAGTCTTGGATCGACCAGTTGGCGCCCTACATGGAGAGCGTCGATGAGATCCGCCTCTGCCCGGAAGACCTGGCGCGTCTCGAAGACGATTCGGACCGCGAGACGAGCTACGCGATGAACGGCTACCTCCGTAAGCCGTCAAAACAAGAAGCTTACGCTTACGAGGGGACCCTCGACGAGGCGGTCTTCGACGACTTCGCCGACCGCCTGACGAAAGTTGGCGCGACCCACAGGACGCTGGTCCTGTTCGAAGCGGGCCGGACCGTCGAGTCCGCTTACGACCACCTCCACACCTGGGAGTGGTTCATGCTCGAGCCGGGGTACACCGCCAAAGGTCGGATGGAACGGATCCAGATCGACGTCGTCATCGATCGCCACCAAGGTTCGGTCTCCAATTACCTCTACGCCGACGGCCACGTCGCCGCGATCTCCGAACAGCAGATCGCGGAGTGGGTCGAAGAAGAATTCAACTTCGCCAGGCCGGCGAAGTACTGACACGCGGATACCCAACCACCTTCGAGCGCACTGTGTCGCTCTTCGTTATCGCCTGGAGATGACTGATGAAACGTTTTGTTGCTGGCGCCTTCTTGCTAGCCGCAGGGGCGGCCTTCACGGAGGCGCGCGCCTCGGAAGGCCACTTCGATGTCTTCGTCGGCGCCGCGGGAAGCCAGACGGCCTACGGTGGCATCGACGTTGATGATGGCGACGTCACGCTAAACGAGCGTGTCTTCGAGTCGGAGATGGGCGATATCGGCACGGTCTTCATCTCGGACGAACCCGGCTTCAACCACCCGGAGAGCGACGCGGTCCTGCCCCCGGGCGTGACCTCGCTCGCCGATGGCGATGAGATCTTCGTCCGCAAGCTGACCTCGACTTTCGACGGCGCGACCTCCGACCTCTTCTTCTGGGACGGAACGGGCGCCCCCGCTTTCGCTCCGGCCGTCGACGCGACGTTCGACATCGTGACCGACCCGGGCGATTCGATCGGTACCGCCGGCGCCGGTGGCGGCTTCGACGATCACCCGCTCTACGAGCTCGGCAACGGCGGCTCGCTCCCCGCCCCCGGCATCTACCTCGGCGCCTTCGAGGTGCAGGTCGGCGTGCTGGACCCGAGCGACCTGCTCTACCTGGTGATGGGGACCGAGGGCCTGATCACCGCCGACTTCCTCGGCATCACGCAGGGCGAGTTCGACATGCTGACCGATGAGGATCTCGACGAGGAGCTCGAAGAGGTCATCGAAGCGGCTGTCGGCGTCGTTGAGCTCAGCCTGATCCCGGAGCCCGGCACGCTGGCCCTGGTTTCGTTCGCCGGCCTCGCGCTCGCTGCGCGTCGCCGCTGAAGAACCCGGTAGTTCGTTATCGCGTCGTTGGGGGCGCAGCCGCGCCCCCAACGACGTCTTTTTCCCTAAGGCATCGCGATGAACAAGAGGCTGATCCTCGCCGCCACGGCCGGCGCCCTGGCGATGCACCTCCCGGCCCAGGCGCAGCACATCGATGTGCTCGCTCAGGTGATGAACGGCCAACTCGTCACCGGCGCGGCCAACTACGACAACAACACCTGGCTCGTCGGCCAACGGGTCTTCAAGCGGCAGTTCTTCTCGAACTTCCGCACGCCCGACCCCGGCTTCACGACGCTCGCGACAGGGAACCCGCTGCTCGAGCCGGGTGTGCAGGGGCTCGCCGCCTCGACCAATCTGTTCCTCGACATCGTGCCGAGCACGATCGACGGCCAGAGCGCCAACTTCTGGTGGTGGGACGGCGTCGACCCGGACGACGATGGCTTCACGCTTGACGACGTCGCCTTCGGCCTCGCACCGGCGGGCGTCACGTGGGAGGTCCTCGACGAAGATTTCACCAAGCACATCGCCGACGGATCGGACACGATGGTCCCCGGGGCCTTCATCCAGGAAGCGTTCGACGACGGGGACGTGCACAACCACTTGGTCTTGCAGCTCGCCGACAACGATGGCGACTCGCAGACGTCTCCCCCGCAAGGCGTCTACCTGGTCGCGATGGTCTTGCAGGCCGACGGGTTCGATACCTCGGAGCCCTTCTTCTTCGTTCACCGCACCTCCGGGCTGAGCAACGAACCCCGGGACATCGCCGCGGATTGGGTGAACGCCAACTACGACGCGCTGGTCAGCGAGCCTCTCGAAGGTGATTTCAACCTGGACGGACTCGTCGATGCGGCCGACTACACCGTGTGGCGGGACGGACTGGGCGCCGAGTTTGTCAACGAGGACTACGACCTCTGGCGCAACAACTACGGTGCGCAGGCCCCAGCAAGCAACGCCCCGCCTGCTGCGGCGGGCGTGCCCGAACCCACGAGCGCTGGCGTGCTCTTAACGCTCGCCTTCGCCGCCGCGGCGTGCCGGCCCATGGCGCGTAACGCACGGCGATAAGCTTGACGGGTGCCCCTCGTCATCTAGGATCAAGGGACGCCTCGCGCCCGTACCAGCGGGCCAATCGCTCGGGCGACACGCCGCAGCGGTACGCCAGGACGAGCGCCCAGTTGGTCGCTGTCTGCCGCACGACGCCGCGGCGGCGCCAGCGTCTGGCGGAGACCGTTAGCGGACCGTCCAGCAGGACTGGCCGCGCGTGCTTGCGCAAGCGGCGCATCAGTTCGACGTCCTCCATGAGGGGCAGGTCGGGCACGCCGCCGACCCGCTCGAGCAACTCGCTTCGCACGAAGATCGCCTGGTCGCCGTAGGGCGTGCGGAGCCGGCTGGCCCGATAAGCGTTGCCCTTTTCGAGCCAGCGGTAGAGCACGCCCGGCGCGTCGATCCGTTGGCGGAATGCGCCGCAGCCGATCGACGGGTCGGCCAGGGCCCCGGCGAGTTGCTCTCCCATGGCGGGGCAGGGGACCGTGTCGGCGTGCAGCAGCAGCACCGCCCCGCCCGTGGCGGCTTGGCAACCCGCGCGGAGTTGGCGTCCGCGGCCCGGCTCGGAAGTCAGGACCCGGACGCCGGCCTCCTCGGCGAGGGCGACCGTGCCGTCTTGGCTCCCCCCATCGACGACGATCGTCTCGACCGTTCCCCCCCAGGCGGCGGTGAGCCCGCGAACGGCCCCGAGGGCCCTGGGCAGGTTCCCCTGCTCATCCAGAGTGGGAATGACGATTGAGAGCTTCATGCCCGTCATTCCGCGCTGCCGCTGGTCGTGGGGGTGGGAGAGTCGGGGTAAACGGCTTTGGGTCTCCGTGGCCGATTCCCTATACTTGCCTAAGTTGACGCCACCGACCACTCCTCCCAGGCCCCGCCCTTGAAGCTGAACGTTGGCCTCGTGGGCCTCGGCCCCAAGTGGAACTCGCGCCACCGCCCCGCGCTCGCCGCGTTGGCGGAGCGGTACCGTGTGCGGGCGGTTTGCGACCCGGTCGCGCACCGGGCCGATCAGACGGCCCGCGAGCTGGGCGCGCGTCCGGTCGACGGCTTCCGCGCGCTGGTCGCGGCGGACGACATCGAGGCGGTGCTCATGCTGTCGGGGCGTTGGTTCGGAGCACTCCCGATCCTCGCCGCGTGCGAACACGGCAAGGCGATCTACTGCGGCGCCTCGGTCGAGATGGCCGAGCTAGAAGCCTGCCGGCTGCGCGACCGCGTGCGTGAGTCGGGCGTCGCGTTCATGGCCGAGCTGCCCGTGCGGCTCGCGCCGGCGACGATCCGGCTGAAAGAACTGATCGCGACTCGGCTGGGCGAACCGCGGCTGCTGTTCTGCAACGAACGCCACGCCGCGCCGGCGGTGGCTCCGGGCCCAAGCGCGGACGCTCCCCAACAACCGGCGAGCCACGCCCGACGGCTGCTGGAGATGGTCGACTGGTGCCGCTACATCGCCGACCGCGAGACGACCGCCGTGCAGTGCGTCACGCACCGCACGCCCACGGGCGCCGAGCCGGAGGACTACTCCCTGGTGACCCTCGACTTCGCCGCGGACGAGGCGTCGGTCATGGCCCAGATCGCGTGCGGCGGTTACGTGCCGACCGGCTGGACCGAGGCGGCCGCCTTCCGCCGACCTGCCGACTTGCAGGTCGTGTGCGAGCGGGGCATCGCGTTCATCGACCTGCCGGGCACCGTGACTTGGTTCGACGAAGCGGGCCAGCACACCGAACGTCTGCAAGACGAACGCCCCCTGGGCGAGCGTTTGCTGATGCAGTTCCACCGCAGCGTCTCGAGCCTGGTGCTCCGCTCCACGAGCCTCGAGGACGCCTTCCGCGCACAGCAGATCGTCCTCGCGGCACGGCGCAGCGCCAGCAGCGGGCTGCGGGTTGAGCTGTAAGGCTGCTCTCAGTCTTGATTCAGCTCTTTCACGCGCAGGTCATCCCAGACGACGGTCCCCTGACGGCCGGCGTGGATCTGGAGACCGAAGAAACCTTCGGCGAATCCCTTCGTGTCGACCCAGTGGGCGACCGGCACGCCGTTGACCCAGGTCTTCACGACAGGGCCCTCGGCGTGGATCGTGAGGCGGTTCCACTCGCCCTCCTTGAGCGCCTCGCGAGCGGCGGCGTGCTGCTCGAGCCAGAGCGGGTAGAGGAAGCCGCCACACCCTTGGCCGTAGATGCCGCCCGACCAACCGCGTCCTTTCTCGAAACCCTCCATCTCCGCCTGCGGGCCGACGGCGGTCGTGCCCGCTTTCTTGTCGGGCTTCTCAACCGAGCGGATCATCACTCCCGAGTTGCCGTCCGCCTCCCAACGCATGCGGCAGGTGAAGACGAAGTCCTTGTAGTCCTTCCGCTCAGTGCAGAGGTAGGTGCTGGGCGAGCCGGGCACGCACACGCCGACGACCTGTCCCCCGCGGGCCTCGAACGTGCAGTCGCCACCGATCGGCGTCCAACCGCTGAGGTCCGTGCCGTTGAAGAGGGGCTCGAAGCCCTCGCCGTCGAGCGCGGGCTCGGGGTCCTCGTTCAGCAACATTTGGGCCGGGTCGGGAGCGCCGGGCTGTTTCTGGTAATGCTTGATCCACGACTCCTGCGACGCGTCGAGGCGGTTTCCGCTCGCGATCGCCGTGTCGCTCTCGTCGAGCGTCTTATTCACGGGCCAGGTCTTCGGCGGAGCCGCAATCGCCTCAACTTCCCGGCTTACTCCGTCCCGCACGGCTGCATCACCGACTGGCGCCGGCGAGAGACTGGCCGCGGTGGTTCCAACAAGGAGTAACCAAAGCATCGATAAGGTTCCGGTGAACGAGTTGCTGAGGGATAAACGCCGGGAAACGGCGATCGGCGTGCCTGCCGCCACTCTAACCCGGGACGCCCCGCAGATTAAGGACGCCGCGACGGTTGTCCGCCACACGGCGGCGTGGGTACCCTGAGAGGGCGGCTTTTCCGTTCCTTCTCGACCCCGGCAGCACCGAGGCCCACGTGATCCATCGTCGTGACTTCCTGGCGGCATCCGCTTCGGCCTCCGCCCTCGCACTGACGCCCTCGTTCACCTTCGCCCAGGGCGCGAACGACGCGATCCGGCTCGGGTTCATCGGATTGGGCGGGCGGGGCAACAACCTGCTGAAGTCTTTCGGCAACCGGAAGGACGCCCGCGTCACCGCGTTGTGCGACGTCGATAGCGCCCGCCTGGAACAGACCGCCAGCATGTTCCCCTCGGCGGCGACCTCGATCGATCCGCGCGGCGTGATCGAGCGCGACGACGTGGACGCCGTCGTGATTGCGACCTGCAACCACTGGCACTGCCTGGCCGCCATCTGGGCGTGCCGCGCCGGCAAGGACGTTTACGTCGAGAAGCCGCTGGGGCACAACCTTGCGGAGCAGGAGGCGCTGGTCGAGGTCGCGGCGCAAACGGGTCGAATCGTGCAGATCGGCACCCAGCAACGATCCGACCCGGCCCGGATGAAGGCACGCCGCTGGCTGCACGAGGAGAAACGGCTCGGCGAGCTGTCGCATGTCGTCGCCACCCGTAGCGGCGAGCGCAAGCCGATCGGCCGCCGCGGCTCGGAGCTGCCAATCCCCAAGACGGTCGACTACAAGCTGTGGCTCGGTCCCGCGGCGCGCGAGCCGCTGCATCGCGACCACCTGCATTACGACTGGCACTGGGACTGGAACACGGGCAGCGGTGAGATGGGCAACTGGGGCGTCCACATCCTGGACGACCTGCGCGGCACCGCGCTGAACGACGAAGCGATGTTCCCGTCGCGCGTCGTGAGCGCTGGCAAACGGGTCCTGTGGGACGACGCGGGCGAGACGCCCAACCTGCACGTGGCGCACTTTCAGAGCGAGAGCCTGCCGGTTCAGTTGCTGCTCAGCAACCTCGCCCAGCCCCAAACGCTCGGCAAGGCGTTCGGTTACCGCGGCCCGGGGTCGGGTTACGTCGTCTTCGGCGAGGGGGGCTACCTGCGTGGCCAGCGAGGGAAGTACGAGCTGTTCGACGCCGACGGCGAGCTCCTCGACACCGCCACGGGGAGCGGTGGCGCCGAGCACTCGGCGAACTTCTTGAAGGCCGTTCGCTCTCGCTCCACAAGCGACCTGAACGCGCCGGTCTCCGAAGCCTACGCGAGCTCGGCGTGGTGCCACCTTGCGAACATCGCCGCCCTGCAAGGCGCCGCCGAACCCGGCGCGTCGGGCGCTGAGCTGGGCGCGGGGTGGAGCGACCTGGCGGAGGCGTTGAAGTCGGTGGCCGGCGAGGCTCTTCCGGCCGGCGTGGTCGATGTCGATCCGGCAACGGGCCGCGTCAGCACGCCTCTGGCGCCGGCGGCCTCGCAGCTCGTCACGCGCGAATCGGCCACGGCCGGGTTCGACCCCTTGGCGGTTTGACCATCGATTGCAGCTTCGCAGCAATCGCACTTGCACCTTTTGCTCGACGGAGCCGGATTTTTAGCCTACGCTTAACGATGCTTCAGGGCTCGGCAGGGGCCCGCTCTTCTCTGCTCCCACTCCAAATCGGAGAACTGCTGTGGCTATCCTTCCTTTGATCATCCAGCTGCTGACCGGCGCCGCTGGCGGCAACTTGGTCGGCAAGCTGGCCAAGAAGATCGACCTCGGCGTGCTCGGCAACTCGATCGCCGGCATCCTCGGCGGCGGACTCGGCGGGCAACTGCTCGGCCTGCTCGGCGTGGACGTGGCGCCGAGTGGCGGTCTCGACTTGCAGGCGATCCTCGGCAGCGTCGCCTCGGGCGGCGCGGGCGGCGGCGCGCTGATGGCCATCATCGGCATCATCAAGTCGCTCCTCGCCAAGGGCAAGTGATCCGCGGGCACGACCCCGTGATCACTCTTCGCTGACTCGCTCGCTGAGTCGCTCGACTTCGGCGTAATACGAACCGACCCGTCCACCGCCCGCCAGCTCGAAGTAGCCCATCAGGCGCGTCGAGCCGGCGGGCAGGTCGGCTTCGAAGGCGACCGCCCCCGCGTCCGGTTCGACCGGCTGCTCCGCTTCGTAGCCGGCGATGCGAACCCCCGCCGAGCGGATCGCCAACGCCTTGCCCGGCGTCTCGCGGAAGGCCTTCAAGCCCGGCACGGCGGCGCCGGCGGGCAGGCCCGCGGTCAACGGCTTGTCGGCTTCTGCCGGCCAACGCCGCAACGTGATGCGATACCGCCCCGCGTGCTCGACCCGCACCGCCCAGTCGCCGAGGGTCTGTTGACCCGCACGGACGGTCGCCTGGTTCCAGGGGCTCGGCTTCCCGTCGGTCAGCCAGTCGTGGCAGGTCAGCCGGCTCGGGTTCTCCGCCGGGTTGCCGAGCACGAACTCGGCGTGCTTCGACAGGGCGGGCTGGAGGCTCTCCCACCACGCGTCATACGCGGCGCGGAGCCGCTCCACCACCTCGGGATGCCGTGCAGCGAGGTCGTTCTTCTGCCCGGGGTCGGCGGCGATCTCGTACAGCTGCTTACCGTTCACCAGCCGCCAACGCTGGCTCATCGTGCTGCAGTTCTTCCACTTGATCGGGTCGATCACGCGCTGCGAGTCGGTGACGATCACCCGATCGGCCCACTCGGCCTGCGGGTCGTTGAGCAACGGCACAAGCGAGCGACCATCGAGCGGGTAGTCGTCCTTCGCCGGCAGTTCGCACAGCTCTTGCAGGGTCGGCAGCACGTCGAGGTGAGCGCTGAGCCGATCGATATCGACTCCCCGGTCGTACCCGCCCGCGGGCCAGTGGACGAAGAGCGGGACGCGGTGCCCCCCCTCGTATTCGCTCCCCTTATGGCCACGCATGCCCACATTGTGGACCCCGGCGCCGGTGGCGGAGCCGTTGTCGGTCATGAAGACAACAAGCGTGTTGTCCGCCAGGCCCTCGCTCTGGAGCCAATCACGCAGCGCGCCGACGTTCTTGTCGATGTTGGCGATCATGCCGAAGAAGAGCGCCTGCTTCTCGCCCACCTGGTCGCGGTACGGCGCCGCGTACTCCTCAGGGCAGTGCAGGGGGCCGTGCGGCGCGTTGGTCGAGACGTACGCGAAGAACGGTTCCCCGGCATCGACGCTCCGCTGGATGAACCGCTTCGCCTCGGCGAAGAAGACGTCGGTGCAGAACCCCTCGCGCCGCTCGATCCGCCCGTCGCAGAAGTACGAGTCATCGAAGTAGGCGTTATCCCACACGTCGGGCGTCTGACCGACCCCGCCCCCGCCGTGGCGGACCACGCGGTCGAAGCCGCGGTCCTCGGGGCGGAACGGGTAGTTGTCGCCCAGGTGCCACTTGCCGAACATGCCGGTCGTGTACCCGGCGGCGGCGAACGCCTCGCCGAGGGTCGTCTCGCCCTCGAAGAGGATCGAGCGTCCCATGATCGTGTGCCACGGGCCGCAGCGGTTCGTGTAATGCCCGCTCATCAGCGCCCCGCGCGAGGGTGAGCAGGTCGGGCTCACGTGGAAGTCGGTGAACCGCGCGCTCTGGGCGTGCAGGGCGTCGAGGTGCGGCGTCTTGAGAACCGGGTTGCCGTGGCAGCTCAGGTCGCCGTAGCCCTGATCGTCGGTGATGATGAACAGGACGTTGGGCCGTTCACCCGCGGTGACGATCGAGCACGCCGCCAACAGAAGAGGGAGCAACAACAGCGCAAGACGGTGAGGCATATCGGAACGTTGCTGACTAGAGTCGCCGAGGGAAGGGAGGAGCCGCTAATCCTATAATGTCTCATGAAGCGACTCCGAGCCGCGCCCGTCAGAAAGCGACCAAACAGGATTTTAAACCACCTACCGGTTCGCTCTCGTCTGGTCGCTTTCCAACGGGCGCCGCTGAGGACCATCATAGCCACCAGCTAGCGACCTGATCCGACAAGCAATCGCTCCGAGCGCCCGTAGAGATAGACGAAAGCCGTCGATCCCGCGCACAGCAGGTGCCAGGCGGCGTGGCCCTGCCAGAAGGAGTCGGGGTCGCACCAGGGCCCGGCGCTCGTGCTCACGCGCGAGCAGGCGTAGGCGGCCAGGAAAGTGACGATCGCCCAGAGCAGGTAGTTGGCGTCGATCCGCTGCCTCCGACGGTTCCGCCAACGACCGACCAGCTCGATCGCGATCGCCGTGGCGATCATGGCGCCGAACAGATCGCTGCCGCGGATGCTGTAGGGGTTCCCCATCACGAGCCGGGACAGCAGCGCCCCGATCTGAGCCGTGAAGAGCGCAAGGAACAACCGGTCCCCACCGCGAGCGAGACGCGTCGTCGCGAAGGCGATGCACCACGCGCCCCACAGGTGCATCGCCAGCAAGTCGAGCGTGCCCCCCCAAGGCGTCATCGAGGCGTGTAACGCCGTGCTCCCCAATCCGATACCGATCGAGCAGAGGGCGTAGCCGACCGGGTAGCGGACGGTCGTGACGATCGGGTTGTTCCAGTCGGGCGTCTTGCGGGCGCCGACGTCACGCCACGCCTGCCAGCCGATGGCGAGGCCGACCAGCAGAAAGCCGGCGTTCGAGTAGGTGTTGGCGGGCTGCATGACTGGCCCGGGCCGGGTCGCCTCGCAGAAGTCGCGTCCGGCGGCGCCGACTTCGCCCGGCCAACCCGTGACGCCCAAGCCTATCAGGACCGCGAGACCCAACAAGGTCGCGGCGGCGGGGATCGTGAAGCAGAGGTGGGCGCGAGGCATCGGCTCAGCAGTTTGACCAGCCGCCCGCTTCCCACGCCGCGGTGGGGGGCGGGGGCGACGACCGAATCGGGGAATGACGGAAAGCTGAGCCGTGTTCCCGAGGGGATCGACGCGTCACGCACTTTGATCGACCGGCAGGGCGTTCGCGGCGGCGACAACTGACTCGTCGATGGACAGGGCCTTTGCAGGGGGGCAGAACCGCATCCTAGCAGCTCATGGGCCCCGCGGCGTGACCAACCAGGCGCCGCGTGCGGGGCATCGTTGACCATCTGACGAGTGTCCGCGTACACTATCGCGATCGTAACTCGTTTGCCAGGCAATCCTTAAGCCCTTTCCGCACGCCGATGTCGACCGCGACCGCCACTGACGCTACAAGCGTCGATGCCATGAACAACGCCATCACCGCGATCCGCACCCTCAGCATGGACGGCGTGCAGGCGGCCAACTCGGGGCACCCGGGCACGCCGATGGCCCTGGCGCCGATCGCCTACAAGCTGTGGGCGGACGTGATGAATTACGACCCGGCAGCGCCCGATTGGCCGAACCGCGATCGCTACGTGCTGTCGTGCGGGCACGCGTCGATGCTGATCTACTCGGTGATCCACCTCGCCGGCGTGAAGAAGCCGGACGGCTCGCCCGCGCTGACGCTCGACGACCTGAAGAACTTCCGCCAGCTCGACAGCCTCACGCCGGGCCACCCGGAAGTCGGGCACACCGTCGGCGTGGAGACGACCACCGGGCCGCTCGGTCAGGGCTGCGGCAACAGCGTCGGCATGGCGATCGCCAGCCGCTGGCTCGGCGCCCGCTACAACAAGCCGGGCCACGATCTGTTCGACTACAACGTCTACGTCCAGTGCAGCGACGGCGACCTCATGGAGGGCGTCGCGTGCGAGGCGGCCTCGATCGCCGGGCACCTCGGCCTGTCGAACCTCTGCTGGCTGTACGACGACAACAACATCACGATCGAGGGCGACACGTCGCTCGCGTTCACTGAGGACGTTGGCAAGAAGTTCGAGGGCCTCGGCTGGAACGTCCTGCGGGTCGACGACGCGAACGACCTAGCCGCCCTCGGCCGCGCGATCGACGCCTTCGGCGCCGAGCAAGAGAAGCCGACTCTGGTCATCGTGAAGAGCGTCATCGCCTGGGGCGCCCCGACCAAGGCCAACACCCACGGAGCCCACGGAGCCCCGCTGGGAGACGAGGAGATCGCCGCCACCAAGAAGGTGTACGGCGTGCCCGAGGACGAGAAGTTCTATGTGCCCGACGGCGTGATGGAGCACTTCCAATCGACCCTCGGCGCCCGCGGCGCGTCGGCCTCGGCCGACTGGAACGCGAAGCTCGCCGCGTACGAGAAGGAGTTCCCTGAGCAAGCCGCCGAGGTCAAAGAGATCGCCGCGGGCGGCTTCCCCGCGGGCTGGGACGCCGACCTGCCGACCTTCCCCGCGGACGAGAAGGGGATGGCCACGCGCAAGTCGAGCGGCGCCTCGCTCAACGCGATCGCGAAGAACTTCCCCTGGCTGCTGGGCGGCTCGGCCGACCTGGCGCCCTCGAACAACACGAACCTCGACGGCGAGTCGAGCTTCAGCCGCGAGGACTACTCGGGCCGCGTCTTCCACTTCGGCATCCGCGAGCACGGCATGGCCGCGGCGGCCAACGGCATGGCGCTCTGCGGGCTGCGTCCCTTCGCGGCGACGTTCTTCGTCTTCAGCGACTACAACCGCCCCAGCATCCGGCTCAGTTCGATCATGAACCTGCCGGTCATTTATGTCTTCACGCACGACTCGATCGGCGTGGGCGAGGACGGGCCGACCCACCAGCCGGTCGAGCAGCTCGCCGCCTGCCGCGCGATCCCCGGCGTGATCGTCCTACGCCCCGGCGACGCCAACGAGACCGCCCAGGCCTGGAAGGCGGCCGTCGCCGAGACCAAGCGTCCCAGCCTCCTGGTCCTCACCCGCCAGAACCTGCCGACCCTGTGCCGCGACAAGTACGCGGCGGCCGAGAACACGGCCAAGGGCGCCTACGTGCTGGCCGACGCGGCGGACGGCAAACCGAGCGTCATCCTGATGGCCTCCGGCAGCGAGCTCTCGCTCGCCGTGGCGGCCTACGAGAAGCTGACCGCTGAGGGCGTCGCCGCCCGTGTGGTCAGCGTCCCCTCGATGGAGCTCTTCGAGGACCAGGACGCGGCCTACAAGGAGTCGGTTCTGCCGAAGAGCGTCACCGCCCGCGTCGCGGTCGAGGCGGCGCTGCGTCAGCCGTGGGACCGTTACCTCGGCCTCGACGGCGAGTTCGTCGGCATGGACAACTTCGGCGCCTCGGCGCCGGCGGCCCTGGTCTTCGAGCAACGGGGCATCACGGTCGACGGCGTCCTCGCCGCGGCGAAGCGAGCCCTCGCATGAACCGCGCCGGGGCGGCGATCGGCGTTTGGCTTTTGACGGCCTGTTCGCTCCTGGGAGCGGACTGGCGCGATCACCTCCCCGCCGACTGGCTCCTGGTCGCCGAGGCGCCCAGCCTCGCGGCGCTCGACGAACTGGCTCCACAGCTTTTCGAGCCCTGGGGACGCCCCGCGCCGCCGCTGCGGGCGACCCTGGCCACGCTCGCCCCCCGGGGCGCCTTCGCCGAACGGTCGTGGGCGATCGTGGTCGCGTCGGGCGAGGCGGGGGAGCCGACGGTCGCTGCGTTCGCGCCGACCGATGACTTCGACGCCCTCTGCACGGCGCTCGACGCCGACCGCGCGGACGACCTCGCGATCGCCAGCCTCTTCGGGTTTGACCTCGCGATCGAGCCGCTCAACGGGTGGGCGCGGTTCTCGCTGCTCGACTCGCCTCCCGAATACGGCCCTGCCGAAACGCCCTCGCCGCGCGCCGGCGAAGCGACCGACACGCTCCGGGTCACCCTCTCCGCCGATGGCTGCCTCCGTTTCGCCGCTTACCTCGAGGAGCTGAGGCGTGGTCAGGTCACCGACCGGCGCCGGCGGCACGGGCCGCTGCGCTGGCCCAGCGACTTCAAGGCGGCCGTTGATCGGCTGGCGCCCTACGCCCCGGTCGCCTCGGCGGTCGCCGGCTGGGGCGAACCGATCATGCTGGTCGCGAGCCACCGCGACGACGCCGTGGAGATCGAGCTCACCACCCCGTTGGCCACGGAGATCCAACGCCCACCGGCGCCTTCAAGAGCGCTCGATCCGACGGACGCGATCCTTACGCTCAACGCGCCCGGCGCGCTGCCCGCCCCGCTGATCGACCTCGTCCTGGCGTTGATGCAGAGCCGGCCCGGCCAGATCGAAGCGCCCGAGCACCCGCAGCCGCAGTGGGACGACTTCGCCGACGCGTGCCGCGAGTTGCTAAGCGGCTGCCAATCCAGCCAGGCCGTCCTGCACCTGCCGGCCGCTGGCGAGCCCGCCGCCGCCAACGAGACCGCCGCGTTCACTTGGGACGACTCCGCCGGCCCCCTCGGCGACCGGCTGCGGCTGGGCGTCGATCGTTGGAACACGATGATCGACGCCGCGCAAGCCCGCACGCCCCTGAAGATCGAGCTGACCCCGGTCGAGTCAACGGGCGGTTACCGCCTGCGCAGCGATCTTATCGAGAGCACGGGACTCGAAGCCTCGCCCGAGATCGAAGCGATCTTCAACCGCTACTACGGCGACGGGCGTTGGGCGACCGCCGAGCTGACCCCGCTGGGCCAGAACGGCTGGATCGCGGCGATGCGTCCCAACGGGGCGGCTCGCCTCGCGTCGTCCCCTAATGCATCGACCGCCGACGAGACGCTCCTGCACGGTGAGCTGTGGCTCGATCGCCTGATCACCTGGCGGCAACAGCTCGACTCGCTGCTCAACACGGGCTCCGCCAACCACCGCGTGCGGCCCCCCATGCACCAGACGCCGCCGATCGGGTTCAGCCTGCTAGGGGGTGAGCGCCTCCGCTTGAAAGTGGTCGCTCAGCTGGCCACCTACGAAACACTCATCGAGCACTACCGCACCGAGCCAAGGCGGCGTGTGTCGGAGTGAGTCGTCGCGTGTTAGACACACTCTCAGGATGCTGTTAGCCTGTGTCCAACGCCCTTCATGCTCGTCGGAAACATCCCATGCACACCCCGCCGCTCGCCTACGCGTTTGAGTCGCTCGGGCCTGCGTTCAGCGTCCTGTCATTGGTCGTCTTGATCGTTTTCAGCCTGGCCCTGCTGTACCTGCTCTTTGAGCTGGCGGGCTTGCCCGGCCGCGTCGCCGTGGCGCGAAAGCACCCACGTGCCGACGCGGTGCGGATTTGCGGTTGGCTCGGGCTGCTCACCGGGATCGGCTGGGTGATCGCCATGGTCTGGGCCTACAGCCAACCCCGCCCACTCGGGGCCGGGTTGGACGCGGAGCGGATCGTCTCGGACCTTGAGCAAGCGGTCGCACGCCTCGAACAACGTGAAGGGAGGGCCAGGACATGATCGTTTCGGTTCTGACCTGTCTCTTTGTGATGTACCTGTACCAGCACCTGAAGGCCGAGGAAGAGGCCGCTTCGGGCGAGGGCGACACGGCCGGCGGGCTCGAGCAGCGGATCGCCTCGTTGCGAGCCCGTCTCGAAGCCCTGGCCAGCGCCCCCCGCCGCGGAGGCGACGCGTCATGATGTGGCTCCTCGGAGGCGCTTACTGCCTCGTCATCTGGCTCGTGTTCGCGAAGTGGCGGCTGCTCCGGCTCTCGCTGCCGATCGCGTTGCTGCTCGCCTCGATCGGCCCGCTGCTGATCGTCTCGTGGCTGTTCTGCGCCCAGTACTATCACCCCTACTCGAACTCGGCGATCGCGTTCGACCGCACGATCCTGATCGTTCCTCAGATCTCTAAGCGAGTGCCGGTCACGTCGATCAACGTGAAACCGAACACGCTGATCAAGAAGGGCGAGACGCTCTTCGAGCTGGACCGGGCCCCGCTGCAAGCGGACGCCGACAACGCCGCCGCCGCCGTGAACGAGGCGCGGGCGCAGGTCGATGTCTCCGAGGCGGCGGTCGTCACCGCGCAGGCGACGGTCAAGCGCGCCCGGGCAGACCTCGCGTACTACACGAACAAGCGGAAACGCGACGCCGACCTGGTGAAGACCAACGTCGTCAGCCAAGAGGAATTCGAGCAGACCCTCGCGACCTACCAGCAGGCCGCCTCGGGATTGGACGAAGCCCTCGCCGCCGAGCGTCAGGCGAAGCTGGGCGTCGATCTGGCGAACACCCGCCTGCGCGAGGCGGAGGTCAACCTGAAGGACGCACAATACGACCTCGAGCAGACGACGGTCATCGCCCCCACGGACGGCTACGTCACGAACCAACAGCTCCGCGTCGGCTCGCCGGCGGGCGGGCTCGGCTTCCGGCCGGTCATGACCTTCATCGAGTCGCAGCCCGAAGAGGACCGCGTCGTCGTGGCGACCTTCGGCCAGAAGAACTTCCTCTTGATCGAACCGGGCCAATACGCCGAGGTGATCCTCAAGGGCTACCCCGGCCGGGTCTTCCACGGCGAGGTCCTGGAGACCATCGAGATCGTCGGTCAGGGACAACTCCTCCCCGGCGGCGACTTGCCCGAGCAGATCGCCAGCGGCCTGCCCGCCCGCTTCGCCGTGAAGATCAAGCTCAACGACACGGCCGGTCTCCGCGTCCCCGGCGGCTCGCGCGGCCAGGCGGCGGTCTACACCGACAACGTGCAGGTCGCCGGCATCCCGATCATGTTCGTCCTGCGGGCGAACGGCTGGCTGAACTACCTGCTCTGAGCCAGGCCCGCTTCAAGTCGCCTCGCCAACCGGGAGAGCTTGTGGAAGCCCCCACAGGCAGGTCACTCCCTGCGCCCTGGCGGTCAGCGACCAACTGGCGCCGGACGAAGAAGCTGAGGCCGGTTACCGAGAGCCAGCGAGCTGCTCCGGAGGGTCACTCACTTGTACTTAGCAACCTGCGGAAAAGCGGCACTTGGCGGGCAGATTCGCATAGCCGCAAAGCCGCCGAGGTGATGCCCAGCGAAGCGACTTCAGAGACCCTAAACCCTTCTCCGCATCAACGATCCCAACACGGCCAAAGCTCCCATCAGCAACGTGCTTGGCTCAGGAATAGTTGCCACGCGAAAACCAAGACCTCTGCTTTCAGCTAGTGGAACTACGATCTCATTCCAACTGTCTGGCCTTAGGGTGGCTGCCAGGGCGTTCCAGGAGCCGCCCCGTGAGCCACGGAATGAAGACCCCCCGTCGCCCTCGTTCCACTCAAACACGTTGCCGTTCTGGTCGAACGTGCCGTAGGGGCTCGTCGCGTCTGTGTAGGCGCCGACGTCGGTGAGGGGATTCGTGCCGCTGGGGAAGCCTGTCGAGCCGCTCACGGCGTATCCGTCGTTGAAGCCGTTGGCGACGCCGTCGTTATTGAAGTAGTTCACCGCTGAAGGATCATCGCTTGGTTGATCGCTGCGGGGGACGCTGTCGCTGCCGGTGGCGTAGTCGAAGTAGACGCCCGCTGTGCCGGCCGACGCGTCGTGGTAGGCCGCCTTGTACCATTCATTTTCACTGGGGATCCAATATCGAGCACCGGGTGAACGGACTTCGTCCAGTCCGTTGCCGATCGTGTAAGCCCCCGTTTCGGTATCTCCGTCACCTTGGCCGTTATGCAGCCAATTTGTGAAACGCATCGCGTCGAAGAATGATACGAAGGTAACCGGGTTCCCCTCGCGCCCCGGCTTGGCCACATACGGGCCGACACGGATATCGCCCGTCAACGTGATGCCACCGAAGTTGCCCTGCATGTCCACGTTGTTGTAGAGACCAAACTCGTCGCTACCTAACGGATCAACCGCGTTAAGAAAAGCCGCGTACTGGGCATTGGTGACTTCGGTCTTGCTGATCGCGTAGTTGTACGAGACCGCGCCGAAACCGGTTTGGGGATCGGCAGCGTTGCCGGCGTTGCCGACCGGGGCGAAGTCGAACGAGACCGTTTCGGCCGCCGCAGGCAGGGCTGCTAGAGCGGCCAGCAGGAGGGAGGGGATCAAGGTGCGGATCATTAGGCGGTCGTAGTCGGGGTGGTAGATCGAGCCAGTAGGCGGTTCCCGAGAGTATAACCGAGCGCCCCCTGCCCCCGTGGGCAGCGGCCGGGGAAAATACGGTGTGAAAACTGCGTGGCAGGTTCGCCTTGTTCGGGGATAGAACCAGCCCCACCTAGGCGAGTTCGTTGCTGCATGACCGGCCCCTTCGAGGCCGACTTCCGGGCCGATCTGGCCCATCGCCCAAGTGCAAAGGTGGCGTCGACCTGGGTGCCGAATCGCACTTGGCCAGGGTCCCTAGCGTTCAACCTGGAAGCCGATCCGTGTTCAACGAGACGGCCCAGGAGGCGTTCTCCTCGCAGCACGCCGGCGTTTCAACGACGGGGGCGCACTCGCCGTCGTTGAATCGCACGAAGGCTTGGCGTTCACTTTACTCGGACGCGAGCTCGACGATCCGCTCGAGCCGTTCGCGGAGGGCGCTCATCTGGTGCGAGCTGAGGTTCTGGCCGATCAGGCTGACGGCGTGCAGCACACCGATTGCCGCAAAGCCGATCGGGACCAAGCCCAGAGCCCAAGGCGTCGCGCCAAGCAGCCACTGCACGCAACCATAGACCCCGCCGGCCAGCGCGGCGAAGACGCAGCCGAAGTAGACCATCATGAGCAGCGTCCAAACCTCAGGGCGTGGCGTGAAGCGAGCGAGCAACTCGCTGCCACTGCCCCCTCGGTCGGAGGCCGGGCCCAATTGGGCGGTCAGGTAGGGCGACCAGACGCGTTGCTCCTCAGCCGGCGCCCGCAACACCACGCACGACCCGGCGGCCTCGGCGGGTCCCCCGACCTCGCCGCTGCGGACCACCTCTTGCAACCGCGTCCGGGCCGCTTCAGGCGCCAGCGGCAGGTCGAGGCGGAAGGTCGGTTGCAGACGCAACGAACTCATCGGCGGTCGGTTGCTGCGAGAAGTGAGAAGAGGACGCGTCAGCGGATTATAGCCAAAACGGCGAGCCACCGACGGACCGCCTCGGATGACGGACCGCCAGTAGGAGGCGTCTCCGACGCCGATTTTGGTAGGCCGCTCGCGTCACGCAATCGGCGTCGTCGACGCCTCCTGCAGCACGACCTTAGCGGTGAGGGTCACCGGCGATCCGATTCACGCGACACGACCTGGCCGGTCAAGCGAAGAGTTTGGCCACCCGAATTGTTTGAGCGGGAGGCCGCTGAAACAGCCGAAAGCGGTGCAAAACGGGTGGCTCGCTTCCAACAATTGCCGTCGCAGCGATCGTTACTGGGCTCAGACGACCAGGCTCAGACGGCCACGACCTCGAGCGCCTCGCCGCCGAGCCAGACGTACTCGACCTCTTCGTCCTCGGAACGGAGCATCGCCGAGAGGAGCTCGTCGGGGCGGCCCTTGGCCTTCTTCGGCAGCGGGATGCTGACCAAGTCGGCCAGGGCGCCGGGCCGCAGGGCGCCGACGTCGGTCAGCCCGAGCGCCTCGGCGCCGGTGAGGGTCCCCATGCGGAGGATGGTCTCCGGGGCGACGCTCGGGTGCCGGGCGGCCGCCTCGCGCATCTCGCTGAGCATCGAGAGATCCGGGTTCGACGCCTTGCCATCGGTCCCCAGGCAGACCGGCACGCCGAGGGCCAGGGCCTCGGTGAGCGGGTAACGGCGGTGCTTGAAGTGGGCGTGGCTGCGCGGGCAGTAGACCAGCGACATCGCCCCCGCCTGGCGGGCCATCATGGCCAGCTCGGTGTAATCGAGGTAGTTGCCGTGGATGACCAGCGACTTGGGCGCCCGGGTGAGCATCCGCAGGTAGTCGAGCGGCGTCGATCCGCGTCCGATGACCCAGGGGTCCCACATGCCGCGTTCTTCCAGGATCTCCTGGAAGGGCCCACGACCTTCGGAGAGGAGCTGTAGCTCCTCGGGCGACTCGGCCAAGTGCATCGCCACGGGCAAGCCCCGTGTCGAGGCGACGGTGACCAGCTCGCGGATCAGCTGCGGCGAGGCCGTGTACGGGGCGTGCGGGCTCACGCCGAGGCGGAACCGCTGCTCGTCGCGGACGCCGACCGCCTCGAAACGGCCGTCGTCGAAGCCGTTCGATTGGCCATTGGCGTAGCCACTCGTGTGCCCGTTGGTTTCGTGGCTCCCATTGGCGGCGTGGCCGTTGAGGGCCGCGGCGGCGTGGCCGTTGCCGTTGAGGTCGCTGGGGCCCAGCAGCGTGGAGAGCTCTTCGAGGCGGTCTTCGGCCGCGTTCAGGGCCGAGGTCGCCCGGGCCTGCGAGAAGCCGATCGACTCCTGCAGGAGAATCAACCGGGGGCTGAGGCCGTTGATGCGGTAGGCGTCGGTCTCGGTGCGGGCGATCTCGGCGACGGTCGTCACGCCGTGGCGGAGGCTCTCCTCAAGGCCCGACGCGATCGCCCGGCCGATCTTCTTGGCGTTGGGCCGCTTCTCGATGACTTGGCGGATCCAGTTGGGCAGCGCGATGCCGGCCCGGCCTACTTTCCGGGCGAGGCTGAACTCGAGGTGGCAATGCGCGTTCACGAAGCCGGGCATCAGGGCGACATCGCCCAGGTCCTCGACCTCCACGTCGGCGGGCGCCTGACGACCGATCCGCTCGATCCGGTCGCCGTCGATAACGACGATCCCGTCTTCGATCGGGGGGGCCGCCACCGGGCAGACCAACCGGGCTCGTAAAGCCTGTCGTGTCATTACGTTCCTAAAGATCCACTTCCCTCGGCAAAGGTCGGTCCGACCCCACACCGAGGCGCTGATTGACGCCAACGGATCGCAGCCGCCCGGCTCCTCTCTAGCTCTCTAACCGCTGCTAGGGAGAAGACGGCAACCGCCCTCGGAAGGTTCCCCCCCAAGAGGGGAAGCCTGTCGGGACGGGCCGCGGGCTAAGGGGCGGCAGCGAGCCCGACCGGTTCTAACCGGCCTGAGCCGACGGCTAGGAAGCCGTCTCGAGCCGCGCCGCAACCTGCGGGTTGCCGCGATCGCCGCGGCCCATGGCCCACAACAGGACCAACGCCACGACGCCCCCCAAGATAGCAATTGGGGCCGCGTAGCCTAGTTGTCCGCCGCCGATTTCGACGAAAACGGAGTCCGAGAGGCCCCAATCCGCGGCGAGAGTGCGGATCGCGTCTCGATTTCGGTCCGTGACGAGCGTCAGACCGTTGTAAACCGCATGGAACAGGACACACGGGATCAGTGAGCGGCTCCGGACGGCGATCACTCCCAGGGCGACCCCGAGCGGAAAAGCCCCCAGAGACTGCTGCAAAACGGTGTGCGTGGCCGCAAAAATGGCCGCCGTCACGAGGATTCCGCCCGCCGTCCCCAGGCTCTTGCGCAAACCGGAGAGGACGACCCCGCGGAAAGTGATCTCCTCGCAGACCGCCGGCAGCAGGGCCAGGAGCAGCAGAACCCAGGCGATTGGGGCGTCGTGGATCATCTTGGCGAAGACCGCTAGCTCGGCCAGCACCGCCTCGCTGAAGGGGTACATCTTCTGGATCGCGATGCCCAGCGACTGGCCGACCGGGATCAGGCAGATCGCCGCCCCCACGGCCAGCAGCGTATCGCGAAGGCGGGGGGGCTCACGCAGCAACAGACTGCTTCGCCAGTCCCGTGTCAGCAGCACGAGGACGACGATGGCCGGCAGCAGGACGCTGACGACGAGGCTCAGCACGGTCGAGATCACCAAGACCGCGAACTCCGACTGTCCTTGCAGCAGCCAGGGCAGGGCGGAGCGGACCGCGTTCTGGGTCAAGAACACCCCCGCCACGCAGGCGACGGCGGCGCCTGCCGAGGGCGTCGCGCCACGGCGGCGGACCATCGCCCGCAGGCTGGCGGCCAGGTCGAACCGCTCGCTCTCGCGGAAGAGGACCGACTCCTGATTGAATTGCGAAACGGCCCAGCGGGTCGCCAGCCAGCAGCAGACCCCCGTCACGAAGACGACCGGCACGGCGTAGGTCAGGACGGCCTGCGTCTGGCCTTCGATCATCGCCCTCAGCAGCAGGACCAAGCCCATCACCGGCACGAAGCTGTTGCCCAGGTTCAGCTCGACGCCGGGCGAGAGGGGGAGCAGCATCAGCGGGGTCGCCGCTAAGAACAGCGGCATGAAGTAGTACTGCCCCTCCTTGGTGCTCTTCGCATAGGCCGCGAAGGCGAGGCTCAGCGCGCTGAACAGGGCGGACATCGGCACGACCGCCACCACCAGCCAGCCCATCGCCGCGGCGGTGGGGGGCGCGAGGTTGATCGCCCCGCCGGCGATGCCGGAGAGCTGGCCCATGAGGACGCGCGTGGTGATCGCGAGGCTGGCCAGGTTCAGCAGCGCCGTGAAGATGCTGAAGGTCATGACCGTGAGCAGCTTGCCACCGACGATCTCGCTCCGCCGCGCGGGGCTGGCGAGCAGGGTCTCGAGCGTGCCGCGTTCCTTCTCACCAGCGCACAGGTCGATGGCCGGGTAGAACGCCCCGGTCAGCGCCCACAGGAAGACGATGAACGGCAGGAGCTTCGACCAGAGGACCGCGTCGCGGCTCTCCTGCGAGGCGCGGTCGAGTTGCTCCAACTGAAACGGCCGTGTGGCGACGACCGGCACGTTGGTCGCTTCGAGGTTGCTGCGGACCAGCTGCTGGCGCCAGCGGCCGAGCACGTCCTTCACCCGCAGCCGGGCCACCTGCGACGGCTCGCGGGCCGAGTTGAACAGGACCGACGGCTCCAACACCGGCGCCGTGGCGAGCGGCTCGCCCGGCTCGCGGGGCTCTTTGAGTTGCTCGCGCAGGTCGGACAGGTTCTCGGCGAAGTCGTCGGGGAAGCAGACGGCGACCTCGATCTCGCCCGCGTCGATCGCGGCGCCCGCCTCGGAGAGCCGGTCGGCCCCCGCCTCGCGGGACTCGACCACCAGGCGGTCCACGTCCCCCGGCGAGAGGAAGAGGTTGGCCTCGAACCGGTCGTCATTCAGCAGGGGAGGGAGGTCGCCCGCCTCGTCGAGTTCTTCGGCGCCGTAGACGGCCACGCGGCCGGTCGACTGCTGCATGAACTGAGCGAGCTGGAACAGGCTGGTCCCGAGCAGCGGGTACATCAGGACCGGCAGCACCGCGACCATGAACAGCGTTCGCCGGTCGCGGAGCTGGTCACGCATCTCGCGTTTCCAGATCCAATGGACGTTCTTCCAGTTCATGAGGAGATTAGGGGATGGCCGCTCGGTTGGGTTTCTTGGTGGGTGGGTTCAGTCCGCGCTTGCTGACGAATTCGTTTGAAGGGGATGGGGGGGATGCCAACATGCTGCTGAGCAACACTCAGCTAAGTAAGTATCCGGTGCGTGAACGGTTTCTGTTTGCTTGCAAAATCTTTCCTTCATTTGGATTCAGCCGCTGTCACCCTCATCCCGCCGATCGACCATCCCCTTATCCCCCTCCATCCCCTCATCTCCCTTCCTCCGATCCGCCAGCTCGTCCGCGTCGCGGATGAGGCGGAAGAAGAGCTCCTCGAGGTTCTGCTCGCCGTGGCGCTGGCGGAGGTCGTCGGTCGGGCCCGAGTCGATGATCCGGCCGCGGTGCATCACGGCGATGCGGTCACAGATGCGCTGGACCTCGCTCATGATGTGGGTGCTGAAAACGACGCACTTGCCCTCGTCGCGCAGCTCGGCGACCGCGTCGAGCGACGCCCGCGCCGCGAACGCGTCGAGGCCGTTCGTCGCTTCGTCAAAGACAATCACCGGCGGGTCGTGAACCAGCGCGCGGGCGATCGAGGTCTTCTGTTTCATGCCGGTCGACATCTTCGCGCCGAGCGTGTCGCGGAGGTCGTCCATCCGCAGCTTCGCGAAGAGCCATTCCATCCGCTCCCGCAGAGGGCCCGCGGCGAGGCCGTGCAGGCGGCCGAAATACTCGACGAACTCCCACGCGGTCATCCGGTCGTAGACCGCCGTGTTCGCGGAGATGAAGCCGATCTGGTTGCGGACCAGTTCCTCCTGCCGCACACAGTCGAAGCCATTCACCAGGGCGACGCCCGACGTCGGCTTCAGCAGCGTTGTGAGGATCCGCAACGCGGTCGTCTTGCCGGCGCCGTTGGGGCCCAAGAGCCCGAAGACCTCGCCGGCGTGCGCCTGGAAGCTGAGGCGGTCGACCGCCAGCACCTCGCCGCGCTGCAAGTCGTCGTACGCCTTCGAGAGCGAGGCGACCTCGACCTTGACCGGCCCGAGCGATGGCGGAGCGCCCTGGTACGGGGCCGTCGCGGGGCTGGGCGCTAGGTCCATAAGGCGGCCAGGGAGTCTTTAGATCGCGGTTGACGCCGATTGCGCCGGTTGTGCGGCCCCGCTCCGAGCGCGGCCCGCACCAAGTGAGACTTGGGCTAGGGCAAACCTAGCTCACCACCGGCAGCTGCGGCAGCCCCGAACCGGCCGCTTTCAGAGAACGGACCTCATACTCCCGGTCGAGCAACCGGTAATGCACGTCGCGCTGACGCGGCTCGTAGCCGAGCTCGCTGATCGCGTCGCGCATCTGCTGCAGCGAGAGGAAATGCACGGTGCCCGCCTCGGCGACGACATTCTCTTCGATCATCAGGCTGCCCATGTCGTTGGCGCCGTAGAGGAGCGCCATCTGGCCCGTCTTGAGGCCCTGGGTGACCCAGCTCGATTGCAGGTTAGCAATGTTATCCAGGTAGAGCCGCGCCACGGCGTTCATCTTCAGGTACTCGTGCGCGCCGGCGGGGGCGAGGTGGTCCATCGGCGTGTTGTCGCGCTGGAAGGTCCAGCAGATGAACGCCGTGAAGCCGTCGTGCCCCTTCTCGATCGATTCGTCCTGCAGCTGGCGGAGGCGCTCCAGGTGCTCGATCCGCTCCTCGAGGGTCTCGACGTGGCCGAACATCATCGTCGCGCTGCTGCGGCCGCCCAACTCGTGCCACACGCGCATCACGTTGAGCCAGTCGTCGGTGAGCACCTTGCCGCGGGTGATCTCCTTGCGGACCCGGTCGACCAGGATCTCGGCCCCGCCGCCCGGCAGGCTGCCGAGGCCGGCCGCTTGCAGCCGCTGGAGCACCTCGCGGAGCGAGAGCTTGTTGACCTTCGTGAAGTGGTGGATCTCGGGCGGGCTGAAGGCGTGCAGGTTGACCTGCGGGAAGCGCTGCTTGATGCCGCCCAGCATCCGCTCGTACCAGGCGAGGTCGAACTCGGGGTGCAGGCCGCCTTGCAAGAGGATCTGGTCGCCGCCCAGCTCGACGGTCTCTTCGACCTTCTGGAGGATCTCCTCGAGCGGCAGGACGTACCCCTCGTCCGACTTGGGACCGCGATAGAACGCGCAGAAGTCGCAGACCGCGGTGCAGATGTTCGTGTAGTTGATGTTCCGGTCGATGTTGTACGTCCGGTACGGTTCCGGGTGGAGCCGGCGGGTGACCTCATCGGCCGCCCGGCCGAGAGAGGCGAGGCTCGACTCCTTTAGCAGGCGGAGCCCCTCTTCGGGCGCGAGGCGTTGGCCTTCGACCGCTTTGGTGAGCAGCTCTTCGACGGGGGCGAGGGCGATCATCGGGTTCGTTAAGCGTCGTGAGTGGTGGCGGGGTCGGAGAGCAGGCCCGCCTCGCGGCAGGCTCGCTCGAACAGCTCCAACCCGCGGCGTTCGCGCGGGCCGAGCGTGAAGCGGAGGTTACGCCGAAGGTACCGCTCCGCGTGCTCGACCGTAAGCCCGAGCGGCGGGCCCTCGGCGGCGGCGATCGAGTCGAAGCAGACGACGCCCCCGTCGCGGCACGCCTCGAGCAGCCGAACGACCGCGGGCGCGACCTCCTCGTGGCGCGACGTCCAGACGGCGAAGACGAACGGCAGGCCCGTGTCGCGGCGCCACTCCTCGGCCAGGTCCCACTCGGCGACGAAGTCGCCACGGACCGCCGGGTCGGGGGCGTGCATCGCCCGGTCGCCGATCAGCAGCACGGCGTCGGCGCGGGTGTCGGTCAGCGAGGCTCCGATCGGCAGCCGTTCGCGGCGGGGCTCGGCGGCGTGGCGTTGCCGGAGCAACAGCCGGCACAGGGCGGCGCTGGTGCGCGAGCCCTCGTCGAGCGCCAGCGACTCGACCTCCGCGGGCGGCTTGCGGAAGTAGACCTTCACGCTGCTCACCGGCCCGTCCGCGGCGACGCACGCGTCCGACACGATCCGCCAGCTCGGCTCGGCGAGGGCCTCGAACGCCGGCGCGAGCGCCAGGTCGAGCCGCTCCGCGGCGAGCGAATCGGCGAGCCGGCTCGGCAGGTCGCAGAGCAAGCGGACGCCAGCCAGCTCCGGGTGGGCGGTCGCCAGCTCTTCGGCGAGCGAATCGAAACGATGGATGAGCGGCTTCGAGTTCAGATAATTCACCGCCCCGATCCGCAGTGCCGGAGTCGTGTCCATGGCTAGCCAGGGGTGGGGGGACAGGTGATTGAATACAGGTCAACAACCGCAGCGAAGCCCGAGAGTTTAACCGACCGAGCGGCTTCGCCGTACCGCGGCTGGAGAAGGCTGCGTCTAAGCGAACTCGAGCTGCTTGAACGCCTTCACGCCCCGCATCAGGGGCGCCAGCGTGGTCACCAGGCCGAGGGCGACCGCCAACCCGGCCCCCAGGACGAGCCAGAGGTTGAGGTACTCCTCGCTGAGCAGCTCGGACGTGATGCTGGTCGACCCAGCGATCAGCTTGAAGTGGCAGGGCAGGGCGGTCAGGGCGACGATCACGATGATGTAGATCGCACTGAGCACCAGGTTGAGGGTCCCGCCGAAGCCGGCGGCGATCTTCGACGGGGAGGACTCGCGGAAATTGGGCATCATGGCTCCCAAACCGACCGCCAACGCCGCCAAGCCAACACAAAGCAAGACCGTGGTCAGCTGGTGAATCCCCACGACCAGGGGCTCCACCCGGAGCATCAGGTCGCTTACGAGGATCAACAAAGAGCACGGCGCCCAGGACCCGAGCGCCGCGAAGACGAACTTGCTCCAGACGATCGTCTCACGCGAGATCGGCATCAGCCCCAGCACCCAGAAGCGGCGTCCCTCGAGGCTGAGCATCGGATAGATGAAACGGGTCGTGAACGTTGAGAGAATGAGCCCGACGACCGCCAGGTTGAGGAAGCTGACCAGGTTGACCCAGGTCGCGTGGTTGATGTCGCCCGCGGTGACCGTGAACTGATCGACGTTCAAGAAGTAGAGCCCTAAGAGGCCGAAGAAGATCAAGAACTGCGACCATTGCACGGGGTCACGACGCAAGAGCCGCCAGTCCTTCAGCAGCAGGAGCCGCACCGTGGGAGGGAAGGGGGTGAGCACCCACTCGGCGAGACGATCGATCCAGGCCGCGCCCGCTTTTCGGGTACGTCGAGGGCGGCATTCGAGCTGGCTGAAGGCGCCGCGGAACGCTCGGCCAGCGACCGTCGTCAGCACGAGGCGTCCCATCAGGGCGTTGGAGGCCAGCAGCGCGAGCGATAGCAACGAGCGGATGACGGGCGTCTCCGTCAAAGGCATCGGCAGCTCAGGCTGCTTTTGCGCTGCGTCGATCAGGCCGTCGCTCAGCCACGAGCTGGGCAGCCACTCCTCGCGGGTGAAGCGGAACTTGCGGACCGTTTCGTTGAAGAACTTGCCGTCGAACATCTGGTCGTCCCGCGCCCCGACCGTGTCCCACACCGCGGCGGCGGCCGCCGCCATCGAAAGCCCCGCCACGATCGCGACGATCGTCAGACGGACGTGGGCCAGCTTGTAGATCAGCAACAGGCAGCACAGAGCGCCCACCACACAGGGGATGTAGACGAACGCCAGGATCAGCGGCCCGATCAGCGCGTAGTAGTGCCACGGCGCCCCGACCGAGATGCCGTACGCCAGCGTCAACGGGCTCGCCAGCAGGAAGAACCCCCAGCTGCTGAACAGGGTCGCCTCTTGGAACTTGTGCAGGACGATCCGTTCCTCGCGCGCCGGCGTGGTCAACAAGAAACGGGTCTCCGCCGAGCTGAACAACCCGCCGTACAGGATGATGCCCGAAGAGAAGACGAGCATCACGTTCAGCGAGGCGAAGAAGAGGTGGAAGACGAACTCGACCGTCTTCGCGTGGAACGGTTCACCGGGAGGGGCGATGCTGTTGTTCAGGAAGACGAAGCCCGAATAGAACAGCGCGAACAGACCGACCCAGAAGAAGAGGCTCAGCCCAATCACCAACAACGTCCGCAGCCGAGCCGTGTCCATCAGCTGACGGAGCAGGGCGCGGGTCTCGGTGAGGCGCAGTCGCCAAAAGAGCTCGGCCTCCCGGCGCGAGTCGAGGTCGCCGGGCGGAGTCGGCTCGCCCGCTACGGGTTTGGCGAAGCTCACGACGGCGTCTCCGCACGGGGGTCCTCGTCCGGGGCGGCGGAGGACTCGAGCTCCTCGGTCGATACGCCCCCAACGGCGCCACCGACGACCGAGAGGTAGAGCGATTCGAGCGACTGGCCCTGGGCGTCGTGGCGGTTGCGGAGCTCGTCGACGGTGCCCAGGAAGATCAGCTCCCCCCTTTGCATAACCCCGATACGGTCGGCGATCTCTTCGGCGGCGGCCAGCGTGTGCGTCGACATGAAGACGCTCGTCCCCGAGTCCGCCTTCTCGCGCAGCAGGTCTTTCACCATCCGGATGCTATGGGGGTCGAGCCCCACGAGCGGCTCGTCGACCACCAGCACGGGCGGCGCGTGCAACAGGGACGCGGCGAAGACGGTCCGCTGCTTCATGCCGTGCGAATAGCTCTCGGCCAGCTCGTCGGCGAAGCGGCCGAGGCCGAAGCGTTGGATCTCGCGCTCGATGACCTCGCTGGCGTCGCCGCGGGTCATGCCGTGCATCTCGGCAACGAAGTGCAGGAACTCACGCCCGGAGAGCTTGTCGTAAAGGCAGGGCTCGTCGGGCACGTACCCGATGCGTTTGGCCGCTTCGCGGACCTCGGATACGACGTCGCGCCCCTCGACGAGCACCCGCCCCGACTCGGGGCGTAGCAGCCCGACCAGCATCTTGATCGTGGTGGTCTTGCCCGCGCCGTTGTGGCCGAGCATCGCGAACAGCTCCCCCGACGGGATGCGCAGGTCCAGCCCACGGACCGCGAGGGTGTCGCCGTAACTGCGTGAAACGCCTTCGAACTCGATCATCGACGGGCTGCCGCTCGGCGCTCAGAGAGCTTCCGCCTCATGGGGGGAAGGTTCTGCCGGCGTGGCTTTGGACGGGAGTCCAGTCGAACTCTCACGAGCGATGCTGTAGCTGGTTGCATACTTCTCAAGCTCGAGCAACTCGTCGGCGATCCGTTGCGACTCCTCCTCGGAACGGCGCAAGAAGGTCACGCTGCTCCCCAAGAGAAACGCCTCTTGCTTGAGGACACGCCCGTCCTCGGCGACGAAGAGGCGCGCCCTGAGGCGGCCCTTGTCGGTGCTGCCGGTCTTCTCGGTCGCTCGGTACTCAACTATCCATACCTCGGTGTTCTCGGCGCCGTCGCTCAAACGAATCCGGTCGCTCACGGTCGCTTCGATCATCTCGAGCGGTTCTTTAGGCGAGGCGAACGGGCTGTAGATCTCCTGGGTCCAACTCCGGCCCTCCCACAGAGGCAGCAGCCGAGCCGCCGGCGTCATCTCGCCCCCCAGGGTCGCATTCTTGGGCCAGGGGTGCTTGGAACGCTTGTTGAGCTCGCCGATCCTCACGTTCAGGCTCAGCGTCTCGCCGCTGATGCTGCCGTTCACCCGGATCGGGGCGTCCGCCTGGTTGAGTTCCATCTTGGTCTTGAACGAAGAGAGCCCCCCGAGTGAGCCGAACGTCGAAACGGTCCGGATTCGGAATGAGAGGTCCCGCAGCGACTTGAACATCGGACGCATCCAGAAGGGGGCCGCTTCGGGCGCCTCGATCCGATCGAGCTGGATCAGGCTGTGGACCTCCCGGATGTCCGAATCCCCCGCGAGCGCCTGGAGCACCGCCTCGCCGCACGGCCTGCCGTCCATCTCGATACGCCAAGCAACGGGCTCGAGCTGGTTCGCGACGCGGGTCGTGGGCGCATCGCCTCCAAAGAAGGGGGGCAGGATGCGATCGGTCACCAGCCAGGTCATCGCCCCCAGCCAGAAGACCACGACCGCGGCGGTGTAGAGTCGATTCCCCAAGCTCTCCCTCCTGGTGGATCGCGTAAGTCGAAAGCGCTGCACCTTGCCACGCGAAACCCCTGTTCTACAGAGGTGTACCGACCTTTTCGCCCGCTGGGTCCAGATTCCCGGGAACCTGGGGCCCTAAGCATCAATCCTACTCTGGGAGGCCTGTCACCGCGACGGGCCGCTCGACACCCCCCCCGGAAGAGTGGTTTCCGGTGGACGTTTTCCGCAACTTTGAGTAAGATCGATGGCCCAGGCTTTTCAGCACCCGAGTTCAAGGAGGCGACCCACTATGGCCAGCTCGGTCTATTACGTGCAGCCTTGCCCTGCCTGCGGTCGGAGCCTGCAGGTGCGCGTCGATTACCTCGGTAAAGGTATCGCTTGTCAGCACTGCCAAGCGAGCTTCGTCGCGCAGCAAGAGACCCGCACCCCCAGCCCCTCCGAGTCGGGCTTGGCCCTGCTCGACCGCGCCGACGAGCTGCTCAAAGCGATTGAGAAGCGCAAACGCGAGATGGCGGCGGCTCAGAAAGTCGAGCAGACGGTCTAAGTCGCATCTGCTTGAGTAACGTTCCCCATCCCAAACCGGCCATCCTCAGTCGGCGACGACCGACGCGAGGTCCTCGAAGTATTCGGGGTACGTCTTCGCGGTGCAGCCCGGGTTGCTGATCCGCACCCCCGGTTGCCGCAGCCCGACCAGGGCGAGGCTCATCGCCATACGGTGATCGTCGTAGGTCTCAACGACGGCGCCCCGCAACTCACCGGGACGGATGATTAACCCGTCCTCTTTCTCATCGACCGCAGCGCCGAGACGCCGCAACTCGGTCGCCAAGTCGCCGATCCGATCGGTCTCCTTGTGCCGGTTGTGCGCCACGCCGGAGACCTCGGTCGGCCCCTCCGCGAAGAGGGCGACCGCGGCGAGGGTCTGGACCGTGTCGCTCACGGCGTTCATGTCGAGCGACGCTCCGCGCAGCCGTTCGCCCGCCGGCGGGCCGGCGACGGTGATCGACTCGGGGCCCGCATCGACGGTGCAGCCCATCTGCCGGAGGCAATCAACGAACGCCACGTCGCCCTGCAGGGCGTCGCGCGACAGGCCCTCGACCGTGACCCGCCCGCCCGTGATGGCGGCGGCGGCCCAGAAGTAGCTCGCGGCCGAGGCGTCGGGCTCGATCGCGTAGTCGCGTGCCCGGTAGGTCGTCGGCTCGACAGCAAACCGCGAAAGGTCCTCGGGGGCTTCAACCTCGGCGCCGAACGCCCGCATGACCTCGAGCGTCATCCGCACGTAGGGGCGGCTGACCAGTTCGCCCTCGATCGCTAGCCGGATCGACCCGCTCGCGGCGGGGGCGGCCATCAGCAGCCCGCTAAGGAACTGGCTGGAGATGTCGCCGCGCACGCTGGCCTCGCCGCCTAGCAGGCCGTTGGCGTGAATCGCGACCGGGGGGCAATCGCCGGGCGACTCGCAGCGGACGTTCGCTCCGAGGGCGTTGAGGGCTTCGGCCAGGTCGCCGATCGGCCGCTCACGCATCCGCGGCACGCCGTCCAGCCGGAACGCGCCGTGCCCCAAGGTCGCCAACGCGGTCAGGAACCGGACCGTGGTGCCGCTGTTGCCGATGAACAGATCCGCCTCGATCGCCGGCACGGCGCCCCCGGCACCGGCTACGCGGAGCGTCGTGCCCGCGTCGGTCACGTCGATCGGGATGCCCAGCCGCGAGAGCCCGTCGATCATCACGTGCGTGTCGTCGCTCACCAGCGCGCCGGTCAGCGTCGACTCGCCGTCGGCCAACGCCGCGCACACGAGTGCGCGGTTGGTCAGGCTCTTCGACCCCGGGGGGCGGATGCAGGCCACGACCGGCCCCTCGACGGGGTGGATCTCAAGCGGGTCGGGGTGCTGGCTCATCGGGTGGCGTTGCTTGGGTCGGCGGCTTGGCGGGGAGCGGCGATCTTCCACAGATGCTCGCTACTGCGGAAGTAGATCGCATCATCCGAGATCGCGGGCGAGCCGTAAATGTCCTCGCCGAACGGGATCTCCGCCAGCTCGCTGCCGCCGTCGTTGAGGTCGAGGACTTTGACCACGCCCTCGGAGCTCACACAGTACAGCTTGCCGCCGCCGGCGACGGGCGTCGCCCAGTGCGTCCCGCCGATCCGCTTCCGCCAAATCATGTCGCCGGACGCCAGGTCACTGCAGACCAGCACACCGCCCCGGTTGATCGCGAGCAACGCCTCGCCCACCACGACGGGGCTCGAAGAGCCCGGCTTGAGCTTCGGCGCCTGGACCATCGGTTCGTCGAACGGTTCGGCGAAGACGCTCACCCCGCCGGTCGTGAGGACCAATTTATCGGTCCCGCCCGGCGAAGGGGACGGGATGCTGCCGCACTCCGCGTTGATCTCGGCGAGTTGTTCGCCGGACTTGGCGTCGACCAAGACGGCGCCATCCGAGTTCTGCAACCACACCGATTGAACGCCCGACGAGGTGACCCAGGGCAGGGGAGAGGCCCAGTTGGAAACCTGCGGGCGGTCGATCTCCCAGAGTGTCTCGCCCGTGCGGCGGTCGACGCCCAGAGCGAAGGACTCTCCCTGGCACTCGGCCTGGACCACGAGCGCCTCGCCCGCCACGACGGGCGACGAGGCCATGCCGATGTCGTTGCCGACGCCCGGATGATTGAGCGTGAGGCCGCGGGCCCAGAGGACGTCGCCGGCGAGGCTGAAGGCGGCGAGGTCGCTGGAGCTGTAGAAGACGAAGACCCGCGCGCCATCGCTCGCCGGCGTGGGAGCGGCGTTGGCGGACGTGCTGTGGCAGTTGGTCCGGCCGGTCGCCCAGAGCCGACGGCTCCAGAGCCGCTCGCCCGTCGCCGCGTCGAAAGCGAGCACGTGCAGGCGTTCGCGGTTGGGACCACCCGAGGCGGTGAGGAAGACGCGTCCCCCGACGACGATCGGTCCCGAGACGCCCTGCCCCGGCAGGTCGGCCGTCCAAGCGACGTTGCGGCCCTCTTCGATCGACCAGTCGCCCGGGGGCGAAGCGGCCGGCGCCGACGACGAACCGTCGCCGCGGAACCCGGGCCAATCGGCCCTGCCGAAGGAGCCCATCGCCAGCACGCCGACCAGCAGCAAACTACGGAGTATCATGCGAAGCCTCACGGCGTTTCTTGGGGAGTGGGCTGGCTGACGCCCCGCAGCGGGGCGCCGTTGGGACCGGTCACGCGGAGCTGATACGACCACGTCTGCGCCCAGGGCTCGCTCTGCTGGTTCTGGCAAGCCTTCAAGAGCAGCACGTTTTCGCCCGCCTCGAGTCGGGCGGGGACCACGTGTTGGTCGAAGGGCGACCCCGAGTGATAGATCGGCGTCTCGTGGTGCAACCAATCGTTGACCCAAAGCTTGCAGGCAACCTTCGAGGTGTAGCGGATCTCGATGTCGCAAGGCTCCTCGGCGACGAGCACCGCCCGGGCGTAGCCGACCGCCCCTTTGTGCGAGCCGATCGCCGAGTTGAGCTCGACCTCGCCGAGGCGGTCTTCCGTGCTGGTGGGCTTCCAGGTGAACGGGCCTTGGGGTCCCTCCTCGTCGTGGCCGGTGAATTCGACGGTGGCGTCGAAAGCATCCTCTCCCTCTCCGCTCTTCTCGGGGGCGTACTCGGCCTCGAAGCCGACGCCGTCGCGGTTGTCGAACGGCCCGACCACCAGCCAGTGCTTCACGACACCCAGCTCGCCGGCGAACTCGATCGGCGAACCGAGGTCTTCCAGCCGCCGCTCGATCTCTTCGAGTTGGTCGAGCGAGCGGGCGTAGCGGAGCGTCTCCTTGAGCAAGACGGCTTGCTCCGCTTCGGGCGCCTCGGCCGCGAGGCGGAGGCGTTTGGCGACCGCGTCGTAACGCAGTTCTTGGCTCGGGTCGTCCAGGAAGCCGTCGAGCAGCGTTTCGGCTTCCTCGGCGTCGACTCGCCCGAGCAACTCAAACGCGGTCCGCCGGGCGCGGGGCGAGTAGCTCTTATCGGCGAGGAACGCGCGGAGGCCCTCGAGCGGCCAGGCCGACGGGTCGGTCCGGTCGGCGACCGTGTCGATCGACATCCGCAGGTAGTTCTCCGCCAGGGGCCTGGCGGCCTGCATCGCGTGGAGCAAGGGGAGCAAACGTTCGGGATCGGGCTCGGCGAGCAACTCGATCGAGGCCTTGAGCCCTTCATCAACTCCCGCGCCCACGGCCGCGTAGCGAACGGTCGCCAACGCTTCGTTCAGGGCGACCTCTTCAGGAGTCGACTCGACATCGACCGACTTATCGACAGGGCGGAGGCTCAGGCGGACCGGCGTATCGACCGGCGGGATCCGCTCGGTGAAGGGCTCGAAGAGGAGACCGTCGTTCGCGTCGGTGCTGGCGACCGGCACGTCGAGCATCGCGCTGGTGAAGTTCGACACGCAGATCAGATCGCCCGCCTGCGCCGCGTAGTGCGTCTTCTTGCTCTCCGGATCGGTCCAGCGGCGGCTGCCGGCGAAAACGAACGGGAGCTTCATCACCGCGCCCGTGTCGGTGCGGCGGATCCACTCCTGGGCGTCCGCGGAGCGTTTCTCCTCCCCTTCTTGCCAGTGAACGCGGACCTCGATTACCGTCCCTCGCGGCGGCACGTATTCCGGATGGAACTGCACGGGGGCGCCCGGCTCGGCGCCGACCGCGAGCAGCGCCACGTGGAGCAGTTCCGCCGCGGCGTCGACCCCGACGATCGACTCATGCTCTTTGGTCCCCGCCGGGCAGGCGAACATCTCGAGCACGCCCTGGCGGAGCGTCACGCGGCCGTCGACATGAACCACGCCCTCATCGGGATCGACCCACACGGGCTGCTCGGGATCCATCCGGCGGGCGCCCGCGGGGGGGGCCATCGCGGGGGGCTCGTCTTGCGCGCTGGCGCACGGGGCTAGTAAACAACCCGCCACAATCGCCAAGCAAAGGCTAGGAGGGCTCGGAAGACGCGGATAAACTCGACGCCTGCCGCCAGGCGGTAGCAATCTCAACACGACTCGCTCCCTCAAGAAATACTGATGCGGTCTTCACGGCCGAGCCCGCATCGTACCGCCAAACCACGAAGGATCGCCACGGTGTCAACGGTTTCCTCCCCCCCGCCCGCGTCGCCCAGCCCCTCCGAAGGCTCGGGCGCCCTGACTTTCCTGAGCGCGAAGCAGCTCTGGCGGCCCTCCGCGTCCGGGGCGGTCATCGACGCTTGGAAGCGAGACGACCAAGCCGCCGCCTGGAAGGCTTGGCGAACCCACTTGGCGGATCGGCCCGCTCCCAAGACCGAGCCCCACCTCACCAGCGGCAAAAAGCCCTCGTCGCTCGCCTGGGGTCTGCCCAAAGCCGAGGGCGAAGCCCTTGATGCTTGGCGGCGTGGCCTCGCCCGCAAGGTGGAGACCGCCCAGGCTTGGCTCGACACGCTCGAAGGGACGCCCGACCGCCGCGCCGCGCTCGAGGCGGTCGCCTGGGCCGCGGCGTTGCCGTCGCTGGCCAAGAAGCACGACGCCGACACCTGGTGGCGGCTGACCGAAACGCTGCTGCGGCTCGTTGAAGAGGCCTCGGCCGCCGCGGCGCCGGACCCCTCCGAGACCGAAGAGACCGTCGTCCGTCACCTGATCGCGGGCGAACTCGCCCTGGTGCTCGCCAAGCGACTGCCCGAAATCCGCCCCGTCGATGAGTTGGCCAGTGACGCCCGCAAGCTGCTTTCGCAGGCGCTCGAACGCCTGACCGATGGCGAGGGCCTGCTCACCGCGCCGCTGTGGACCGACGGTCCTTCGCCCGCGGCGCCGCTGTTGCTGGCGAGTTGGACGCGTTGCCTGATCCTCGCCGGAGAGGGCAAGGCTCCTTGGAACGCCGACGCCCAAACACAGTACGAGTGGATGGTGCGTCAGACCCTGCGACTCAGTGATCGGCAGGGGCGGTTCGCGTTCGCTCCGAGCGAGACAATCGGTTCGGCCGAACTGATCCGCGAGATGCTTGAGCGGGGCGGCGACGCCTCGGACGAGGCCGCCGCCGCACGCCGGCTGAAGGGCTACAAGGCGGACGAGAGTTTCGAGACGCCCGACACCTCGAACCACTCGGAGTGGGCCGAGCTCGGCGTGCTGTCGGCGGGCTGGCGCGACAAGGCGCCCCGCATTGTCGTTGCCCACCCGGCCGACACGATGCGTGTCGAGGTCCACTCGGGCAAGCACGTGCTGTTCTCCGGCGAGTGGCCGGTCGAGGCGACGATCGACGGCGTCCCCGTCCAGTCGACCGACGAGTGGGACTGCCAGTGCTGGCACACCGACGAGGACGGCGACTACCTCGAGCTGGCGCTCGACCTGCAGAACGACTCCCGGCTCGAGCGCCAGTTCTTCGTCTCGCGTGAAGACGGCGTCGCCTTCATCGCGGAATCGCTGTTCACCGAGCAAGACGAGCACCGCAACATCGAGATCACCTCGCGGCTGCCGATGGGCGAGGGGGTTTGCCTGCGGCCCGAGAAAGAGACCCGCGACGCGCTGCTCAGTGTCGAGGGCCAGCCCGTCGCCGGCGTGCTGCCGCTCGCTCTGCCCGAGTGGCGCGAGGACCCGCGTGGCGGCGAGCTGACCGCCGAAGACAAGCGCCTGGTGCTCACCCGCCAGTGGGAGGGCCGCACGGCGGTCTCGCCCCTGTGGATCGACTTCTCCGCGAAGCGGTTCGAGAAGCAGCGGACCTGGCGGCAGCTTTCCGTCGCCGAGGCGTTGAAGAACGTCTCCGCGGACGTGGCGGTCGCCTACCGCGTGCAATCGGCGAAGGAGCAGTGGCTCATGTACCGCTCGCTCGACGAGCCGGCCAACCGGACGTTCCTCGGCCAGAACTATTCCTCGGAGCAGGTCGTCGGAACCTTCGACGCCGAGAACGGCACGATCGACGAGTATTTCGAGATCGACGCCGACGACGACTGAAGCCCCGTGACCGTGGGCCGTGCGCTGCGGTTTATCTGCCATGGCCCCTGAACTCGACCGCCGCGTCCAAGAGAACCTCGCGCGGGTGCGCGAGCGGATCGCCCGTGCGTGCGAAGCCGCGGGGCGTTCGGTGGACGATGTGTGTCTGATCGGAGTCAGCAAGTACGTCGGCGTGCCCGAAACTCTCGCCCTGGTTCGTGCCGGCTGCAACCGACTGGGAGAGTCGCGCCCGCAACAGCTTTGGGAAAAGGCGAGCAACCCCGCTTTCGATGACGAGCCAATCAACTGGCGCCTGATCGGTCACCTGCAACGCAACAAGGTCAAACGGACTCTCGAATCGGGTGTTTGCAATATCGACAGCGTCGATAGCCTCCGTCTCTTGCAAGCGATCGATGAAACGGTCAGCCAGCCAGAGTGGCGGCAGAACGTGCTCTTGGAAGTGAACACCTCGGGCGACTCAGAGAAGCACGGGTTCACGACCGACGAGCTACGCAGCGCCCTGGCGGAACTCGATCGTTATTCACACGTCCAAGTCCAGGGCCTCATGACGATGGCTGCTCGCGGCGGCGACGCCGACACGGCCCGGCGGAACTTCGCAACGCTGCGAGAGATCCGTGATCGTGTCGCGACCCCGGAACTGCCCCTGAGTGAACTCTCGATGGGCATGTCGGGCGACTTTGAGGAAGCGATCCATGAGGGCTCGACGCTCGTCCGTGTCGGCTCGGCTCTCTGGGAAGGCATCAAATAGCCCGCGAATCACACGAATGGGCGCGAATCTCTCATTCGTGTCTATTCGTACGATTCGTGGGCCCAACGAACTGAGAAGCATGGTTGACATCAAACGAAACCCAACACGATCCGTGAAGATCGGCTCGGTCACCATCGGTGCCGGCGCGCCGATCGCGGTGCAGTCGATGACCGCTACCAGCACGCAGGACATCGACGCCACCGTGGCGCTGGTGAACCTGATGGCCGAGGGGGGCCCCGGCGTGGGGGCGGACGTGGTGCGGATCGCGGTTGACAGCAAGAAGGACGCTGAGGCGCTCGCCGAGATCCGTAAGCAGACGACCCCCAACCTGTCGGTTGACCTGCAAGAGAACTACCGGCTTGCGGAGTTGGTCGCGCCGCACGTCGACAAGGTCCGCTACAACCCGGGGCACCTCTACCACCACGAGCGCGAGAAGCCCTGGCAGGAGAAGGTCGCCTTCCTCGCCCAGGTGGCGAGCGACAACGACTGCGCGATGCGTGTCGGCGTGAACTGCGGCAGCGTCGATCCGGCGAAGAAAGAGAAGTACCCGGCGGACGACGCCGTCGGCCCGATGCTCGAGTCGGCTCTTGATCATTGCGCGTACCTCGACGAGATCGGCTTCACGCGCTACTGCGTCTCGCTGAAGGACAGCGACCCCAAACACGTGATCGAGGCGAACACCCGCTTCGCCGAGGCGCGTCCCGACGTGCCCCTGCACCTGGGCGTCACCGAAGCGGGCATCCCGCCCGAGGGCGTGATCAAGACACGCATCGCCTTCGAGCAGCTGATCAGCAAGGGGATCGGCGACACGCTGCGTGTCTCGCTCACGGTGCCCAACCGGCGGAAGTTCGAGGAGATCGAAGCGGGCCGTTCGATCGTCGCCGATATCTACGCGGGCCGGACGCGCAGCGTGGTCGACTACGGCCTGCCGACGATGAACATCATCAGCTGCCCGAGCTGCAGCCGCGTCGAGAACGAGGCGTTCGTCGACCTCGCGGAGCAGGTCAAAGAGATGACCCAGTACGCCCGCGACCACGCGATCACAATCGCCGTGATGGGCTGCCGCGTGAACGGCCCGGGCGAGACGGACGACGCCGACCTCGGGCTCTGGTGCGGACCGAACTACGTGAACCTCAAGCGGGGCGAAGAAGAGCTCGGCCGCTTCGGCTACGACGAAATCCTGCCCAAGCTCAAGGCCGAACTCGACACGCTGATCGCCGCGCAAGCCTAGACCTGGACGTCTCGCGTGAGCAATCCGCTTGCGGCCGGAGGACGCGGCCAATAGGATTGTCTACAATCCGTGCCGCGCTGCGTTATCTAACCGAGTACGGCACGGGCGTAGCGGATCGCTTCTCGGTTTTCCTCTCTTCGAGCTCTCGGATGACCCCCTCTCGGCGCCAACTCTTGTGGCTTCCACTGGCCCTCCTGGCGGTGCCGACCGCTTCGGGAGCGCCGCCGGCAGGAACCGGCCTCGCCTGGAAGCCGATCCCAGCACTCTCCGACGAGTTCAACACCCAGCACCCCAGTGCACGGGGCGACGGCATCGACTACGGCAAGTGGTTTGAAGACCACCCCCGGTGGGACGGCCGGATGCCGAGTCAGTTCAACCCGAACAACTCCTGGGTCGAAGACGGGATGTTGAAGATCCAAGCGACCCCGCTGATCACCCAAGCCGAGCTCGACGACCTGAGCTTCGATGAACAGAAGGTGACCCACTGGATCGACACGGCGGCGGTCGTCTCCACCACGCAGGCGACCGTCGGCAGCTACTACGAGGCGTCGATCAAGGTGGCGAACATCTCGCTGCCTTCGGCCTTCTGGTTCCGCATGAACTCGAAGTCGGAGATCGATGTCATCGAGAACGTTGGTAACCGCTCGAATCCGGGGCAGGAGTGGAAGCGGAGCGTGATGGCGTACAACACGCACTTCTACAACCCGCCCCCGGACATCGCCGTGGGCGGGAAGGCCCAGATGGTCGATGAGAACGGCGACCCGCTGCTCTCCGCCGAGAACTTCATCACGTACGCGGTTTGGTGGAAGAGCCCCACGGAGATCCTCTTCTACTACAACGACATCGAAGTCGCGAACGTCACGCCCGGCGGCCCTTTCGATGAGGGCCTGCACATGATCTTCGATATGGAAGCGTTCCACTGGGAGGGCTTCCCGACGATCGGCGACCTCAACGACCCGGCCAAGAACACGATGCAGGTCGACTGGGTGAGGGCGTACCAGGCGGTCCCGCTCTTGCCCGGTGACTACGACGCCGATGGCGACATCGACCCAGACGACTACGCTCGCTGGCAGTCCGAATACGGGATGAGCGGCGAAGGTCTCACGGCCGACGGCAACGCGGACGGCGTCGTCGATGCGGCGGACTACGCCGTCTGGCGCGACGCCCTCGCGGGGCCGGGTTCTTCGGCGATCCCCGAGCCGGGCTCGGCGGTACTCCTGCTCACGATGTCCGTAGCGGCCTATTTACGCCGTTTCCGCTTCTTCTTCGGCTGAAGCAGCTTGCACACGCGGCGGGCGTAATCGCGATCGAGTCGGGCCAGCCGCACGGCGCGCAGGTCGAGCGTGCGGCCGTCTCCCTTCGGCGGCTGGACGTAGACGAACGGCAGGCAGGCGTCGATCACCCGCAGCGGCGGCTCGGGCTCGCGCGGGCGCAGCCGGACGTGGATCACCTTGTCGGCGTGCGGAGGCGGATCGCAGTACCACGCGGCAGCGCAGCACTCGTACTCTTCGTCCAGGACGGCGACGTAGTCGCCCGGGCGCACGTCCTCCGGCGCGAGCGTCTTAGCCAGCGTGGCGTCGCGGTCGGCAGTGGCTTGGCGAGTCTTCATCGTCCCACCCGGACTCCCAGCAGGCCATTTGGGTTCGCGCCGTATCAGTCGGCCAGGCGCACCCTCACGGTGACCGTCCGGCCCGCCACCAAATCGAGCTTGCGTGCCGGCTCATCGACCGCACGGCGAACACGCAGGGTGATCGTCTGATCAACCGCCGAAGTGATGTCCGCCTCGACGAACCCGGCGTCGAGATCCCAGGCGAGGCGATCGAGTGCCGCCCGACAGCGGCAGCGGGCCCCACGCAGTTCCCCCTTCGGCAACGAAGGGGGCAGGGCAGGGAGCAACTCGATCTCGCCCGGCTTCGAAAAGACGAGCGACTCGATCACCACTGCCGGCAAGCTGTGCAGCATGTCCGCGTTGTAGATGGCGTCCGGGTTGTGGTAAGTGAAGAGGCTCGGCAGCACGTAGCCGCCACGGAGCATGTAGCGGAGGTTGCCGCCGACCAGCTCCGCGTCCTTCAGTCGGGCGCCGAGGAGCGCCATGTGGGCCAACCCGTGCGCCGATCCGTTGCCGCGGCCGCGCTTCTGGGCGGCGACCCGGGCGGCTTCGAAAAGCGTGGGCGTCTCGTCCGGGTTGATCTCGCGGCCGGGCCAGACCGGGTAGAGGTGCGAGACGTGGCGGTGATTATAGCGATCCTCGAGCGTCGGCCAGGCCCACTCCTTCAGCGCGCCCTTTCGGTTCACCAGATAGGGTGGCATCTGCTCGCGCAGGCGATCGCAACGCGCGGCGGTCTCGGGCTCCACGCCGAGTTCGCGACAAAGCGAGGCGAGGCTGGTCAGCACCTCCTTTGCGCAGGCGATGTCCATCGTCGCGTTGATGGTGACCGGGTTGCGGGTGTTGGAGGGCTCGTTCTCTGGTGAGTAGGAGGGGACGAAGATGAGCTTGCCGTCGGCGTCGCGTTCGACGAGGAAGTCCTCATAGAATTGCGCGATCCCCTTGAGCAGCGGAAGCAAGCGTTCGCGTGCGAATTCGCGATCACCGGTCACCTCGTAGTGCTCGACCAGCGGCGCGACGAGCCACGCGGCGCCGGCGGTCCAGAAGAAGCCGGGGAACTTCCCGAGTTCGTGGTGCGTGTGCAGGTTGTGGCGACCATCGGTCCGGCAGCCGGACAGCAGGCCGCGGCAGCCGTACAGATTCCGTGCGTTTACCCGCCAGTCCTTAACCAAGCCCTCCAGTAGCCGGGCGTAGCTGTCGGTCGCTTCGGGCAACGCGGCGATGCTGGCCGGGGCGATCTGAAGATTCACGTTGGCGTCGAGCGTGAAGTCTCCCGACCAACGGGGCCGCCAATCGCCGTTGAAGACGCCCATCAAGTTGGGCGGCCACTCGCCGGAGGAGCTGAGCAGCGAGTACCGCCCCATGTTGAACATCTTCTCGAGCAACGCGGGCTCGACCCCGCGCTCGCTCTGCATCTGCATGGCCAGCAAGGCCTCGGAACTCGCCCCGCGGAGCTCTCCGCCCCCCAGGTCGAGCGTCACTCGGTCGTACGCCTCGCCATGCTCGGCGGCGTGCGGCGCAAGGAGACGCTCGTAGTCCGCGGGCAGCTCGGCGAGCTCCCGCCACGCCCGGTCCTCCTCTTGCTGCATCGCCTCGACCTTCTCGACGCTGACGACCCGCGTCAGCAACAACAACTCGTCGCCCTCGAAGTGGACGCCCTCGCTAGCCACCCGCACCTCGCCGCCGACAGGAACCACCCGCGTCACGGCGACGTAACCACGGCCCCCGTTGCGGTACTTGCAGCGGTAGATCAATCGGTCCGCCTGAGAGTGCACTTCGGGCGGGTGATAGCTCTCGGCCTGTTCCGCCTCGGGACGACGGTCTTGGTTCACGAGCCGCACCGCGAGGCGAGCCGCCGCTCCCCCGTGCAACTTGAGACGCTGCACGACAACATTGTGAGGGCGCGAGACAAACGTCTGCCGCTCATGCACGCCCGCTTCGTCGCGCCAGAGCACAGTGACCTCGCCCGTGCGGAAATCGACCCCCCGCGTGTAGACGTCGGGCTGGCCCGCCTCGCCCTCCGAGATCCGCATCGCCATCGCGGGATGATACGGGTCGGTCCAACGGAGCTCGTCGAAGCCCGCCTCGCGTGCGGCTTCGGCAAAGACCCGTCGCGCCTCGTCGGGATTCCCTGCGAGCAACAGCCGCCGGACCTCGGGCAGGACAGCAGCCACCTTCGGTGGCGCCATGACCTCGGCGTAGAGCGGCTCGTAGAGGCGCTCATGGTTGAAGACGACCCGCTCTTCGGCGGTCCCCCCAAAGACCATCGCTCCCAAGCGGCCGTTGCCCGTGACGAGCGCCTCCTCCCATTTCGTGGCGGGGGCCTCGGACCGCATGACGTGCAAGCCGTCTCCCGCCGCGATCGGGACCACAGCGCACAACATCCAAGCCAGGACAATCGTTGGGGTAGCCGAGGGCTTGCGCATCCTCTGCCTCTTGGTGGGCTTCAACAGCGGGCGAACGCTCACCAAGTCATGACAGCGCCGGGGGGGCTTGAGAAGCCCTCGCGTCCGTCAGGCGAGGGCCGGCTGAGTTCGGCGGGAAGAGGCGGCCGCCATTCGCATGTGCTTCACCACTTCGCCCGCGCCGGCGAAGATGAGCACGTCGCCGGCGAGAAAGCACTCCTCGCCACTGGGTTGCACGATCAGGTCGCCGTTGGGGCGTTCGAGCGCGACAAAGGAGATGCCGCACATCTGCCCGCCGATCTCCGCAACCGACTTGCCGACGATCTTCGATGTCGGGTGGATCACGACTTCGCCAAGCTCGAAGTAGCGCTTCTCGCAGCCGTCGCCCCCGTTGAGCATCCGCGCGAGCCGCGGGTGGAGCAGGGCAGTGGCGATCGTTTTGCCGGCCATCTTGTGCGGCGACACGACGAGCGCCGCCCCGGCACGCTCCAGCTTCCGCGAGGCGTCGAGCGACTCGGCACGGCTGATCACCCGGCACTGCGGGTTCAGCTCGCGGGCGGAGACCGTGATGAACATGTTCTCGGCGTCGGAGTCGACCGCGCAGACAATCGCCTCGGCACGCTCGATGCCCGCGGCGAGCAGGGTCTCGTCCTCGCTCGCCGTGCCCGACACGACGAGGCGGCCATCGGCGATCGCGCGCTGGACACTGTCCGGGTGGTTCTCGACGATCACGCAGTCCCGGCCGCTCTCGACGATCTCCTCACTGATCATGCGACCGATGCGGCCGTAGCCGCAGATCACCACATGTCCCGAGCACTCCGCGACTTTGCGTTTCATCTTGCGCCTCAGGGCGGCGTCCACGTCCGAAGCGATCTGCACCAGCGTAGACAACGAGTAAGTGAACGTACCGATGCCGCACAGCAACATGAAGGCGGCGAACTTCTTGCCTCCGTCCGACAGCCCGTAATCGCCGTAGCCGACAGTCGAGATGGTGACCAACGTGAAGTAGGTCGCCTCCCAGAGCGACCACCCCTCGATCAGCCGGAACCCCAAGGCTCCGATCACCACGACGGCGCCCGCGACCGCTACGCAACGAGCAATGGCGAGCGTCTGGTCGAGGTCGCGTTGGGCGGCGAAGGCGGCGTTGCGGCGCACAGCAGCGGGTCCAGCGGGCACGGAGTAACGCGAAAAGGTAGCTCGCGGCGCCCCTCTCACCCCACTGAAAACCGCAAAGAAACCCGCCGTCTGCCGGCGCAACCGGCACGACCCTTCCGACGGGCCGCCCCTAGTTGGCGCGGATCATCGCCTCTTCCAGGAAGTAGTTGATGTCCTGGGCCTCGTCGGCGTGCAGCACGTCGTAGGCGTGGGCTGCGCTGCGGGCGTGGTAAAGCTGCTCGCGGAGGTTCACGTCCTTCGTGATCGCTCGGGCGAAGGCGGCGAGCACCTCTAAATGCCGCTTGCGATCGGCCGTCGGCGTGGCGAGCAGCAGCACGGCGTGGACGGGCTGGCCGTCGCGGGCGCCGAGGTCGAGCCCCTCGGAGCTGATGCCCAGCACCCCCGTGATGTCCTGCCCCTCGTCGAGCACGGCGTGCGGGATCATGAGGCCCTCGGCAAGGCAGGTGCTGGCGAGCGATTCCCGTTCGAGCACCCTCTCGACGAACAGGTCCTGCGAGATCCCCGGTGCGTCGGGCGTCGTGTAAAGCTGCGCGGCGAGGGCGCGGATGATCGACTCCTTGTCGTTGCCCGTGAGCCCCACCGCGATGTGGTTCTCGTCCAGGAAGTCGAGCAGACGGGGCGCCGCCTTCTCGGTCTCGCCCGCCCGCCCGAGAGCGAAGCGGAGCCCGCTGGGGCCGACCAGCTGGTTGATCGCCAGCGCGGCGAGGCCGACCGTGGTGACCGTCTCCGCCACGTCGGCAAGCCGCGGATCGGACTGGACCATCAGCAGGAGGCCGACCGCCACCCCGCCGTGCGGGATGAGCGACAGGCCGAGGTAGTTGCGCACTAGGTCGGGCGCCCCCGCGAGCGACATGCCGGTGAAGGCGCTCAGGTACTTGCCCACGAGCCGTGCGGCGAAGTACAGGCCGACCAGGCCGGCCACCTTGGCGACCAGGCTCATGTCGAGGTTCATCCCCGCCAGTGTGTAGAAGGCGGCGAACAGAACCCCGCCGATCGCGTGAAGGTACGCCTCGGCGGAACGGACCGTGTCGTGCCGGATGTTCGACACCGCGATGCCCGCGAAGGTGCAGGCGAGGATCCCCGAGACCTGGAAGCCGGTTGCGGCGCCCCAGGACCCGAGGATCACGGCGACCATCGTCGGGCCGAGGAACGCGGGGCTCACCACCGTGCGGGTCAGGCCGAGCGCGATCACCGCGCTCAGAGCGCCCACCGCGAGCGTCAGGCCGAACTCCCAACCGACCGACGCCAACGCCTCGGGCCAGGCGGCCATCGCCGAAGATTGGCTGTCGGCCCCGGCGGCGAGGAAGTCGGCGGCGAAGACGAACACGCCGACCGCCACCATGTCGATCAGCGGGGCGGCGGCGAGCAGCGTCCGCGAGAGGATTCCTTTCGCGCGGCCCTCCTGCATGACGAGCACCGTGGTGCCCGGCGCGCCGGCGATCGCCACCGCCGCCAGGAGCAACGCGGCCCGGGTGGTCATCGACTCGGGGGCCATCCAGCCGCCGATAGTCGCCATCACAATGAAGACCACGAAGGGGGTGATCAGCGCTTCGCCCAGCAGCAGGAGGCCGAGACGCTTCTCCGCGTTGCGGAGGCTCGCAATGTGCAACGCCGCCCCGACCGTGAAGGCGATGTAGCCGAGCACGAAGCTCATGTAGGGGCGGAACTCGCCGGTTGTCGCCGCCGAGAGCCCGGTCACTTCACTGTGCCAGGCGGACGTGGCCCGCAGCAGGATGCCCGTGGCGATCCAGCCCGTCACCTTCGGCAACTTGATGGCGCTGAACAGCTCGCCCCCCACGATGCCCGCCACTAGGACGAGGGCGAGTTGGTAGAGCGGGTCTGCGGGGGCGAATTCAGGCGTCATGCCGGACCGTTATCAAGGGGAACCGCCAAGACGCCAAGAGCGTCAAGGATCGAAAAGAGTAGCTTATTCGGGGCACGACTTCATGTCAGCAATTCGCTCAACACAGGCACAAACTAACGGGTCGATCCGTGTAGAGACAGAACCCACTAGCGGCTAGCCTGGGGGGATGAGCTCATTCGCACGCATGCTGGGCGTCGCCGCAACGCTGATGGCCGCCACCGCCGCTCCCGGCGCCGAGCCGAGATCGGCGTTATCCGGCCTGATGTCGCGGACCGCCGGAGGGTCTCAGTTTGGGGGGACGTCGCCCTGTTCCATCAGTGGCGCATCCAACGCCACGCCCTCACCGGGCACCACCGCCTGCTCGACGCCGCGAACCGGCGCCACGCCTCGGGTGACCTCGCGACCTGCCGCGACACGCTCTCGCGGGTCCGCGAACGGGAGGGGCTGCCACCGATGGACGGAGAAGCCGTGGTGGTTCTGCACGGGCTCGGCGGGAGCCGCGGGCAGATGCGCCCACTCCACGACTACCTGGCCGACCGTGGCTATCAAGTCTTCAGCGTTGGTTACCCTTCCACTCGGGGCGGGGTGGACCAGCACGCCGAGCAGTTGGCGCGTGTCATCGATAGCCTCGCGGGGATCGACCGAATCCACTTCGTCGCACACAGCCTCGGCAACCTGGTGATCCGCCGGTGGATGGCCGATAACACCGACCCGACCACGGGGGCGCCGATCGACAATCGCGTTGGGCGGTTGGTGATGATCGGCCCGCCCAACCACCGCCCTCTCCTGGCGACCTACCTCGAGCCGCTCGACCCACGCAACACGCTCGCCGGGCAATCGGGGCGCGAACTCAATCGTGATTGGGATCGGCTCGAGCCGAAGCTGGCCCTCCCTCAAGGTGAGTTTGGGATCCTCGCTGGCGGAAAGAGCGACGGCGAGGGGTGGAACCCCTTCATCCCGGGCGACGACGACCTCACGGTCGGCGTCGAAGAGGCCAAGCTGGCCGGCGCGTGCGATTTCCGCGTCGTTGAAGTGGTCCACCGCTACATGGCCAGCAGCCGGGCCATCCACGAGCTGACGCTCGCGTTCCTTCGGGAAGGGCGCTTCGGCGAAGAGAGCGAACGCCGGCGACTCGACGAGCCCTGATCCGCAGCGCGTCGATCACCCCGGCGTGTCGAGGTACGGGTCCTGGCTCATCATGCGTTGCTGCTTCTGACGCTGCTCCTCGAAGTAGAGCAGGACTTTGCGGTCGCGGAACTGGCGGGTCTCGACCTTCTGCTGGGCGCGGGTGAACATCCCCTCGAGCCCCGAGAGGTTCGCGTCGCCGGCGTTCTCGCCGCGGGCCTTGAGCCGCTTCGCCCGCTTGGGGCCGAAGCCTTGCTCGAGGATCTCATCGTCCAGCGCGAGGAACTGCCGGTAGCTGCCCGGGTCGCCCTGGCGGCCGCAACGGCCGATCAGCTGGCGGTCGATGCGCCGCGACTCATGCAGCTCGGTGCAGATGACGTGCAAGCCGCCTAGCTCCTCGACGCCCTCGCCGAGCTTGATGTCGGTGCCGCGGCCCGCCATGTTCGTTGCGACCGTGATGCGGCCGCGCTGGCCCGCGGCGGAAACGATCTCCGCCTCTTGGGCGATGTGCTTCGCGTTAAGAACGGTGTGCCCGAGCCCCGACTCGGTGAGGAGCGTGGCGAGGATCTCGCTCTTGTCGATCGAGCGCGTGCCGACCAGCACCGGGCGCCCCGCGGCGTGCATCTCGGTGATCTCGGCGACGATCGCCCGCCATTTGGATTCGGCCGCGCCGTAAACGCGGGTCGGCAACTGCTGGCGGATCGGGGGGCGGTTGGTCGGGATCGGCAGGCAGTGGACCTTGTAGATCTTCCGCAGCTCCGCGGCGCTCGATCTCGCGGTGCCCGTCATGCCGGAGAGGCGGCGGTAACGGCGGAACAGGTCTTGGATCGTGATCCGCGCGGCCTGATTGGTGGCGAACGTGACCTCGACGCCCTCCTGGGCCTCGACCGCCTGGTGGATGCCGCTGCGCCACTTGCGTCCCTCGGCGAGCCGGCCGGTGAACTCGTCAACGATGACGATCTCGCCGTCGCGGACGATGTAGTGCCGGTTGAGGAACATCTCGCGGCGGACCTTGATCGCCCGCTCGACGTACTCGTAGATCTCCGCCAGCGGGATGCGGTCCATCGCCGGTGGCTTGGGCAGCTCGCGCACGCGGCGGCGTCCCTCCAGGGTCAGGTCGATCCGCTTCTCTTTGTGCTCGTACTCGTAGTGCTCGTCCTCCTCGAAGCCCTCGGGCTGCTGCGCGGCCCAGGCGTAAGCCTCCGCGGCGATCTGCTCGTCTTCGCCCGGCAGGGCGCTGATGATGAGCGGCGTGCGGGCCTCGTCGATGAGGATGCTGTCGGCCTCGTCAACGAGCATGTAATGCAGGTCACGCTGGACCGGTTTCTCGCCCCCGCCGCCCGCTTCGGCCTTGCCGCTGAGCATCTCGCCGAAGAGGTCGCGGGCGCCCTCGGTGATCCGCCGCTTGAGCAGGCGGTCGCGGAGGAAATCGAAGCCCATCTCGTTGGCGGTGCCGTAGGTGATGTCGCTACCGTACGACTTGCCACGCTGCGGCTGCGGCATCTGGGACTGGATCACGCCAACGGACATGCCGAGCGCTTCGTAGACCGGCCGCATCAAGTCGGCGTCGCGCTGGGCGAGGTAGTCGTTGACCGTCGCGAGGTGCGCGCCTTTGCCCTCGAGCGCCGCCAGGTACAAGGGCAGGGTGGCGGTGAGCGTCTTGCCCTCACCGGTCTGCATCTCGATGATCGACCCGTGGTGCGCCGCCGCGCCACCCAACAGCTGCACCTCGAAGTGCTTCATGTTGAGCGTCCGCCGGCCCGCCTCGCGCACGAGAGCGAACCCCTCCACGAGCAAGCGATCGAGCGGCTCGCCGCTGCGGGCGCGGTAGCGGAGCGAGAGGCTCGTCTTGCGGAGGTCGTAGTCGTTGAGCTTCTCAAGATCGGGCCCGAGCGCGTTGATCGGGTCGATGCAGCCCGCCCACTGGGCGAGCTTGCGCTTCACCGGGCCCCCGGTGATCGCTTGGAGCTGTCGAGCAGAACCTGTCGGGAGCGTTTTCAAGCGGAGAACTGGCGGACCGGGGGAGCGTGCGTACGAGTCCCCTTATCCTACGCCAGAACCGGCGATTGCGGAGCGGCCGGGCAGTCGCTCAACGCCAGACCGTGTCGGCCTGGGGCGTCGCAACCCGCAGCGGCGCAGCCCCACCCGCCGGCGGAGCCCCGGGAACCGGTTCGAGCGGTGTGATCGACACGCCCCCTTCGAGCGCCGCGAGACTCACCGGTTCGCGGTAACCCGAGACGCCCGGCACCCGGACCCGCGGGCTCGCCGCGGGCGTGGCGGAGTGGACCGGTGCCGAGCCGGAGACCCAGGCGTTGGCGGTCGCCGGCGGCCGGCTCGTGGCGGCGAGCGTCTGGCCGCCACGCGCGATCGGCTGGTTCTGCTGCCGAGCCTGGGCGACCGACGACGGGCTGGCGAACCGTAGCGAGGACGAGTCGGGCTGGATCGTGATGGGAGCTTCGTTCGAGGCGGTCGGCCCACCGACCGCCGGGGCGCCATAGAACGGCGTCGCCGAACCGGGCACCGGCCCCTGAGCCGGGGCGGGCGTGTAAGCGGGAGCGGCCTGGTAGGGCGAGGCGGGCGGAGCCCCTTGGTAAGCCGGGGCGACTCCCGGCGCCGCCCCGGGGGCGGCCGGAGCAAAGGTCGCTTGACCCTGCGGGTAATACGCCGGCGCAACGCCGTCGGGCGTCGTCCGCAACGCGGGCGGAGCCACGCGATCGGCGGTTGTGAACGGGTTCGTCAGCTCCGGCGTGGTGGTCGAGCTGCACCCCGCGGCGAGCGCCAGCAGGAGGCCGGCGTTCCAGGTCGAAACAATACGGTTCGTGGTCATGACGCGTTCAGGTCTGGCTCGGGCCCCCCGGCACGTGCCGCGGAGGCTAGCAGAACCGCCACCCGGGTCCAGACCAATGCGGAAGCGCCGACCCGCGGTTGAGGGCGGGGCGGGTCGCCCCTAGAATCCGCACTCCCGCGACCAACTCCCCACCCGCTAGCAGCCAAGCCCGAAGCCATGCAACGCACGCTGATCCTCCTGAAGCCCGACTGTGTCCAACGCCGCCTGATGGGCCAGATCATCACCCGTTTCGAGGAGAAGGGCCTCAATTTCGTGGCGATGAAGCTGCTGAACATCACGCCCGAACTGGCTAAGCAGCACTACGCGGAGCACGTCGAGAAGGGGTGGTACCCAACACTCGAGGGCTTCATCACCGGCGGGCCGGTGCTTGCGGGCGTGCTGGAGGGCCTCGAGGCGATCCAGGTCGTCCGCGACATGCTCGGCGCCACCAGCGGCCTGAAGGCGGCGCCCGGCACGATCCGGGGCGACTTCAGCAGCAGCCGCCAGATGAATCTCGTGCACGGATCCGACGGCGAGGAAGCCGCGGCCCGCGAGATCGCGCTCTACTTCAAGCCCGAAGAGATCGTCGACAACACGCCGACAATCGCTAGTTGGCTCCGCGCCAGCGACGAGGCTTGAGCCTGCGGGGAAGGTGTAGGTTCGAGCCCGTTCGGCGAGCCGATCCTCACGCTCCAAGGCCTCAGAGCTTCAGCAGCGATAGCGTAACATGCAGCGTCCGGTCGTTGGCGAAGATCGCGTCCTCGTTCTGGCACTCGAAAATGACATCGAGCACCTCGTTGCCGCTGGCGTAGGCGACTTGGTAGCCGTCGCCGACGACGACCGACGGGACGGTGATCTGCGAGAAGCTCCAGTCGGTTCCGGCCAGCGCGGCCTTCACCCCGCCGACGATGATGTTGGTCACCTCGCCGGCGCCGTCGACGACCTGAGGCGTGAGATCCTCGAACTTATCGCCGACCAAGCCCTCCACCATGTGCAGGGCGAGCCGGCGCGATGAGTTCACCGCCACGAAGCCCGAGACCGACCCGTGAACGCCGATCAGACAGGTGATCTCGCCCTCTTGCTTGGCCGGCACGCGTGATACGCCAACGCACTTCGCCTTGACCCCGCACATCATCAGGGCCTTGGGGACCGACTCGCAGACGGCGTCGAACAGATGCTGGTTGATCTCGAGCGTGAGCGGCGTGGCGACGGCGGTCATGGGGCCGGGCTCCAGGAGCAGGTGGTTGGACCGTGAAATATCGGGCGCGATCACCCCGGCCGCCGAACGAGATTGCCGTTTTCCACAGACCCACAGGTGGTGTTTTCGGCACGGCCCGGACAATCGGCCTTCCTCCGGCGCCTCGCTCGGCGCCACAATCGGGCCATGCCGAGCCAGCTGCAGCCCGCCGCCGACTACTTTGCCTACGTCGCCTTCCGCGTCATCATCGCCGGCGTGCAGGCGTTGCCGCTTTCGGCGTGTGAACGGGGCGCCGACGTGCTGGCGTGGCTCATGCACGACGTGCTGCGGATGCGGCGGCGTGTAGTCGATGAGAATCTGCGGACCGCTTTCCCGGACTGGTCCGATCGGCGCCGCGCCGCAACCGCGAAACGGATGTGGCGGCACCTGTTCCTGATGGTTGCCGAGATCGCCCACACCCCCCGCAAGGTGCACCGCACCACCTGGCGCAACTGGATCGAACTCGAAGAGGACCGGATGGTCCTTTCAACGCTGCTTAACCAAGGCCCGAAGGTGGTCATCTCCGCCCACTACGGCAACTTCGAGCTGGGCGGGTACCTGCTAGGTCTCTTCGGGCTGCCGACGCACACCATCGCCCGCACGATCGACAACCGCCACGTCGACCGCTACGTGAACCGCTTCCGCGGGCGCACCGGGCAATACATCCTGCCGAAGGAGGGCAGCCGCGAGGAGGTCGAGAAGGTCCTCTCCGCCGGCGGCGTGCTGACGCTGCTGGGAGACCAGCACGCCGGCCCGAAGGGATGCTGGATCGACTTCTTCGGCAAGCCGGCTTCGACCCACAAAGCGGTCTCGCTGTTCACGCTGTCGTACGACGCCCCGACGGTCGTGGTCGGCGTCCGCCGGCAAGGCGAAGCGGCGTTGCGCTACCGCGTGGCGGGCGTCGATGCGGTCGATCCGACCGACGCCGACTTCCCGTACGGCACGATCCCGCTGCTTACCGAGTGGTTCACCCGCCGCCTTGAGGAGGTGATCCGCGAGGAGCCCTCGCAATACTGGTGGGTCCACCGACGCTGGAAGGGCGAACCGCCCAAGAGGCGCAAGAAAGCAGCGGCGTAAGCCGCTACGGAGAACGTGGCGAACCTTGGCGCTCGGGGCGTCTTAGCGGTCCAATACTCCCCATGAGTGACTGGTTTGAAGCCGCCCCCCTCGCTGATTTGCCCGAGGGCTCCGCTAAAGAGGTCGTCGTCGAGGGCGTGATCCTCGCCCTGATCCACGCCGGGGGCGAAGTCCACGCGCTCGACGGCATGTGCGCACATCAAGGGGGCCCCCTCGGCAAAGGCGCCGTCACGGGCTGCACGCTCACCTGCCCCTGGCACGGGTGGCAGTACGATGTCGCCACCGGGAAGCAGCTGCTCAGCGAGCACATCCGGCAGCGCCGCTACCCGGCCCGCCTCGAAGGCGATACGATCTGGGTTCGGTTGAGCGACGCCTGACGCCTGCCAACGCAGCCGCACGCGTCCGTAGATCCCCTCGCCCTTGGGCGCCAAGCCCGCTACACGCCCCGCCGCCGTGTTCGAGATCCGGCCCTTCCGCAACTCGGACCCCCCCGGCCTCGCGGCGGTGTGGCAGAGCCAGCCGCCGCACCGTGGTCTGGCCCAGCCGATCACCGCGGCGGTGCTCGAGCTGTGCGTCTTCTCGAAACAGGTTTTCGATCCACGGGGGTTGCTGGTCGCCACGCGCAACGGCGAGATCGTCGGCTTCGCCCACGCCGGGTTCGGCCCCGACGAACGGGGCGAGTCGGTCGACGCCACGCTCGGCACGACGCACTTATTAATGCTGCGTGAGGACACCCAGGACGACGCGCTGGCGGACGACCTGATCGCCCACAGCGAGGCCCACCAGCGCGACCGGGGCGCCACGGTCCACTACGCCGGCGGCATCCGACCGCTCGACGCGTTCTACCTGGGCCTCTACGGCGGCAGCGAGCTGCCCGGGGTCCTGGAGTCGGACACGCGCCAGACGGCGCACTTCCTCCGCAATCACTACAAACCGGCGAGCCGGGTCGTCGTGCTGCAACGCGAGCTGGTCCGCTTCCGGCTCGGCAGCGGCTCGCGCGAGACGCGGCAAATCAAACGCGACACGTCGGTCGAACAGACCTTCATGCCGCCGCCGCGCCACTGGTGGGAGGCGTGCGTCACCGGCGGGCAGGACCGCATGCGTTTCGCGCTCCGCGAGCGTTCGACCGGCGCCGAGATCGCCCACGTCATCTTCTGGGACATCGAGCCGCTGGCGACCTCGTGGGGCATCCCGACCGTCGGCATGACCGACCTGTGGGTCGACCCGGCCCACCGCCGCAAGAAGGCCGCCACGCACCTGCTGAACGAGTCGCTCAAGCTCGTGCAGCGGCGGGGCGCCGCGATGGTCGAAGCCCAAACCATGGCCGAGAACGAGGGCGCGCTCGCGCTCTACGAAGCGGTCGGCTTCACCGCGATCGACGCCGGCGCGGTGCTGCGCCGCGAGCCGAAGCCTTGAGGCGTGACCCAGGAGGCCGATAGCCACCAAGGACGACGCCTCATTTGTCACGAAGCCTTTCCGGCTATCTTCGAATGACCAAGCGTCATTTGCACTCTGAGAATCGCATGGCCGAATATCTGCTTGGCGTCGCGGAGCGTCATGAAAGTGACTCCTCAACTGCAGGTCTTCGTCACCGACGCCAATTCGGACTGATTGGCTGAGCTAACGGGCGGCTCACCCGACCGCACTTGACTGGGTGACGGCAAGAATCGTGCGATCTGAGCTTACGTAGCTTACCCATGATGACTCGTTTGGCTGCTGATAGGACCGCTAACAATCAGACTCACGCTAGCGTGCTTGCCACCGGGGGCTCTTGGACAGCAAGCAGATCAGAATGCCACACGTAGCAAATGTCGCCGGCTCTGGAACAACACGGCCGAAAACTGCATGGTAGTGCCCAAGGCTTGCGTTTCTCGGTCCCCAGCCTGCGCTGATTGACCACCCGATGAGAGGATCAGCGCCAACGATCGTGCCTGTCCTTGGGATGCCACCATCACCTTGTGTGGCGAACAAACCACCTCCGAAAACAACCCCGTACCACCCCGGATCGAGTTCGAGCTCAAGCTCGCCGTAGACCACATCAGAGGGATCGGGGAAAGTTAGCAATGTGTCGCCTAACACGTCCGGCGTGGATAAATCGCTCGAATCAGGCAGGTCATCCGGGCCGGTCAGTGACACTATCGCTCCAAAGAACGTGCCACTGCCAACAAAGTGACCGCCAATGCTGCTGGTAAGCACCGGTTCGGTTAACTCAAAACGCGCGCCTACGAAGACAAACTGATTGACGTTCGTGGCCGGAGTTTCTGGCGACGGCACAACGCCGGTCTCTCCGAGTGTCGCGCTCTCAAACAGAATTCGGTCGGCCAGCGTCGCCGTAGCGAATGCAAGCACGGCAAGACCCACGGCCATCAATCGCAGTGGTTTCATAGTTGCGCCTCTCCCTTCGTCTTGATTCAACGTCGCTGATCCAGTGGCCCAATAGCCAACTTCGTCTTGGAAAATTCCGACGGGCGGCGGCATCGTATTCCCGCCTGACCGAGCCCATTCTAAACGAAGACCTGGTGCGGACGCTGGATCACGACGTTAGGTTCTGCGAGTGGGCTGCTCGTGGCCAAGGACACAACGTCGAATGGCACGTAGATCTACGCAAGTCGTTTAGCCATTTGACGTTTGAGCACGTTCCTTGGTTTGCACATGGGGACGTGTTTCTTGGGTCTTCGCTTTCGCTGGCGTGGTTCGAAGCGGTCGGGTCGGTCGCCGACACGGTGGGTGGCAATGGCGTCGAGCAGGTGGTCGTAGAGGGTTCGTCGGAAGACGGCTCCGCGATGCGATAGCAACTCGATCACCGGATGGAACGCTTCGAGCGTTTGAACGGCGCCCTTGAAGCTGATCGAGCGGGGCTCGATCGAATGCTTGTGGGCCGCTTGGGCCATCACGGTGCGGATCAGGTTGTAGGCGAGCAGGTGGGCCCAGATCTCCTTGCGCACCAGTTCGGGCGTCTTGCAACGCAGGATGTCCATCGGCAGGGTCTCTTTGAGCGACCGCAGGTCGAGTTCGCAGTTCCAACGAGCGCGATACAACTCGGCGAGGTCTTGCTTGGTGTACTCCTCGGAATCCAACAAGGTCGAGACGACAATCAGGCTCCGGCTGCGGAAGCCATCTTGCTCAACGAGGACGCGCGTCTCACGAACCGTGATCTGGCCGGGCAGCTTCTTCCAGTTGCCCCACTTCATCGAGCGGATAGCGGGCTTGGTCCACTCAACGAGGTGATCGCCTTTCGCCAAGCGTATCCCACGCCGGAAGTCGGCCTTCCGGCAGTGGTGCAACCGCGTGACCATATCGACGCCGCGTTGCTTCAAGAGATGGATCTCTTTCCACGCACACAGGTACCGATCGGCAAGCAGGATATCCCCCGCAAGCAGCCGTCCCCACATCTTGCGGAGCATGCCCAACTCGCTGTGCCCCTTGCCCGAGTTGCTGCAGATGTCCAAGTCGAGCACGGCTCCGCAAGAGAGCGAGAAGAACGCCGCGATCCGCGCGATCGGGAAGCCGATCCCCGGGGCCTGCTGCGGGGGCTGCGGATAAGCGTGCTGGTTCTCCGGCGTGTCGGGCATCGACACGGTCGAGCCGTCGTAGATCAGCACGCGACGCCGCTTCCACAACCACTCGGGCTTCACGCCCTTGTCCAACGCGGCGGCCGTTGCGCGGGCCGTGGTCGCGAAGAACTCCTCGGGCAATCGCTTCCTCGCTTGGCAGTAAGCGCTCGTCTGGGCGGAGCAAGGCTTCAAGCCCTGCGACACCCGGTGGGCGATCAGCCGGGCGACCGCCGCTCGGCACGAGTGGTCGGCGCTGAGCACCTGCCACAAGAAGACCCGCAGCGTCATCAGCGGCGTGTAGATCCGATCGAGCCAGTCGTGCTGGATCGTGTCGAGTGCTCGCGTGAGCGTCTCGTTCGTGAGCACTTCACCGAAGGGCAACCCCTCCGACTGCAAGAACTGCTGGCGCAGAAAGCTGATCTGGCTCCGAACGCGTCCGTTGTTAATACTTCGCACCGCGAGGGCCTCCTTGCCAACGATGGGGATGTGACAACTCCCATCTAGGCGAGCGAGGCCCTTCTTCGTAGGTCAATTCGCAACAACGACTTGCGGAGATCTACGTGCCATTCGACACAACGTCATGTGCACCGAACGCCTGACGGCTATCTCGCCCAGGAGTGACCCTCATGAGCCCCCAACGGCTCACCTCAGTCCGGCAGCCAAAGCCGAGACTCCTTCATCTCGGTGGAAGACCATACAGGGGCCGCGAGCCACCCCAGAGGTTTGACTCAGTACGACCAGGCGACCCGCGCGACCAGAGAGTCGTCGAGCGAGAACTCCTCGCCCGACTCGGCGTACTCGAGGTTGCGGGCGAAGAGGTAGCCGAACTCGTAGCGGCACTTCGCGTCGGCGCCGAAGGCGGAGCCCGTTTCGTAGCCGGCCAGCACGCCCCACCGCGACAGGTTGAGCGTGTCGGTCGTGCCATCGGTCCGCCGCACGGCCCACGCGCCGCCGCCGATCTCGCCCGAGATGTAGAACGAGCGTTCCACCCCCGAGGCGTCCTGCGGCAGCCGCCACACGATCCGCGGGCGGGGCATGATCAGCTCGTAACGTACGTATCCTGGGTCGTAGATCACGCCGACCGCGGGGATCACCGCGATGTCGTCGCGGTTCAGGTAGGCGGCGCCGAACGTCCACTTCCACTCGGGCGTCGCTTCGTAGATGGCGAACGCCATGCCGCTCAAACGCAGGGCGTCGGCGTCGTCGAGGCTGTAGTCGTCGCCGTACACGCCGAGGTTGACCGAGACGCTGGCGGACCAGCGATCGCTCAGTTTCTTGAACGTGCCGATCGAGAGCTCGAAGTCGTTGACCCGTGCGGGAGCGTCGAGCTGGTCGGGGCCGTCGAGCAGGTGCAAGCCGACCCGTGGCGTGATCATCAGCGGCGTGCCGAGCACGAAAGGGGGGACGCCCACGCTCACCGAGGCGGAGAAGCTCGTGCGTCCGAGGCTGTCGTCGTCCAAGCGGGGGGCGTAGTCGGCGATCAGATCGACGCCCTGCAGGAGGCCGCCCCGTCGGCCGCCCGGCGGTCCACCCCCGCGCTTCGCCACCGGGGGAGACGGGTTGTCGACCAGCGTCTGCGTGTTCTGCGCCAGCCGCACCGCGGGGCCATCCTCTGGCGGATCGAATAGCCAAGCCGACCCGTCGGGCGTCGGCTCCGATTCGGCCGACCAGGCGGGCGCCCCCAGGCACGCCAGTGCAAGCGCAACGAGGGCGAGGCGTTCGATGATGGCGGGGCGGCTCACTTCCGTGCGATGCCTCAGTATCCGATGCCGGCGCGGAACAGCACGGCGTCGTCGATTGATTGTTGTCCCGGCATGCCGCTATCGAACACGATCTCGCGGTCGAACGCGTAGCCGATCTCGAAGTGCCCGGTCGCTTGCGTTGGCGTCTGCCACTCGAAGCCGAACACGATTCTTATGTCGTTGTAGTCGATCTGGTCGTCGAGGCCAGGCCGCTCAACGGTCCACGAGCCGCCGCCGTACTCGCCCGCCACGTACCACCACCAATCGGCCGAGCCGTTGGAGAACATCGTGCGGCGGATCTTGGGGTTCGGGAAAACCAAGTAGAGGTCCCAAAGCGGCGAGGGCCGCCAGCGGACACCGCCCGCGGGCAGCAGCTTGATCCGCAACCGATCCAGGTAGACGGCGCCGACCAGGAACTCGAACTGGGGCGACACCGAGAAGACCCCGAGGCCACGCCCCAGGAATCGCATCGTGTCCCCGCTGAACTCCTGGAAGTCGGTCCACACGCCGGTGCGGAAACCGAACTCGCCGCCGATCTCCGGCGTCCAGCGTGGGTTGTAGGCGAAGTCGAGGTAGGCGTCGTAAACGCGTGGCGGGAGGTCCGGGCCGCGGGGATCGGAGGTTGGATCCCCCTCGGGTCCTTCGAACCAGTTGAACGCGAAGCCGGGCGTGATGAGCAGCGGTGATTCGAGCGACCCGCCGATCGGCACGGCGAAGGTCGAGGCGATCTCCGTGCGGTTCACCTGGAACGCGTCCGCCGAGTTATCGCCCAGCAGCAGTGTGTGCTCCGCCCGCAGGCGGGCCAGGAACCGACGGAACTGGACCGTCGTCGAGTCGCTCTGCTGGTAGCCGTAGGTGCCGGGCTGCCAGCCGATCGAGCTTCCTTCCGACGAGAGTCCGGCGGGTTGCGGCGGGGCTCCGTAGTCGTACGAGGGCGCGCCGGTCACCGGCGGCGCGTACGAGTAAGGCGTGCCCGTCACGGGCGGGGCGCCGTAATAGGGGGCCGCGGGAGCGGCCGAGTAAGCGTTGAACGCGGGCGGCGGAGCACCGAGCGGCGCCGCGGGGGCGTAAGTCGATGGCGCCGCGCCCCAGACCGGGTTCGCGGGCGAAGTAACGCCCGGACTCCCCGCCGGGATCTGCACGCTCTGGGCCAACGCCGGATCGGCGAGGCCAACCGACAGGGATGCTAGCAGCGCGCGCGTCGCCAGCGTCCTAAGGGAGTTGCGACGTTCCACTGCCGAGGTCACGCGACCGTCTCCAGACCACTGAGCTGCTGAAGAACTCTCCTAGCAGCCGCGTGACTGGCGGGTCAAGTCGAGCCGATCGCTATCAAGACTCGGGCCGGCTTCACTCGGCCGAAGCCCAGCCATCCGCGCTGAGGCGGTTGACCCGCGGGGCGTCGGCCTTGCGTGGAGGCGCGGGGCGACGGAAGGCGGTCGCCTGCGCGTTGGCCGGACGGCGGTAGACCGCCATCTTTGCCGGGGCGGGGTGAGCCCGCTGCGTGACCCGGTTGCTGGGCGGCGCGAACAGTGGCGGGGCACGCCAGTAGTCGTTCGCGGCGGCCGGGTCGGTCGGCGTCTTCTCGTCGTCGAAGCTGTCGTAGTTGTAGTCGTCGTCGAGCGAGTCATCCGTGTCGGGGCGCTGCACCTCGATGCTGCGTTCGGCAGGAACGTTGTCGTTGGGCGCGAGGGTGGGACGCGGCTCGACGTAGGAGGAGCCGCTGTCGTATGAATCGTAGGAAGAGGTGACCGAGCCACCCGCCGCGCACGAGCTGCACGACGACGAGGGTGAGGCCAAGTAAGTCGCTTGCTCGACCCCGCCGCAGGCGTTGCAGCTCCCGCAACCGGTGGAGCACGTATCGCAGGCCGGCGCGGCGACGACCGGCGACAGCACGACCGGACGGCTCACCGTCTGCGTGTAGGCGACCGGGCCGTAGCTGGCGGGGTAAGTCGGCCGGTAGGCGACTTGGTACGTCGGGGCGTAGCCCGCCGTGTACCGCGGCGTCGCGGCGTAGCCGACCGAGTAAGGCGCGTAGCCCGCCGTGTACGGAGCGTAGCCGGCGGTGTAGGGAGTCGCGCCGTAGCCCGCTGTGTAGGTGGTGTTGACTCGGTTCCAACCGAACAGGTTGCGCGAGAAGTTCGCCAGGGCCTTGCCGGGGTACCAACCGTCCGAGACGGTCGTCGTCGCCACCACCGGAGCGGGGGCGGCCACCACCGGCGAGTACGCGACCGTCGGCGTGCCACAGCACTGGGCCGAGGCATCGACAGACGGGCCGGCGGCGAGGGCCAGCAGGGCGAACGGCATCAAGGGGAGCGAAGGACGCATCGAAAAACACCTGGGAAGGTTGGCGGATAATTCGGCCATCTAATCTATCTACCTTGCTGGCGCCCCCTGAGGCAACTCGCTGCTTGAGAGAACCCGCAATTTGGTCGCAGATTCCTGTTGCAACGACCCTGACGATTGAGCCCCCTGGGCAGGCGAGGGCCTCGGCGCCAGCAGCGGACAGCTCGCGAAGAGTCGAATCGGGACGAGCGGGCGGCGGCTCAGCCGATCCGCCTCGCTTCCGTGTACGAGACGACCACCGCCACGGTTCGTTCACCTCGGGTGTGCCGCTCGTGCAGGTCGTAGAGGTCAAACCAGACCTCGCGGAGCCGCCCCCGACGACGCGCAAAGGCGCGACGGGCGTCTGCCCAGGCAACCGGCGTCGCGCGATCCGCCGTTAGACCGTCGAAGAGCCGGCGGAGCAGTCTCTCGTCGGGACGCAGTGCGGCCAAGACGGGCAGCGGACGCCACCAATCGACAAGCGGCCGGTGGGTGGTGACCACGAAGCCCAAACCAAGCTCGCGCCAATGCTTGAGCAGCCGAGAACGCTCTCGGCGGGTCAGGCGCTCAAAGCCTTCGACCATCAAGACCTTCCCCACCGGCGCCTCGGGCCCGCTTGGTGACTCTAGGGAGTGCTCACCGCGCGTCGCCTTGCAGCCGACCGTTACCACGCCCCGCGCGTTCAGCAAGCGGCTGAGCTCTTGGAGCAACGCGCTCTTGCCAGAACCGTGCTCCCCAACGAGCTGTCCACGCCAGCCAGCAGCAGCCAAACGCGTGACAACGTCATCAGGACGTGCCCGGTCCGTTTCTAGGTAGGGCAGGGCGCCGGGACGTGTCCAACAAGTGGCGAACGGGTTCGCGTCTCGTGACGGGGGACAGGGCGAGAGGCTCACGTTGCTCCCCCCGGGCGCGCCCCGAGCCCCAACCAGAAGGGGGCTTCAATGACGCGCTGTTTGCCGTTTGGAAAGAAGCCACGCAAACGCGCCGCCCAACAGACCTTCACGATCTGTCCGTCATAACTGAGCGGGCTGAAGGGCAGAACGCTCTCGAACCGATTCGGGGCCTCGTCGGTGCGAGCCGGCAGGGTCGCCTCGCGTTTGCGTTCGAAGTGATGGACGAAAAGGTCCTCCTCGCCCTGCCCGGAGGTGTACCACAGCACGGAGAGCTCAACCGCGGTCACCCCCTCCTCGCGCCACCCCGCCAAGCGGTAGCCGCCGGTGAGCGTCTCGCCCGGCGCGTAGAGGCGTTCGCCCTGATCGACCCACAGCTCGGTGTCCTGGTCCTTAACCTTCCTATCGCTCACAACACGGCCTCCGCACTGGTCGGGGCGGGCGTGCTCGGGGCTCCGCTCCTTCCCGGGACATCGCGAGGGAAGACGCACAACGGGAAACGCCGCTTCATCTCGGGACGCCCCATCGGTTCGATCAGCGCCTCGATCGACCAACGCACCTCGTTGTTCGGCGAGACGAACGAGTGAGGGGCGTCGGCGGGGAGAGAGAGCTCGAAGTCGAGCGTGAGCGGCTCGTCGGTGTCGATCACCAGCCGGCGATGGGTCAGCAACGGCCGCCGCGACACCTCGGCCGTGGCGGTGCGGGTGTCGGTCCCCTGACGGTAAGTGGCGATCTCGTCACAGACGAGGCACACCACCAGCGAACGAATCCGCATCTGCCCGGATTGCAGCAGCGTGGCGGTTGAGACCTCGCCAACGCGTAGCGGGTGGCGATCGATTTCGACGCGTGTCACCCCGCCGCCGCCGACGCCCCGGGCGTCGCGCCAGGTGGATCGCGTCATACGCCAACCGATCACGGCGAGGGGAGTCGCCACCAGGGCGGCGACGCCGAACCGGACCGCGGGCGACAGGTACCCGACGCCGATCTGGTACGCGAACAACGCGACCAGCACGTTCCAAACGGCGCACAGCGTCGCCATGCTCGCAACGCGCCACCCCTCGGCTCCGTCGGCTGGCAACCGGTACTGCCGCTCGACACCGGCGTTCTCACCCGGTTGCTCGAGCGTGGGCAGCCCCGAGGCCACCGTGGGACGCAGCCCGGTCGATTCGAGCCGCGATAAGTCGAGCCCCCCGGCCATGAGCGACGACCGCCGCTCGGGGGAAGACTGGGTCGAGACGAACGCCCGGGTCAGCCCGAAGGCGCCAATGACGACCAGGGAGACGGGGATCGACAGCACCAGCCAGGGCCACCATCGCTGTTTGACGCTCAGCAGCACGCGGTCCGGGTTGGTCGCGTCGAACCAGCAGGGCAACTCGTCGCCCAGCCGATAACGCTCCAAGGCGGCGGCGGCCTCCGCCTGGCTCGGCGTGTCGCGCCCGACGCCGTGGCGGGTCCAGACCCGGCGTTCTTCGCCGGCGTCATCCGCGAAGACCACCTCGAGCTCGGCGCAGTACTCGGGCTCGGCGAGCCCGGGGCGCTCAGTGACCCGCTCGCCGACCACGGTGCAGTCGGATCGCGTGAAGCCTTCCGCCTCCTTGGCGAGCCGCCACTCGGGCAACAGCACGTCGGAGAGGCTCCACCAGAGGCCGATCACGCCCATCGCCACGAACATGACGTGGTACAGCACCTCGCCGACCCGCGCCCAAAGGGGCGAACCGGTCCGCCTCCGGCCCCGTTTCTTCAGCAGCAGCGGGAAACGTCGTCGCATCGATCGGGGCGGATAAAAGCAAAGCGAGACGGCGCGAACGCGCCGCCTCGCTCGATTCTAATCAGACTGGAACGCCACGCCGACCGTCGCTTCACTTTGCTCGGCGGGCGAGCGGGGCTTCCTCTTCGATGGGGCGCTGGCGACCGGGGCGGTAGAAGCCGACCCCTTCGAGCGCCTTGTAGACCTCCTCGAGCGTCTTCTCGCCGAAGTTCGAGATGCTGAGCAGATCCTCTGGCTGGCACTGGAGAAGATCGCTCACCGTGAAGACGCCCTTCTCTTCGAGGCAGTTCGTCGTGCGAACGGCCAGACCAATCTCCGCCGTGCTCATCTCAAGGCGACGCTGCATGTCGTCGCTGGCGGCCTGGGCCTTATCGACCGGAATACGGGTCGTCATCGCGGGTTCCCTCCCTGGTTAAATCGCGCTTAGTTGGATTCGCGGCCCGGCGGCTAGCTCCGTCCGAAGCCGCGTTGATTGACGCGAAGTTTAACGATTGGGTTCCGCTTGACGACAGCCCCGCAGACACTTTTTCCACTTTTCTTGAGGCCCCATCACCCCCCAGCGGGTGGTCCCTCGGGCGACACGAGCTTTAGACTTGGATCGATCGGCACGCCTCCAATCAACTTCCTTGGCACCAACTCAGCCGCGTGGACGACCCGCTCGCAAACCTGAATCCGGCCCAGCGCGAAGCGGTCGAGCACGTTGACGGGCCGATGCTCATCCTCGCCGGCCCGGGGAGCGGCAAGACGCGTGTCGTTACGCACCGCGTCGCGAACCTCCTCCGGCAGGGCGTGCCGGCTTGGCAGATCCTCGCGTTGACCTTCACCAACAAGGCGGCCGCCGAGATGCGGCAACGGATCGGCCGCCTGGCGCCGGGCGAGCGGGTCTGGGTGAGCACCTTCCACCGCTTCGGCGCGAAGATGCTGCGTCAGCACGCCGAGCGGGTCGGGCTCGACCCCAACTACACGATCTACGACGCCAGCGACGCGCGGCAGACGCTCAAGCGGGTCGTCGAGTCGCTCAAGATCCCCACGCTCGGCTACACGCCCGACCGGATCGCCGGCGCGATCAGCAACGCAAAGAACAAGCTGATCGGCCCCGAGGAGTACCGCCCCAAGACCGGCAGCCCGCTGTCCGAGATCGTCGCCGCGGTTTATCCGGCGTACCAGAAGCGGCTGCTGGCGTCGTCCGCGGTCGACTTCGACGACCTGCTACTGCACATCGCCCGCCTGCTGCACGACGACTCCGACCTGCGGGCCCAGCTCGACGAGCGTTTCCGCTACGTCATGGTCGATGAGTACCAAGACACCAACCGGGCGCAGTACGTGTTGCTCCGCGCGCTGAGCGTCGACCACCCGAACCTCGCCGCCACGGGCGACCCGGATCAGTCGATCTACGGCTGGCGTGGCGCCGACCTGAACAACATCCTCGAGTTCGAGTCGGACTACCCGGGAGTGAAGGTCGTTCGGCTCGAGCAGAACTATCGCAGCACGCCGGCGATCCTGTCGGTCGCGGACACGCTGATCTCGCACAACCAACGCCGCAAGCCGAAGTCGCTGTTCACCGAGAACCCGGACGGCCCGCCCGTCCGGCTGGCGACCTACGCGAGCGGCGACGACGAAGCGCGCGGCGTTGCCGCGGCCATCACCGAGGCGGTCCGCTCCGGACGGCGGCGTTACAGCGACTTCGCGATCTTCTATCGTGTGAACGCGTTGTCGCGCACCGTCGAACGCGTGATGCGGCAGCAGCAGATCCCCTTCCAGATGGTCCGCGGGCAGGAGTTCTACCAGCGGAAGGAGATCAAGGACGTGCTGGCGTACTGCCAGCTGATGAACAACCCGAAGGACGACCTCGCCTTCGAACGGACCGTCAACACGCCCGCGCGGGGCGTCGGGGCGAAGACGATCGAACGCCTCAGCGATTACGCGTACCGGCACGGCCTCTCGCTGCTCGACGCGGCGCGCGACGCGCCGCAGGTCGAGGGGCTCAGCAAACGGGCGGCGACGCTGGTCGGCAAGTTCGTCGACATTATCAATCGGCTCGACGCCTACGCGGCCGGCCCCGCGGAAGAGGCTGTCGGCGCCGTGCTCGAACTCTCCGGCTACCGCGAGCACCTCGCCAAGAGCGAGAGCGAGGAAGACCTCAACCGCCTCGCGAACATCGAGGAGCTGCTGACCGACGCTCGTCAGTTCGACGAGCAGATGGAGGAGGAAGAAGGCGCGGAGTCCAACCTCGAGGCGTACCTCGAGCGGACCTGGCTCGTGAACGAGACCGACGGCTGGGACGACGACGGCGACAAGGTCACCCTCATGACGCTCCACGCCGCCAAGGGGCTGGAGTTCCCGGCCGTCTTCCTGCTGGCGGTCGAGGACGGCATCCTGCCGCACGAGCGTTCCGCGCAAGACCCGACTCAGCTCGAAGAAGAACGCCGCCTGGCGTTCGTCGGCGTGACCCGCGCCGAGCAAGAGCTGCAGCTCAGCCACGCCCTCCGCCGCGACTACCGGGGCCAACGCCGGATTGCGATCCCCAGCAGCTTCCTGATGGAAATCCCGACCGATCAGATGGAGCTGGACCAGACCACGCCCACCGACGAGCTCGGCCTGGCGCCCGATGACCTGGTCGGCGACTGGGGCGCCGCGCCCGAGGAAGAGGTCTATCAACAAGAGCCGAGCGAGCCGGAGGCCCCACCCTCGACCGGCGACCCCTCCGCGGTGACAACCGGCGCGGCGTTGCTGAGCGCCGGCGGCCTCGGCGCGAAGCGTGTCTCGCCGGACGTCTTTAAAATCGGCATGGCGGTCGAGCACCCCGAGCTGGGCGTCGGCAAGGTGATCACCCTCAGCGGCAACGGCAAAGGCCGCCGCGCCGCGGTCCTCTTCCCCGAGCACGGCGAGAAGCGATTCGTGCTGGCGTTCAGCCCGCTGCGACCGCATGACGCGTGACAATCGGTCACGACAGATTGTTCTCGCACGCCTGTGAATTGCCCGATAGATTAGAACTAAGCGAGGAGCAATTCAGGCGGCTTCCTGCGTCGCCAGCGTGTGTTGGCGATGCGCCAATTCCTAAGACTGGGAGCTGAGCCATGAGCCTGCCTACGACCACGCCATCCGACAAGACCGTGCCAATCAATCGCGAGCACGAAGCGCTCCGGCAGCTGATCGAATCGATCGCTGATCGCATGGAGAATACGCCCGATCAATCGGAGGCCATCGGCCCCGAGCTGGCGACCCTCGCCAACAAGCTCGCCGAACACTTTGCGTCGGAAGAGGAACCGACCGGGTTCTACGCTCAGATCCTTGAGCAGGACGCCCGTTTCGGCCCCGAGATCGCGCGACTCACCGAGGAGCACGCCGAGCTGCTTGGGCAGTTCCAAAGCCTCACCAGCGGGGCGATGCCGCCGGCGGATTTGGCCAACGCCTTCGGTCGTTTCCGCCAGATGCTCAGCCTGCACGAGGGCGACGAGAACCGCCTCATGCTGCAAGCCTACACCGATGAAATCGGCTCGAAGGACTGAATCAGCGAGGCACAGAGGGACGGCTCTGGGCTGGTCTCTCGGGGGGGACTTACGGCCCATTAGCCGCCGATCGCTCGACAAAAAGGCTTGGCCTGTCTATTGTCGGCAATGTGGCCGGGGCCTCATCACGCCCCGATCCGCGACCGGAACAGCCCCCCGGCCAGGCAGAGCACAGCTCGCTCTCGGCCCCTCTTGAGACGAGTCCCTGTGAACGCCCCCCCTCGCTGCCAAGTGTGGCGCTGCTGTTGCGCCTATCTGCTGCTGGCCGTGGTTTCGTTCGCCGCGGTTCGGCGGGCCGATGCGCAATCCAACGTCACGATCCACGCCAACGCCCGCGGCATGGTCGGTGGGGTGAAGACGCTCGACCGCGCGCAGTACTTCAACCACTGGGGCCAGCTCACCCCGGGAACCAGCACGAACCTCGGCGACCTCGAGTCGGAGGTCCACGCCACCGACGGGCTGCACACCTTCTCGGGCCGCGAGACGAACGACTTCCCGGCCGCGATGCGGGTCTGGACCAACAGCCCGGTGCCGGAGAACCCCAACAACCCGGGCTTCTTCGAGCACACGGCGTTGATCAACAGCCTGCAGAACACCAGCAGTTCGGGCTACAAGAACCGCTTGCTGAATAGCTCGGCGTGGGTCTCGGTACGAGAGTCCGAGAACCCGATCTATGTCACCTCGGGACGCAAGAGCGTCTTCCCCGATTTCCTGGACGGTGGTGGCGAGCAGGTCAACAACTTCGAGGGCTACGCCGACTTCCTGAACGTCTACTTAGAAGAAGTGGTCTACGGCACGGGGCCCGGGCAGGGCTACCTGCCGATGGACAAGGACCGCTTCTACATCGAGATCATGAACGAGCCGAACTGGCCGGCCAACACCCCGGCCCAGTGGCAAGACGTGATCGACATGCACCGCGAGGTCACGGAGCTGGTCAAGGAACAGCACCCCGAAGCGAAGCTCGGCGGCCCCTCCTGCTGCGACGACTACGCCGACGGCGGCCAGAACAGCTGGGAGCGATCCCGACAGCTGATGGACGACATGGCTTCCTGGCAAACCGCCGGCGGGCAGTCGGTCGAACTCGACTTCTGGACGATCCACCCCTACGAGCGTTACGACGTCGCGAACGACGGCTCGCACCAGCAGATCCTCTTCAGCTCGCCCGGGCGCCTCGCGGCGATCATGGACCTGTACGACGCGTACAGCACCCAGAAGTTCGGCCACGCCAAGCCCTTCTCGATCACCGAGTACGGATCGTGGAACCGCACGAATCTGACCGGCGACCCCTCAACCAGCGCCGACGACGACTACGGCGACTACACGCGGCCCGAGCAACAATGGGACCTGGTCCGTGACACGCGCGAGAAGTTGATGGTCTTCATGAACCACCCCGACCGGATCGTGAACGCCACGCCGTTCTTGGGACCGATGTGGTGGGAGAGGCAGACGCCGACCAGCCCCGCGGGGGACAACGTCTTCTGGGAACGCGACGCGGCCGGCGTCTGGCACGAGACCGTCGTCGCCAGCATGTACCGCATGCACAACGAGCTGAACGGCGAGTACCTGCAGATCGAGAACGACGACCCCGACCTGCAAACGCTCGCCTTCCGCGAGGGGAACGTTCTGCATGTGATGCTCAACAACCTTAAAGGCACAAGCAACACGGTGAACCTTGGCGCGCTCGCCGGCCTGGGCGAAGTCGCTTCCGCCTCGATCGACCGCGTCTACTGGAACGGCACCCAGGGGGTGTACGTCGAGGACGCGGACGTCTCCGCGACCTGGAGCAGCCTGCAACTGGAGCCCAACGAGGGGGCCGTGCTCAAGCTGACGCTCACCGGGCCGGAAGTCTACGACCAAGCCTACGATTCAGAGACCTACTACAGCGACGACGTCGAGATCCCCGTCTCTTCCCAAACGCTCATCAGCACCACCATCACGGCCGACACCGAGGACGCCACCGGGGCGACCCTCCGCTTTGGGTACACCGTGCCCAGCGGCATGCCAACTTTCTCGGTGCGCGTGAACGGCAACTCGTTCACGGTGACATCCGATGACCTCGCCCTCGACGACAACGACGACGACCTGATCCAACGCGAGATCGAAGTGCCGGCCTCGATGCTGGTCGATGGGGAGAACGAGGTCTCCTTCTTCTTCCCGTTCTCGACCGCCGCCGGGGAGATCAGCGCCGCGGCGCTCAGCGTGCGACGTTCCGTGGGCGACTACAACGCTAGCGGCACGCTCGATGCGGGTGACATCAACCAGCTTTACTTACAGTTCGGCCCCGCCGCCGCTGACGACAAGCACGACCTCAACGAAGACGGGACGGTCGATCAGGGCGATCTGAACCACTGGCTGGCCCTGCGAAACGCCGTCGCCGGGGACACCGACGTGGACGGCGACATCGACACCCGCGACGCGGTCGCGACGATCGCGCACCTGGGCGCCTCGGGCCAATGGACCGAGGGCAACTTCGACGGCGATTCAGACGTCGACTTCACCGACCTGGGGGCCGTCACCGAAGGATTCACCGGAGCGAAGGCTTCCGTTGTCGAAGGCCCGGTCGATGCCGGCCAATCCGTCGATAACCCCGACTTGCTCTACGACCCGGAGACCGGCGGCCTGGCGATCGACGCCGATGGGCTCACGCTGTTCGCCTTCCACCTAAGCGGTGAAGGGGACTTCATCGGGATGGCCGACTTCAGCGATCTCGATGGCGCCGTCGGCGAGGCCTCCACCCTGGTCGATAACACGCCAGGCGACATCGGCTGGGTGAGCGCTCGCCTCGATTCCGTTATCGGTTTCGACCAGCAGGCCGACCTCGGCGACCTGGCCCCCGTCGGCATGGACCTCTCGGAGTTCCAAGCCTGGGTCGACGACGCGTCGTGGGCCGGCATCGCGGTTGGTGGCGAGTTCGACCTCGTCCTGCTGACGGCCGGCCTCACGGGAGACTTCAACGCCGACGGCATGGTCGATGCGGCCGACTACACGGTTTGGCGGGACACCAACGGCTCCACAAGCGACCTCCGCGCGGACGCCAACGGCGACCTCGTCGTCGATCAAGACGACTACCAGCTCTGGCGTGGCAACTACGGCGCCACGCAAGCCGCGACCCTCGCCGTCCCCACGCCGCACGCGTTGCCACTGGCTTTCACGCTCGGCGCCACGCTCCTCGCAGGCGGCGCTCGCCGCAGCGAAAGCCGTTAGCCCGTCTGAGGCACAAACGCCAACGACGCTGAGTTCACACAGTAACGCAGGCCCGTCGGCGGGGGGCCGTCGTTGAACACGTGGCCGAGGTGGGCGTTGCACTTCGCGCACAGGATCTCGGTCCGCACCCTGCCGAGGCTTGCGTCCTCGCGCGTGGCGATCGTCCCCTCGCAGGCGTCGAAGTAGCTCGGCCAACCGCTGCCCGAGTCGAACTTGGTCTCTGAGTCGAACAACCGCTCGGCACACACGACGCAGTGGTAGACGCCCGGTTCCTTATGGTCCCAGTACTTGCCCGTGAAGGGGGGCTCGGTGCCGCACTGCTGGGTGACTTGATACTGCTCGTCGTCGAGCTTGGCGCGGAGTTCTTCGTCGCTCAATCCGGACATGCGAATCGGGGGAGTGGGGAAAGGGGGTCACACCGGCTAGTATAGGAACCACAAAGGAACGAAGGAAACCAAGGCCCCCCGAGCGGCCCCGCTCCACGCCCTTTGTTTCCTTCGTTCCTTTGTGGTTTATCCCGTCATCCTACGTGAACGCTGAATTCGTCTACTGCACCTGCCAACCAGGTATCGAAGCTGCCCTCAAGGCGGAGGTCGCCGCGCGGATTCCCGCTTGGAAGTTCGCCTTCTCGCGACCTGGATTCGTCACCTTCAAGCTCCCCAAGCTGGCGAGCCCCGCGTCGTTCGATCCGCTGCGGCTCACCTTCGCCAGGGCGATCGGCCTGTCGCTCGGGCGGGTCGAGGCGGAAGAGCCGACGCCCGGCCCCCTCGCCGAGAGCCTGTGGAGCCACGAATCGGCCCAAGCCCTCGCGGCCGCCGGGCCGCTGGCGCTGCACGTGTGGAGCCGGGACCACGCCATCCCGGGCGAGGACGGCGTCGAGCCTGGCCCGACGCCCGAGTCGCTCGCCGCGGTCGTCGCCTTGCGTGACGCAGCGCCCGAAGGGGCTCTGGTTGACCACGCCGCGGGCGACGGCGGCGCGAAGCTGGCGCTCGACGTGGCGCTCGTTGAGCCGAAGCAATGGTGGATCGGCGCCCACGCCCTGCGGAGCCGCACCGACCGCTGGCCTGGGGGCGTGCCGAAGCTGGAATTGCCCGGCGACGCCGTCTCGCGGGCCTACCTGAAACTCCAGGAGGGACTCCGCTGGTCGGGCCTCCCCTGCCGCAAGGGAGACTACTGGATCGAGTTCGGCTGCGCTCCCGGCGGAGCGAGCCAAGCCCTCATGGACGCCGGCATGCACGTCGTGGGCGTCGACCCGGCGGAGGTCGATCCGGTCGTCACCACGAACCCGCTGTTCGAGCACCTGAGGGCGCGATCGAACGAGATCGGCGTCGACGAGGTGACCGACGCCTCGTGGATCGCGGCGGACATCAACGTGGCGCCGCAGTACACGCTCGACTCGGTCGAGCGTCTGGTGACCCACGACACCATGCATGTCCGCGGCTTGCTGCTCACGCTCAAGCTGCTCGGCATGAACCTGGCACGACCCGAGGTCGTCGCCGAGACGATCGAACGCGTCCGCTCCTGGGGCTTCGCCGACGTGCGGACCCGCCAGCTGGCCCACAACCGCCGCGAGTACTGCCTCGCCGCCGTCCGCACCCGCGGCCAACGCCGCGTCTCCCGCCGCAAGAGCCCTCGCCGGCCCGCGGGGCAGGGGGGAGGCACGGACTGAGCGGGCTACTTCTCGGGTTGCTCGCGGATCTGCTTGAGCCGCTTTCTCATTGCAGCGACTCGCTCGGGGTGCATCGCCGCGAGGTTCTTTCGCTGCCCCGGGTCTTCCGAGAGATCGTACAGCCCTGCGTGCTGGTCATCCTCAGGGGGATAGCCACGGCGTTCTTCCCACTCTCGGTTCCGGCCCGAGTGGTAGCCCGTCTTGGCGTTAACGAGCAGCCACTGCCCATCCCGCAAGGCGTAGCTCTTCGCAAACGTGTTGTGCACCAGGCTCTGACGGGCCATGGGGGACTCGCCTTTGAGCACCGGCAAGAAGCTCTGCGAGTCCTCCGCCGCGCGGGACAGATCGCTTCCGAGGACTTCCCCCAAGGTCGCCATCAGATCGATCTGCGAAACCAGCGAGTCCGACACGCGCCCTGCTGCGACCACGCTTGGCCAGCGGACGACGAAGGGGACGTGGTGGCCCCCTTCGTAGATATCGCGCTTCAGTCCGCGGAACGGAGCCGACGACCAATGGTCGTGCTTCTCGTCGCGTGCGTAGGCGTACTTCTCGGCGCCGTTGTCCGCCGTGAAGACGACCAGCGTGTTCTCCGCCTTCCCCGATTGCTCAAGCGCCTCGAGCAACTGGCCACAGGCGTCGTCGGTCTCGACGACGTAGTCGCCGTAGGCCCCCGCGCCGGAGGCGCCGTCGAATCGGTCGTTCGGGATGATTGGCGCGTGGGGTGAGGGGAAAGCGAAGTAGAGGAAGAACGGCCGGTCGCTCTCCTCCTGCGACTTCAGAAACTCGACGCCCCGCGCGACGGTGGTCGGCACGTTCTGGTAGGGGTCCCAATCCGCGGCCATCGGGCCGGGGCGGCACTCCCACCGCCCCTCCTTGATCGGCTTCCATCGCTCGGTGTCGAGCACACGGTCCGGAGCCTTCTGCACCCGGTCGTTCTCAATCCAACAGTAGGGCGGGAAGTTGATCACCGTGTCACCGAAGTACGTATCGAACCCGTGCGCGAGCGGGCCATCCGGGATCGGTTGTTCCCACGCGTACGCCTCGGGCCCGTAGAACCGCTTCTTGCCAGCGCCCTGCGGCTTGGCGTCCGGCTTACGGATCGCGCCCCAATCCCAGCCCAGGTGCCACTTGCCGATGGCGGCGGTGCGGTAGCCGTGCTGCCGCAGCATCTCGGGCAGCGTGAGCCGCCCCGCCTCGAAGACCGAAGCGCCCATCGCGCCGACGATGCCGTGGAACTTCCGCCAGTGATAGCGTCCCGTCAGCAGGGCGTACCGGCTCGGCGTGCAAATGCCCGAGGAGGAGTGCCCGTCCGTAAAACGGACCCCCTCGGAGGCGAGGCGGTCGAGGTGCGGTGTCGGGATCTTCGAATCGGGGTTCTGGCAGGCGAGGTCGCCGTAACCCATGTCATCGGCGTAGAGGATCAGCACATTCGGTGCGGCATCGACCGGTCCTGAACCGCCCCCGATTCCGATGAACCATAAAATCCCGACCCCGAGCCATGGCGAGTTGCCCCTGTGCCGCATACTAGAATCCTGGAGATAACCTGAAACAGGTGAGAAGGCGGGCCGTCACGCGGATGCGACCCGGCTGGCTTTGCAGTATTCTGACCACCAGCCGGCCGCGACGCCACGCTCCTCTTCGGACAACCAAGCTCAACGACCCGCCCCTATGAGAAAAGTCCGCACCGGCGGCGGCTGGCCCGCCGTCGCCTACACGTTCCGCAAGGCCCGCGAAGCGGGCGGTCTTGGCAAGTTCTGGTCCGCGATGCGCTCGCGCAACGCGTGCAAGACCTGCGCCCTCGGCATGGGGGGCCAGAAGGGGGGCATGGTCAACGAGGCGGGGCACTTCCCGGAGGTCTGCAAGAAATCGATGCAGGCGATGGCCGCCGACATGCAGGAGGCCATCCCGAGCGACTTCTGGTCCCGCCACGGCGTGAACGACCTACGCGCGATGACGCCGCGCCAGCTCGAGCACAGCGGACGACTGGTCGAGCCGGTCCGATACCGGGCGGGGCAGGGGCACTATGAGCCGATCACGTGGGACACGGCGCTCGACAGCGTCGCCGACCGCCTCGCCAAGCTGACGCCCGAAGAGACCTTCTGGTACTTCAGCGGCCGCAGCAGCAACGAGGCGGGCTTCTTGTTGCAGCTCTTCGCGCGGCTGTACGGCACGAACAACGTCAACAACTGCAGCTACTACTGCCACCAGGCGAGCGGCGTGGGGCTGACGAGCGTCACCGGCAGCGGCACGGCGACGATCCAGCTGGAGGACCTCGACCAGGCGTCGATGGTCTTCCTGATCGGCGGCAACCCGGCGTCGAATCACCCGCGGCTGATGCGCACGCTCTTGGACCTCCGCCGGCGCGGCGGCGAGGTGATCGTCATCAACCCATTGGTCGAAACCGGCCTGGTCAACTTCAGCGTGCCGAGCGATCCGTGGAGCCTGCTGTTCGGTTCGAAAATCGCCACGGAGTACGTGCAGCCCCACATCGGCGGCGACTTGGCGTTGCTCATCGCGTTGCAGAAGCGGCTGCTTGAAACGGGCGCGCACGACGAGGGCTTCCTCACCCAGCACACGGCGGGCTGGCCCGAACTGCGCGAGGCGCTCGAGGCCGCCCCGTGGGACGAACTGGTCATCCGGTCGGGCGTCGAGCGGGCGGAGATCGACCGCCTCGCCGACAAGTACGCCAAGACCCGCTCGGCCGTCTTCGCCTGGACGATGGGCATCACCCACCACGCGCACGGCGTCGACAACGTGCAAGCGATCGGGAATCTTGCCCTGATGCGCGGCATGGTCGGCCGCCCCGGCGCGGGGCTCATGCCGATCCGCGGGCACTCGAACGTGCAGGGAATCGGCTCGGTCGGCGTCACGCCGCAGCTCAAGCAGGCGATCTTCGACGGCCTTCAGCAGCACTTCGAGGTGAAGCTGCCCACCGCCACGGGCCTCGACACGATGGCCTGCATGGAGGGCGCCACGGCGGGCGAGCTGAAGGCGGCCGTCTGCCTCGGCGGAAACCTGTACGGCTCAAACCCCGACTCGACCTACGCGGAGAAGTCGCTCGGCACGCTCGACCAGGTCACCTACCTGAGCACCACGCTCAACACGGGCCACGCCCGCGGCCTCGCCGACGAAACGCTCATCCTGCCCGTCCTAGCCCGCGACGAGGAGCCGTACACGACGACCCAGGAGTCGATGTTCAACTTCGTGCGGCTCTCCGACGGCGGCCCCCGCCGGCTCGAGGGGCCAAGGGGCGAGGTCGAGGTCATCGCCGACCTCGCCGCGCGCGTCGCGCAGCGGCTGCTTGACCGCAACGGTGACCGCCCCAACCTGCAAGCGATCGATTGGGACGGCATGCGCGACACGGGACGCATCCGCGAAGCGATCGCCCGCGTCGTGCCGGGCTGGGACCGGGTGGCCGAGATCGGAGAGACCAAGGAGGAGTTCCAGATCGACGGGCGCGTCTTCCACCAGCCCCGCTTCCCGACCGAGGACGGCCGCGCCCGGCTGCACACGCACGAGCCACCGTCGCTCAAGGGTACCGAAGACAACGAGCTGCGAGTCATGACGATCCGCAGCGAGGGGCAGTTCAACACGGTCGTCTACGAGGACTACGACCTCTACCGCGGCGTCGAGGGGCGGTACGTCCTCCTGATGCACCCGGACGACCTCCACCGGTTCAAGCTCAGCGACGGCGAAAAGGTCCGCGTCACCGGCCCGGCGGGCGAGATGCGGCAGGTCCGCGCAACCGCGCTGCCCGCCATCCGCCCCGGCAACGCGGCGATGTACTACCCCGAGGCGAACGTGCTGGTCGACCGCGGCAGCGATCCGAAGAGCCGCACCCCGGCGTTCAAGGGCCTCGTCGTTACGATCGCGAAAGAGAACGCGTAGCCCCGCCGACGACCCGCTCCGCCACCGGGTTGAGCCGGTGCTCGGCGACCCAGGCGACCGCGTCGACGCAGACCGCGTCACCGAAACCGAACAGCGCCTGGTTGAGCGACACGTTCACGCGGTAGTCGTCCGCACCCATCAGCCGGGCGCACTCGTCGGCGTTCAGCAGCCGCACGCGGTACTCGCCCCGGCCGGCCTCGAAGAGGATCTGCCGCCCGCTGCCCCCCTTGGGCGTCCGCAGGCAGCCGGCGAGGCCGTCGGTCCGCAGCTCGGCCATCGACTTCCCCTTCCGCACCCGGCGGAAGACGGTGCCGTGGGACAAGCCCTTACCGGCGATCATCGCATCCGCTGTCTCACGATGTTTCTCGCTCATCTGGTTGAGCAAGTACTCAGCGCGTTCCTCGTTCCACCACTGCTCGTCGTCGGGCGGGAGGCTATCGAGGATCGACCCGAGCGGCGCCTCGCCGTAGGTGGGCGGCTCCGGCAACGAGGCCAACGCCCAGTCGAGGTCGGTCGATCTGCGCATCTCCTCAACCAGCTTGGCCGGCCGCACCGTGCTCGGCTCCAGCTCCACGGGGGCCAGCATTTCCCCCTCCCCCCATGGGGGGAGGGGGATATTTTGCCCTACCACGAACAGCCGCGGACGGCTCTGCGGCGTGAAGTGGGCGGCGTCGACCATGATCGCGTCGGCGGCGTAGCCCAGCTCGTTGAGCGCCTCGATCAACGAACGGAAGTCGGCCCCGCCGTTCGACGAGAGCAGGCCCGTGACGTTCTCGATCAGCACCAGCGGCGGGCGGCGGTCGCCCATGCCGCGGAGCAGCTCGACCCAGCCCCAGAACGCCGACGACTGCCCCGCGTTGAGCCCCTTGCGCGCCCCCGCGAGCGACAGGTCGGTGCAGGGGAACGAGGCGTGCGCGAGCAGCGCGTCGGGCACGTCGGCCGGATCGAGCCGGTGGATGTCCTCCAGCACGTAGTGCGGCGAGGGGCCGAAGTGGCCGTCGTGCATCCGCTGCTTCGCCGGGTCGAGGTCGTTCGCGAAAACGATCTCCCAGCCCGCCCGTTCGAGGCCCATCCGCGCGAGCCCCACGCCGGCGAAGAACTCCAGCGCGGTGCGGCCCTCCCGCGGGGCGGGGCAGGGCGTGCGGTCGAAGAGGCGGTTCTGGCGGTCCATCGCTCCCCAAGATAACCGCGGAGGGCGCGGAGGGCGCGGGGGGCCGAGACGTGCTCTAATCGGCCGCGACCACCGCCGCCAAGAGGACCACCCATGGACCCGCAGAAGATCTTCGACTCCCTCGAACGCTTCGGCCGCCAACTGCCGGGCGTGGTGGAGGGGCTCGCCGGGGAGGACGCCCGCTGGAAACCGTCGCCACGGGACTGGTCGGTCCTGGAGGTCGTCTCGCACCTGGCGGACGAGGAGGAGCTCGACTTCCGCCGGCGTCTCCGCTGGGTGCTCGATCAGAACGAGGGCCCCTGGCCGCCGATCGACCCCGAGGGCTGGGCGGTCGAGCGGCGGTACAACGAGGGCGATCTGTCAGCGGCGACCGAACGGTTCCGCACCCAGCGGGCGAAGTCCGTGGCGTGGCTGCGGTCGCTCGGCGAGGTTAACTGGGACCTCGCCTACCAGCACCCCGAGTTCGGGCCGATCCGCGCGGGCGACCTGCTCGGGTCGTGGTGCTGCCACGACCAGTTGCACCTCCGCCAGATCACGAAGCGGCTCTACCAGCTGGCCGCCCGCGACGCGGGCGAGTACACGGTGCTCTACGCCGGGCCATGGTGAAGTCGCGCCGTAAATCCCCCTCCCTCTCAGGGAGGGGCTAGGGGAGGGTAGAGCTGCGCGACCCCTCACCCAACCTCTCCCCACAGGGGAGAGGCGTTATCTACTTCTTCGCGACCGGCTCGTAGACGCGGATCCAATCGACCTTGAACGTGTGGTCGTCGGTCCGCTTCAGCTCCTCGTCGGTCGGCTGGCGACCGGCGGCGGCGTTCCAATCTTGGGCTTCCATGTTGATGACGATCTTCATCGGCTTCGACAGGCCGGTCCGTTTGCCAGACGCGTCCTTGGTATAGCCCTTCGGGTCGATGCCCCCCTTGCCGTCGACATCATCGAGCCCGCTGGTCGTCTTCACCAGCTCACCGTCGATGTAGTACTCCAGCTCGGTCGGGCTCTTCCAGTAGACCCCCACGCGGTGGAACTTCTCGGTCCAGTAGCCGCGGCCCCGCTTCGGCTTGCGGTCACTGACGATCCAGGTGCTGTCGTCCTTCGGCTGGTAATCTTGGAAGGGCCGGCGGATGAAGACGTGGTGACTCATGTGCAGCCGCCGCGCGAACCAGTCGGCGCGGTCGTCGTCGCCGCGGCCGCCGTAGCACTCCTGGATGTCGATCTCCTGCGTGCTGTCCTCGCTCAGCAGCCAGATGTCCGATGCGAGCACCGCGTTGGCGACCTTCGTCTTCGCCTCGATGTAGGCCGGGTAGCGGACCGTCTCGATCGAGGTGATGCAGCCGAGCCGGGTCGCCGGGAGGTCGAGCCGCTTCGGCTTGCCGTCCGCGTCGACGCCGTGGACGAACTGCTTCGTCTCGCCCGGCTCGCGGGTGGCGCGGATCCAGAGGTTGCCCTTCGCCACGGCGACGTTCTCACGCCGCCACTCGGTCGTGCCGGGGCCCTCCCAGCCGCCGCGGAAGTAGCGGTTGGTCCACTTGTCGCTGAGGGTCGCGAACTCGGTGGTCGGCTTGTGGGTGTAGTTGAAGTCGTCCGAGACGACCTCGTTGAGCCGCCACTCCCGCCCCTCGCCCGCGTCGGCGGGGACGCGGTACCGCTTCCAATCCTGGGCGCCCGCGGCGGTCGCTATCGCCGCCATAACCAGGGTCCAAGCCCCCATTCGCAGCCTCATGGTACGCAGGTTCATCGCCGCTTCTCCCGAGGGGGGGGGTTCCGAATAGACAGCCGGGCCTCACCGGCTACCCCCGATTGTATGCAATCTGCAAGCGGGTGGCAAATCTGACGGTGCTGGGGTAGTTGCTACCTGCTGCATTGGCTAATCAACACTTATGCACCGGCTGAAAGCACGCCATGGAGTGCATGCGACTTCGCTGTTGCACAAAATCCGCTGCTGCACATATATTCACAGTGCCACTAGACAAGCGAACACCACAAGGACGGGAGAAATGCCTGCGAAAGAGCCTAATGATGGCGGCAATGTTGAACGGATTATTCGTGCAGTACCTGACTCGCTAGAAAGCGGGCAGTTCGGACAGAGCAGTGGGCGAACTGCTGACCGTGCACGGCAGATCGCTGAAGAAATAGCTAAACGCAAGGAAGCAGAAGGAGACAAGACATGAGTTCGGATCGTTGGGTTCAAGAAGTAATTGAAGGGCAGTCAGCCAACAGGACTGCCAACAACGTCTCTTCGTCGCTCGAAGAGAGAGGACAATCATCTGCTGCAACAGCGCAAAGCGCTGCACAAGCGGTGAACCAAGTGCAGAATACTACGAACTCGAATAGCGGTAACTCCAAGGAGCGGTGATGAGTCCAGAGTGGGTCAGCGCCATATCTGCAGTTGTAACTGCTCTTACCGCGATATTTGGAGTAGCACTTGGTATTAGCCAGTTCTCCAAAGCCAACCAAAGCCTCAAGCTGAATAGCTTAGGTGTGTTGTTAAACTTGGAATGCGAACTGAATCGCTGCAAGCAACTGGTCAATGAAGCCACCAAAGAGCTTAAGGTCGAAACCGACCCAGCGAGGAAAGAGGCGTTACAAAGCTCTTTCGATCAACTTCGCGAAGACTGGTACAACACCGCTGACAGACTTGCCTACTGCAAACACCGCTGACAGACTTGCCTACTGCATAAGGAACGGCTACATCGACAATGTGCGTATGCAGGCCGAGTACAGAAACTACTTCCTTGACATAATACGTAGCGACCCACACGCGTTTGGCGAAGGTACTGAGTGGAGGAACATCGTGGATCTCAACGGAGTGTGGCAGCGAAACTAGCTGCTCACTCATCCGTCACGCACCCCTCCGACGCGCTCTTCACGTTCTTGATGTACTTGTAAAGCGTGCCGCGGGTCGCCTTATAGGCGGGGGCGGTCCAGGTCGCTTTCCGCTTGGCCCACTCTGCGTCGGGGAGGTCGACGGTGATCTGGTTCGCCTCGGCATCGAGGACCATGCGGTCACCGTTCTGCACCAGGGCGATCGGCCCGCCGGCCTGGGCCTCGGGCGTCACGTGGCCGACGATGAAGCCGTGGCTGCCGCCGCTGAAGCGGCCGTCGGTGATGAGGGCGACGTCCTGGCCGAGGCCCGCGCCCATGATGGCGCTGGTGGGGGTGAGCATCTCCGGCATGCCGGGGCCCCCCTGCGGGCCCTCGTAGCGGATGATGACGACGTCCCCCTTGTTGATCTGCTTCTGCTCCAGGGCGGCGAGCATCTCCTCTTCCGAGTCGAAGCAGTTGGCCACGCCCTCGAAGCGGAGGCCCTCCTTGCCCGTGATCTTCGCCACGGCGCCGTCGGGGCAGAAGTTGCCCCGCATGACGCGGAGGTGGCCCGACTCCTTGAGCGGCTTGTCGACCGGCATGACGATCTTCTGCCCCTCGGCGAGGCCGGGAAGGTCGGCGAGGTTCTCCTCGACCGTCTTGCCCGTGCAGGTCATCTGCGAGCCGTCGAGGTGGCCCGCTTCGAGCAGGTGCTTCATCACCGCCGGCGTGCCGCCAACCTCGTGCAGTTCCTCCTGGACGTACTTGCCGGAGGGCTTCAGGTCGGCCAGGTAGGGCGTCTCGTCGGCAAGGCGCTGGAAGTCGTCGAGCGACAGCTCGACGTCGAACGCCCGGGCCATCGCCAGAAGGTGCAGCACGGCGTTGGTCGAGCCGCCGGTGACCATGATGTACTTGATCGCGTTCTCGAACGACGCCCGCGTGACGAGGTCGCGCGGCTTGAGGTCCTTCTCCAGCAAGAGCTTGATCACCTCGCCCGCCCGGTGGCACTCGGCCTTCTTGTCGGGGTGCTCCGCCGGGATGCTGGAGGAGTACGGCAAGCTCAATCCCATGACCTCGATGGCGGAGGCCATCGTGTTGGCCGTGTACATGCCGCCGCACGCGCCGGCGCCGGGGCAGCTCTTCTGAACAATCTCCTTCCGCTCTTCCTCGGTGATGCGCCCCGCGAGCCACTCACCGTAGCACTGGAAGGCGGAGACGATGTCGCGTTTCTCTCCCTCGGCGGTGAACTTGGTGAAGCCCGGCTTGATGGTGCCGCCGTAGACCATGATCGAGGGGCGGTTGAGCCGGCCCATCGCCATGACGCAGCCCGGCATGTTCTTGTCGCAGCCCGGCAGGGTCACGAGGCCGTCGTACCACTGGGCGGCGACGACCGTCTCGATCGAGTCGGCGATCAGGTCGCGTGACTGGAGCGAGTACGACATGCCGCTCGTGCCCATCGAGATGCCGTCCGACACGCCGATCGTGTTGAACCGCAGGCCGACCAGCCCGGCGGGCGCCATGCCGCTCTTCACCTCGCCGGCGAGGTCCATCAGGTGCATGTTGCAGCTGTTGCCCTCGTACCAGACGCTCGCGATGCCGACCTGCGGCAGGTTCATCTGCTCTTCGGTCATCCCCGTGGCGTACAGCATCGCCTGGCTGGCGCCCTGGGACTTCGGCTGGGTGATCTTGCTGGAGTACTTATTGAGCATGACGGGTTGGGTCGTTGGAGAGCGAGCGAAGGTTTCCTTAGTTGAGGGAGAACAGTCTAGCCGGTAGGGGTTCGCGCCGGAGGGGGCGTGGAGGAGACTCCTCCGCATGAGCCAGCCCCCCGAGTTCCTGTATTTTGACCTGGGCAAAGTCCTGCTCGACTTCGACCACGCCCGCATGGTGCGGCAGATGGCCGGCGTGGCGGGGGTGTCGGAAGAGGCGATGCGGGCCGCCCTGATGCCCAGCGGCGACCCGACCGAGGGCGATCAGCAATGGGCCCTCGAAGCGGGCCAGCTCAGCGAGGACGCCTACTACGAGGGGCTGTGCGAACGCCTGGGCGTGCGGCCGCCGCGGGCCGAGTTCGAGCTCGCGGCGAGCGACATCTTCACGCCGATCCAGGCCTCGCTCGACCTCGTGACCCGGCTCCACGCGGCGGGCCACCGGATGGGGATCCTGTCGAACACCAACTCGATCCACTGGCGGTTCTTCCTGGACGGCCGCTACCCGGAGCTGATCGACGCCTTCGAGATCAAGCTCGGCAGCTTCGAGGTCGGCTCGATGAAGCCCGACCCGGTGATCTACCTGTCGGCAATCGAGCTGGCGGGCGTCCCTGCCGAGCGGGTCTTCTTCACGGACGATAAGCCCGAGAACATCGCGGGCGCGATGGCGGTCGGCATCGACGCCGTGCCGTTCACCGACACCGCGTCGCTGGTCGATGAGTTGAATCAGCGCGGCGTGCCGTGCTAGCACGACACGCACGATCCGCGTTGCTGGCGCCGGGCGATCGCGGATAGACTCTGCGTCTCACTAGCCCACTCGCCGGAGCCGCAAGGATGCGACTCGGAATCTTCTTGCCGAACTGGATCGGCGACGCCGTCATGGCGACGCCCGCCCTCGACTCGCTCCGCGAACTCGCCGGGCCGCAGGGCCATGTCGTTGGCGTGATGCGGCCGTATGTGGCCGACGTGGTCGAAGGCCTCGGGGTGATCGACCGGGCCGTCTTCTACAAGCCGAAGGCGAAGGACGCCGCGCACCGCGCCAGCGCCGTCATCGAGACGCTCCGCGAGGAGCGGCTCGACGCGATCGTCCTGATGACCAACTCGCTGCGAACCGCCTGGCTTGCGTGGCGGAGCGGGGCGGGGGAGCAGATCGGCTACGAGCGCGACCAGCGTTCTTGGCTGCTGACGACCCGCCTGCGTGAACCGACCAAGCGGGGCAAGCGCGCTCCGCTGCCGGCGATCGATTCCTACCTGAACCTCGCCTACGCCGCCGGCGGTGAGTGGCGCTCGCCGACGATGCGCCTCGCCACAACCGGCGCCGACGAACGGGCCGCCGACGCGGCGTGGGAGCGGCTCGGTTTGCCCGAGGGCGAGCGGGTCGTCGTCTTCAACACGGGCGGCGCCTACGGCGACGCCAAGGGCTGGCCCGCCGAGCACTTCGGCGAGCTCGCGAAGCGGATCATCGCGGATGGCAACCTGAGTGTGCTAATCAACTGCGGCCCCGGCGAGCGCGAGACCGCCGCGAAGATCGCCACGCTCGCCGACTCGCCCCGCGTGCGGAGCCTCGGCGAGATGGAAGACCTGCCGATCGGCCTCTCCAAAGCGGTGATCGCGCGGTCGCGGATGCTGGTGAGCACCGACAGCGGCCCCCGCTTCTTCGGCATCGCCTTCGGCAAGCCGGTCGTGAGCCTCTTCGGGCCGACCGACCCGGGCGTCACCCGCACGCACTACGACGGCGAACAGCCCCTCTCGCTCTCGCTCGACTGCCAGTTCTGCTGGAAGCGGGAGTGTCCGCTGGGGCATCACCGCTGCATGACCGAGTTGTCGGTCGACCGGGTTCACAACGCGGTTGCAAGCCAACTCGACCGAGGAGCCCGACATGCCGCCTGAACCGCAAGCGGGTCGCCCGATCCGCGTGCTGACGGTCGGCATGAAGCCGGCCGTGAACGAGGCCCTCGCCGAGCGGGACGACCTCGAAGTCGCCGCCCTGACCCAGGGCGAGACGGAGGCCAAGCTGCAGGGCCGGCTGCGGGTGCTGCCTTATGCGCTGCGCGCCAAAGTCTCAACGGCCGCGGCCCGTGGCGTGCGCGAGGCGGCCGCCGCTTGGCGGCCCGATGTGGTGCAAACGTATGGGTCGCGCCCGCTGGCGCACACGACGCTCGCCTTCACCGGTCGCCGTGATCGGCCGCCGATCGTCTCCTACCGGGGGGTGACGAGCGTCCCTTCGCGGCTTCGCCTGGAGGACTGGATCACTTACTTGTCTCCGCTGGTCGATGCCCACGCTTGCGAATCGGCCGCGTCGCGCGACGGGCTGATGCAAGGTGGCGTCGATCCGACAAAGTGCTTCCTCGCCTACAACTGCCTCACGCGTCCGCCGGCTTCGGGCGTGGGACGGGAAGCCTTGGGCGAGTTCGACATCCCGGCGGACGCGACGGTCGTCGCTATGGTCGCCAACTTCCGGCGTGTGAAGGGGGGTGACGTGCTCTTGGAAGCGGCACGGCGCCTCGCCGATCTGCCGAACGTCTATTACCTGCTCTTAGGCGAGGTGCGGGATCGACGGCTGGTAAGTTTGGCGAACGACCCGGCCATCGCCCCCCGCGTTCGGCTCGCCGGCTTCCGCGCCGACGCGATGGACTTGGCGACCGCGGCCGACCTGTTCGTCATGCCGAGCCGCGCCGAGGCGCTCTGCGTCGCGCTGCTCGAGGCGATGTCGTGCGGCGTCTGCCCGATCGTCAGCGATGCGGGCGGAATGAAGGAGGCGGTGCGCGACGGCGTCGATGGGCTGGTCGTCCCCAAGGGCTCGCCCGAGCCACTCGCCGACGCGATACGCCGACTCTGCCAGGATCCTCAAGAACGCCTCGCCAAGGGCCGCTCGGCCGCCGACCGATTCAACGCGATGTTCTCCCGAGAGGCCGTCGCCGAACGATTCGCAAGAGGCTACCGCGAGCTGCTCAATGGCGGCCTCAGGGCGCGGCAGGCAGCGTAACCGATGCAGGCCGACCGATCGCCAGAGGGCGTTCAACCCTGACGCGCGCAACCTGCGGGAAACACCGGGTAACGGGATCGGGGTGCCGCAGCGGGATCTAAGCTTGCTTGCCCAAGGCGGGCAAACCCTGCCCCCCCGCCCTAATGAGACACCATGAACGCGCAAGTCCTGATCGTTGATGACGATCCCATGCTCCTCGCGAGCCTCCGACGCTGCCTCCAAGACCGTTACTCGATCCAGGTTGCCGAGTCTGGCGTAGAAGCCCTCAAGCACTTGGCTAACGCTGACGAGACACCGGTTGTCATCTCCGACTTACGGATGCCGGTGATGAACGGTGTTGAGTTCCTCATCCAGGCCTCGGAGATCACGCGGAACAGTCAGTTCTTGATGCTCACGGGCACCCCGAAAGACTCGGAACGCATCCGCAGCAGCCACGGCGACCTGGTCTCCCGCTTCCTCACCAAGCCTTGCAATCCTGACGACCTCGCCGCGGCGATCGATGAGGCTCTGGAGAACTACGCGCGAGCAACGTCCGCCGGCGCCCCGGTTGCCGTGCGAGCGTAGGGGAGTTACCGAACCTGAGCCCCGCCTCGGGTTTCGGCGTATAATCGCGGCATGCGACAACTGTTGGCCAGCGTCCTTAGCCTCGTGGCGAGCCTCGGCTCGTTGACCCTCCCGGCGCACGCCGCGGTGACCGTCCTCTCAAACCGGACGAGTGAAACCGTCACGGTGCGCCTCACTTCCGGCGAGGGAGCCAGCCAGACCGTCCGATTGGCAGCGAGCGAATCGAAGCCCTTCTTTTCGACCAGCCCGCTCTCGGCCTCCTACGCAACGAGCAGCGGACCACGCCTCCAACCGCTCAAGGCCGATAAGGCTTACTGGTTTGTCCGAGCCGCCTCGGCGGGTCGGCGGGTGCTGAAGCTCAACGAGGTTGGTCTGAACGGGGATCGCCCCGCGCCACCACAGCCCGGCGCGTGGTTGGCGGGTTCGGGGTCTCGTGACAGCACGATCCCGGTCGTTCTCTGTGTCGATGAAGAGGAGCCGATGCGTCGCGAACAGTGGCAAGGGAGGCTGAAGCGGCGCTTCGAAGAGGCGGCCGCCATCGTCAGGGCGCATTCGGGCGTGCGGTTCGAAGTCGTCGGCTACGAGCGTTGGCAGTCGGACAACCGGATCACAAGACTCGAGCAGACGCTGGCCGAATTCGAGCGTTCGTACTCTCCGCCCGACCGCGCGGTCGCCATCGGCTTCACCAGCCAGTACCGAGTCGAGCGGGGTCGTCGGCGGCTGGGCGGGACACGCGGCCCGCTGCGCCGGCACGTGCTGGTGAAAGAGTGGTCGCCCCAGGTCAGCGAGCCCGAACGGGTTGAGCTGCTGGTCCACGAACTCGGCCACTTCCTCGGCGCTGCCCACAGCCCCGAGCCAACCAGCGTGATGCGTCCGGTGCTGGGCGACCGAGCGGTCCGCTTGAAGGGTGTCGAGGTCCGCTTCGACGCGATCAACACGCTCGCGATCGCCATGGTCGGCGAGGAAGTCCGTCGGCGGGGAGTGCGAACGCTCTCGGAGATCAGCGCTACGCGTCAATCGCGATTGCAACGGATCTACGCCACGCTGTCGGCCATCACCCCCGGAGAGCCCGCTGCGGTCGGCTTGTTGAAGCGATTGCGGGGCGCCCGTGCGAGTGACGAGGTAGTCTCCGACGCGGACCGCACCGCCGCGGCGGCGAGGATCGTTGTCTCGGCCGTCACGCGGGCCGCCTCACGCAATGCGAAGCAGCCCTACAGCCAGCGTTTGGCGGGCGACGCCCTCACGGGGCGTCTGATTCAAGCGGGCGCCGCCACCGACGCCGACCCGAAGGCGTTGATCCTGGGCCTGGGGATCGCCCTGGACAACCTGGGGGGGCTGCGGATCAACCCACGCACACGCGAGTTGGTCGAACAGATTGAGTCAAACCGAGACCGAGCCTTACGTCTCAACGTGCTGGGACAGCCGACCGCGCAGAAACGGCACGACACGCTGAAGCACTTCATCGTCTCCGCGGCGTTGGCTGTCGTTGTGGGCGAGAAGGAGGCCGACCTCTGGGGGATCGGCAAGGAACTCTCCGACGCCAGCGGCGGCAGCGGGTTCAGCTTCGCCGACCTGGCCGCCAACCGCGCGGGGGTCCGGTTCGCCCGGGGCGTCACACGAGGGGCCCCTCCGGTGGCGGGCCTGGCGCGCGGATGCAGCATCAACTCCTTCGTCCCATCGCTCGCGGGGTTCGAGGAGGGGATCAAGCTCTCCGACCTGCTCAAGAGGTTTGGGACGCAGGACGACCCGCGTTTCAAAGCCCAGATCGCGGAGATCGACGCCCGCATCGCCCGCCTGCCCGCCTACTCGCTCGCGACCATCGGGCTGCCCGATAATCTGAGGGCCAAGCCGCGGCCGGTGGATTGACTCGCGCCCAGCGGCCCGCCTACGGTGTGGGGCTTCAGGCGACTGTCTATCCGTAGATCTCAAGCAGTGAGCAGGTCTCCCCGTGAGCGAGTTGTGTGATTTCGGCCTCATCGGCCTGGCGGTGATGGGTGAAAACTTGGCCCTCAACGTCGAGAGCCGCGGCTACAAAGTGGCCGTCTACAACCGCACCACCAGCGTGATGGAGGAGTTCATCGCCGGTCGGGCCGCGGGCAAGCAGTTCGTCGGCGCGAAGACGCTCGAAGACTTCGTCGCCGCGCTCGACCGCCCCCGCAAGATCATGTTCATGGTCAAGGCGGGCCCGGCGGTCGACGCCGTGATCGATTCGCTCAAGCCGCTCCTCGAGCCGGGTGATATCCTGATCGACGGCGGCAACACCTATTACGCCGACACCGAACGCCGCACCCTCGAAGTCCAGGAAGCGGGCTTCGATTACCTGGGCGTCGGCGTCAGCGGTGGCGAGGAGGGCGCCCTCAAGGGCCCCAGCATCATGCCGGGCGGCAGCGAGAAGGCTTGGCCCGCGCTCAAGCCGATCTTCCAAGCGATCTCCGCCAAAGTCGGCCCGAACGAGGACATCCCCTGCTGCGAGTGGGTCGGCCCCCGCGGCGCCGGGCACTACGTGAAGATGGTGCACAACGGCATCGAGTACGGCGACATGCAGCTCATCTGCGAAGCCTACTTCATGATGAAGGAGTGCCTCGGCCTCACGAACGACGAGCTCTACGACGTCTTCGCCGACTGGAACACGGGCGAACTCGACAGCTACCTCATCGAGATCACCCGCGACATCTTCAGCGTCAAGGACCATGACGGCGGCTACATGGTCGACAAGGTGCTCGATCGGGCGGGCGCCAAGGGGACGGGCAAGTGGATGAGCCAGCTCGCCCTCGACCTCGGCGTGCCGAGCACCCTCGTCACCGAGGCGGTCTACGCCCGCGGCCTCTCGTCGCGCAAGGAAGAGCGGGTCCGCGCCAGCGAGATGCTCAAGGGTCCGGCCTCCGCTTACGACGGCGACAAGAAGGAGTTCATCGAGGCGATCCGCCAAGCGCTCTACGCCTCGAAGATCGTCAGCTACGCCCAGGGCTTTGTGCAGCTGCAAGCGGCCGCCGCCGAGCACGACTGGCCCCTCAACTACGGCGACTGCGCCATGCTGTGGCGGGGCGGATGCATCATCCGCGCCGTGTTCCTCGATCGCATTAAGGAGGCATTCGACGCCGACCCGAAGCTCGAGAACCTGCTGCTCGCCCCCTACTTCGCCGACGCGGTCGACCAAGCCCAGACGGCCTGGCGCCACGTCGTGTCGCAGGCGGCCCTGCTCGGCGTCCCCGTGCCGGCGTTCGCCACCGCCCTCGCGTACTACGACGGCTTCCGCCGCGCGAATCTGCCGGCGAACCTGCTGCAGTCGCAACGCGACTACTTCGGCGCCCACACCTATGAGCGCGTCGATAAGCCCCGGGGCGAGATGTTCCACACGGAGTGGCTGGATCTGCGCAAGGAGCCTTCGTAAGTCTCGACTGAAACACTAGCAAACAGACCCCAGAGGGAGCCGAGTCACTCGGCTCCCTCTTCGTGTTCCTACTTTGGCGGACAGGCAAGCTCTGCGACATTAGACTGAGAGACTGCCTCACAACGCATTCTCATCGACGGAACCCAGGGAGCAGGCATGGCGATTTCACGCCGCACTTTTGTACAAGGCTCGGCGGCTGGCGCCGGGGCGCTGTTCGTGCCCTACCACGCCCTCGGGGCCGGCCAAGAGTACACGCCGAGCTTCCGTCCCCGGTTTGCGCAGATCGGTGTGGGGGGCAACGGCGTTCGCACCGCGCCAAGCAAGCAGCTCTTCGCCGATCTGGTCGCCATCTGCGACGTCGACTCGTCGCACCGCGAGCAGGGCAACGAGATCCTGTGCGGCGGCAAGGCGGATCTCTACGCCGATTACCGTGAGGTGCTCGCCCGCGATGACATCGACATCGTCGCGATCTCGACGCCCGACCACTGGCACACGAAGATCGTGGTCGAGGCGATGCTCGCCGGAAAAGACGCCTACTGCGAGAAGCCGCTCACGCTGACGATCGATGAGGGCAAGCTCATCCGCCGCGTGCAGCGGGAGACCGGGCGCAAGGTGCAGGTCGGCACGCAACAGCGGAGCATGGAAAAGCTGTTCGTCAAAGCGATCGCGATGCTCGCCGAGGGGCGGCTCGGGAAGCTGCGGCGAGTGCAGACGGCGATCGGCTCGGGCGCCTGGAGCCCGCAGCTGCCCGTCGCCGACGCGCCGGCGGCCCTCGACTGGGATCGTTGGCTGGGGCCGGCCCCTCAGGTCGATTACCGCAGCCTGCCGCGCGAAGGCCATCGCCCCTTCAGCAACGGGCACATCGACTTCCGCTGGTGGTACGAGTACTCGGGCGGCAAGCTAACCGACTGGGGCGCGCACCACATCGACATCGCGATGCTGGGGATCGCCGCCGCGGGGCACAGCGCTGATCCGGTGGCGGTCTCCGGCGAAGCGGAGCACGCCGTCGAGTACGTCGACGGCAAGCCGGCCGACACGACGCGCTACAACACGGCTCAAAAGTTCAACCTGAAAGTCGATTTCGCCGGCGGCGACGTCGAGCTGATCATCCGCAACGATACGGACAACGGCATCCTATTCGAGGGCGAGCGTGGCCGGATGTTCGTCAACCGTGGCAAGCTGGTGGGCAAGCCGGTTGAGGAACTGGCCAGCAACCCGCTCCCCGAGGGGGCGATCAGCCAGGTCTACCGCGGCATGCCGATGATCGAGAACCCCGAGCCGAAGGCAGTCCATTTCTCGAATCTGCTGTACTGCATCGAGAACGACGCCTCGCCGATCGCCAACGTCCACTCGCACATGAAGATGCTCAACGTCTGCCACCTGGCGGGCATCTGCTGCCGCCTGGGGCGGCGCATCGAATGGGACCCGGTGCGGGAGACGATCGTTGGCGACGACCTCGCCGCCTCGATGATGAAGCGTCCCTACCGCGACGGTTACGAGATCGACCTCGGATGAGCCATCCTATGACGACCCTGAGAAGCCTGCTCGCCTGCTTGGTGCTTGCCGCGGCGGCCTATGCCGCCAACGCGAACGAGGACAACGGCGGCTGGGCCCCGCTGAAGAACGTCACGCCCGGCGAGAACCCGACGGCGGCGCCGTCCGATGCGATCGTCCTGTTCGACGGGACCGACTTCGCACAGTGGACCGGTGGCGACAAGTGGACCATCGAAGAGGGGGAGGCCGTTGTCGGCAAGAGCTGGCTCGTCACGAAGCGGAGCTTCGGCGACTGCCAGATCCACCTCGAGTGGTCCGCCCCCTCGCCCGCCGAGCCGTACGACGGGGCCAAACGAGGCAACAGTGGCGTGCACCTGATGAAGCTCTACGAGTTCCAGATCATGGACGCCCACGACAACGTCACGGCCCCGCATCGCTCGGCCGGTTCGATGTACAAGCAGGTGCCGCCGGCGGTGAACGCCGTCCGCCCGCCGGGCGAGTGGAACGTGTGCGACCTCTTCTGGACCGCTCCCGAGTTCGATGAGCAGGGCGAGCTCGCCAAGCCGGGCTACCTGACCGCCGTGCTCAACGGAGTGCTGATCCTCAACCACGCCGAGGTGCAGGGGAAAACCTCCCACAAGGAGGCCCCGATTTACAAAGCCCACGAAGCCCGGCGGCCGTTCTCACTGCAGAACCACAGCTCGCCCGTCCGCTTCCGCAACATCTGGGCGCGTGACTTCGAGTTCCCCGAACGGGTCACCCCCTCCGAGGGCTGAGGCGGCCCCAGCTTGACGCGGAGGGCGTCGCGGCGTGTCAGGATCGCAGACTGTGCTATGCTGCACTGCTCGCGACTGCCCCACCCATCCGCCTCGGTTCAGGACCCGGGCCTATGCTCCCTGCCGCCTTGCTGCGTGTCGCCACCCAGGTTCTCTGCCTGGCACCTGCCGGAGTCGCCTGGTCGACGCCGCCGACCGTCGGTCTTACGACACGAGAGGTCACCTTCGAGAATAAGCCGCTCGCAGAGCACCCGCTTAGCGCGCGTATCGAACATCGCGAACTAGGGCGGCAAGCGGTGCTCCTTGCCGCCCGCGAGACGCTCGGCTGCGCGACGCGTGATCAGACGCTCGGCGAACCGCTCGACCCGGAGACGCAGCTGGTGCTCGATGCGACCATCGAGTCGCGACATGGCCAAGGCTTGCAAATCATCCTGCGTCGGGGCCGAGAGACGATCTACAACTCCAAGATTGAGCACCAACTTGGTCCGATCTTCGACATTCAGGCGCTCGCCCGCAAGCTTGAACCCCTCACCCGCACCGACCTGGCCGACGCCTTGGCCGAGGCGGGCGTTGAACGCGACAGCCACGAGCTGATCGACTCAGCGCCGGTGCCTGAGGGCGTGCCCGAGTTGCTCGTGCGGATGGACCACCTGTCTCAGCACAAAGCTCTCCGCGAGACGCATCGCGCCATCCGCGATAGCGGTGAATCTCCTGAACGGCTCGCTGGATTGGCGCGGGGATATGCGAACCTGGCGATGCTCAACATGACGACGCTCGATGCGAGGTCGATGGCGTACCGTGCACGGGCGATGCTCTACCTCGAACGGCTACGACGCCGGGCTCGCGATACATACGAGGCGACCTGGACTGCAACCTACGTCTATACCCTGATCGGATATCCGACGATGGCGCTCAACGCACTTGAGAAGGCCGAGGGGGCCCGAGACGCAGAAGGAGTCCCCGAGTGGCTCGAGGTCGTCATCGATGCTTGTTTTCATAACTACGAAGAGCTAGAGGACGTCGCCTACAATCCAGACGATGCGCACTCCCAGCTGGCTGCGATCCTGCTGATGCGATCTGCGAAGACTTCAGGCAGCATTGCTTTGGTGATGGAAGCGGGCAAGGAGTGCCTGCAGATCGCCCCGGGCTGCCTTTGGATCGGCGACGCAATGCACGATTCGGCCGGGGTGGCGATGCGACACCGAACCTCCGTGCTTGGCCCCGCGGCCCACCTGTATACGATCGCCCAAACCCTTCCTGAAGCCACTGAACTCCCCCTAAGCACTCAGGAGGCCGTCGAGGGTATCCATCCGGAACAACCTCGCTCGCTGCAAGTTGCAGAGATCGCTCGCACCCTAACCGAAGCGGCCTGCGATGACAGCCAAGAGCCTTCCTGGGGTGTCCTCGGCGCGGAACTGCGGGCCTGGAACACCCTGCACATCTACCGTCGTGCGACTTTCCTCCGAGACTCGCTCGGGACCGATGCGGCGCGGTTCATCCTGGCAGTCGAGCCCGCTATCGCGGACGATCCCTGGGCGCCAATCATACGCAGCCTTGGTATCCGCAATACGCAGAAGATCGATGGCTACAACCGAGCACTGGCCGACTTTGAGTTGCTGGACACAAACTACCTGAGCTCAGGTTACTGGCCCTGGCAGGTGCCGCGAGACGTCGAGCTGAAGAACACCTCGATCGAAGAGGTACGGAGACTAGTACACCGCTGTCGCGGGGCGTCTGAACTAGAGTACGCGAGGTACATGAAAATGGGATCAACCGAATCCCGTGTGCAGGCTGCTCGCTGGATGTACGACACGAGCATGCACTCCCCGCTGCGGTACGCGGTGCTGATCCAACACGACCCCGACGTGTCGGACGAAGAGATCGCCGATTGGAACCAGGGGTATCGCGACCACCCGGTCGTCGCGCTTGCGTTGGGGCAGCGCGCCCAAACAAAGGGCGAGTACGAGGAGGCGCTCGAACTGTATCGTGAGTACCTCGCCCGCGCGCCCGACTACCGGCAATTCCTCGAACTCGCGAAGATGCAGTACCGCCAAGGCGACGAGGGTTGGCTCGGTACGGCGAAGGAGATCTTCGATCACGAGGACTACGCACTGAACCACGCCAGCGCCGCTGCGGCGATTGCGTCGACTCTGATGACACAAGGGGAGTATGAGGAGGCCCTGCCGTGGGCCGAGCGGGCTTCGCAGTCCGGTGCTGGGTGGGCGTGGGAGGTGGAGGCCGAGTGCCAAGCGGCACTCGGCGATTTGGAAACCGCTGTTGAACTTGGGCGCCAGAACTCTGAACGATACAACAATGAGAGTTGGTTCGACTGGTGCGTCCTCACCGGCGAGGGAGATCTCGACGCTGCGTGGCGTTGGAAACAACGCATGACAGAGAAGCGTGAGCGTGATGGCTCCAGGGACTTCGCATTCGGTGAATCGCTCTACCTGTGGGCGAAGGGCGACAAGCAGGCGTGCCTCGAATTGCTTCTTACGCGCGCAGAGGAGAACGAATCTCACTGGGACGCGTTAGCGATCGCGATGCTCGCGGACGCCAATGGTGACACCGCGACTCGCGATACCTGGCTGGATCGTGAAGCGGCCCGTGAGGAAGCGTCCCCGCAGCACCCCTACCCAGTGCTCGCCAAACTGCTGCGATCCGCCGCCGTTTCAGGCGAGCTCCCGGACGACTCAATCCTGAAGGTGATACGCGACAACCGTCTCGACCCGGGTTGGGAGCCCGCTCTCCAGTTCTTTGCTGGGATGTTCGTCAACAACCGTGGCAAGACCGAGGACGCCACCAGAAGGTGGAAGCGCGCGGCCTGGTATATGGACTCCGGCAGATGGGAGCGACAGCTCGCTTCGCACGAACTCCGATCAGCAGGCGCCGATCCGTTCCGATTCGAGGGGCGATTGTTCTCCCGCTGCCTCCGCTGAGCCCCCGCATTAGGCGTCGCGCCATCAACCGACCGACCTGTCACATGGCCGAGAGTTCGGTTAAGACAATGACGATACTTTGGGGATCATGGCGACACGGGGCATGAGCCCCGCCGGCCAGTTCTCCACCTATGCCTCCGCTGAATAGCGCCGACATGCCGCACACGATCGTTATCTTCGGCGCCTCCGGCGACCTGACCAGCCGGAAGCTGATCCCCGCGCTCTACAACCTGCACCGCAAGGGGCGGTTGCCCGAGGACGCGAGGATCGTCGGCTTCAGCCGAACCAAGTTCTCGCACGAGGCCTGGCGGCAAGACCTCCGCGAGACAACTGCCAAGTTCGCCGGCGAGAACTTCAAGGCGGACGTCTGGGACGACTTCGCCGACAAGGTCTACTACCAGCCGGGCGACATCGGCCAACTCGAAGACTTCAAGAGCTTGGGCGCCTTCCTGACCGAGCTCGAAGGGGGCGAGGAGGCCTCGCGCGTCTACTACCTCTCGACGGCGCCCCGTTTCTACGGCCCCGCGGTCGAGGCGCTCGGCGCCGCCGGCCTCGCCTGCGAGGAGGGCGACTGCGAGCGGCGCGTCGTCATCGAGAAACCGTTCGGCGTGAACCGCGAGACCGCCAAAGCGCTCAACAAGACCGTCCACAAGTCGTTCGGCGAGCACCAGGTCTATCGCATCGATCATTACCTGGGCAAAGAGACGGTCCAAAACCTGTTCGTGCTGCGCTTCGCCAACGCGATCTTCGAGCCGGTCTGGAACCGCAACTTCATCGACCACGTGCAGATCACCGTGGCGGAGAGCGTCGACGTCGGCAGCCGCGCGGGCTACTACGACTCGGCGGGGGTGGTGCGGGACATGATCCAGAACCACCTTCTGCAGCTCATGATGGTCACCGCCATGGAGCCGCCGGCCAAGTACGCCGCCGACCCGGTGCGAGACGAGAAGGTCAAGGTGCTGCAAGCCGTTCGCACCAAGACCCCCGAAGACATCGCCCGCGACACGGTCCGCGGCCAGTACCGCGGCTACCTGCAAGCCGATGGGGTGCCGGACGACAGCCGTACGGCGACCTTCGCCGCGTTCAAACTGGGCATCGACAACTGGCGCTGGCAGGGGGTGCCCTTCTACCTCCGCAGCGGCAAGGCCCTGAGCTGCCGCACCACCCAGATCGTCATCCAGTTCCGTCAGCCGCCGCACATGCTGTTCAACGGGGGCCCTAAAAACATCCGCGACGCGAACCGACTCGTCATCCAGGTGCAACCCGCCGAGGGGATCCAGATGCACTTCCAGACGAAGGTCCCCGACGCCGGCATGACGATGCGGCAGACCGACCTCGACTTCAACTACCACGAGAACTTCGGCGGCAGCATCCCCGAAGCGTATGAGCGTCTGCTGCTCGACGCGATCGAGGGAGACGCCAGCCTCTTCGCCCGTGCGGACGAGGTCGAAGCGGCCTGGAGCATCTGCGACCCAATCCTCGCCGCCTGGTCTGCCGCCGACGCCGAGAGCCGAGACGCCCCGCCGCTGCACACCTACGAGCCCGGCTTTTGGGGCCCGACCGAGTGCACCGACTGGATGGGCCAGCAGCGGCGAGACTGGTTCGACGCCTGCCCCGTGCTCGCTTAGAGGCACGAGCGTAACGCAAGGGATCGGCTTCAAGCCATGTTCACCGGACTCGTTCAATCGCTCGCAGAAGTTGTCGCTCTAGAGCCCGAAGGGCCGGGCGTGCGTTTGGTGGTGCGCGACGGAAAGTTGGCAAACGGCTCCTCCCTAGGCGACAGCATCTGCGTGAACGGCTGCTGCTTGACGGTCATCGCCATCGCCGACGATACGATCGCCTTCCAAGCCGGCAGCGAGACGCTCTCTCGCACCAATCTAGGTAAGTTGAAAACGGGCTCGCAGGTCAATCTTGAACCTTCCCTCAAAGCGGGCGACCAACTCGGTGGGCACTACGTGACCGGCCACGTCGATTGCCTTGGTAAGGTTGACGCGATCGAGCCGGAAGGCGACTGGTCCAAGCGCTGGTTCGCCGTCCCCGCCGCGCAGATCAAGCAGATGGCGAGCAAGGGCTCCGTGGCGATCGACGGCGTGAGCCTCACGCTGGTCGACGTCGAGGACACGGCTGAGGGGGGCCGCTTCAGCGTCGCCCTGATCCCACACACGCTGAGCGTGACGACGCTCGGCGCCCGCCACGTTGGCGACCGGGTCAACATCGAAACCGACGTGCTCGCCAAGTACGTCGAACGCCAGCTCGCCGGCCGGTAAGCCAACCCCGATAGTGATACGAAGCGCCCACGGCAGGATTCGAACCTGCGACACCAGCTTTAGGAAAGCCGTGCTCTATCCCCTGAGCTACGCGGGCGGTGATTTCACGGTAGCTGCCCGCCGATTCTAGCAGGCGTGGCGAGGGGCATAACCCGCCTGGGTCTCGTTCGGGCGGCGCCGAGCAACATACGGCACTGGCGAACGAACCGTTACAGACCCTCTGGTGGACGCTATGATTAGCGTCTCCGCCTTGCGAGGTTATCCAGCTCCTCATCAATCGCAACCCACTGCCCTATGCCGCCTCTGCTCATCCTAGCGATCGCGGTCGCTTTGGTCCTTGGCATGATCCTGGTGCTGCGGCTCAACGCCTTCTTGGCGCTGATCACCGCGGCGGTGGTAGTCAGCCTGCTCGCTCCCGGCGACGACCGAATCGCACGCGTCGCCGAGGCGTTCGGCGTTTCGGCGGGCAAGCTGGGCGTCCCGATCGCCATGGCGTCGATCATCGGCAGTTGCTTGCTCGCTTCGGGGGCGGCCGACCGACTGATCCGGGCGGCCCTGGCGATCTTTGGTGAGAAGCGAGGCGCAACCGCGCTCGCCGCAAGCGGCTTCACCCTGTCGATCCCGGTCTTCTTCGACACGGTCTTCTTCCTGCTCGTGCCGTTGGCGCGGTCACTCTTCAGGCGGACCGGCAAGCACTACCTCAAGTATCTGCTCGCCATCGGTTCGGGTGGCGCGATCGCGCACACGCTGGTCCCGCCCACCCCCGGCCCCTTGCTGGTCGCCGACCAGCTGGGCGTCGACATCGGGTTGATGATGCTGATCGGCATCGCGGTCAGCCTCCCCTCGGTCGGCATCGGCCTGCTGGTGGCAGGGTGGCTCGACCGCGTGATCCAGCTCGAGAACCCTCCCCAACACGAGCCCCTTGCCGAAGAAGCGCCGAACGAGGGGGACGCCACAACCGGCCCCGGGCTGTTCCTCTCGTCACTCCCGATCCTGGTCCCGGTGCTGTTGGTCGCGTCACGCACCATCATGGATCGCTGCGCGGGAGGCGCCGCGGAGGGATCGCTGCTTGCCCGGTCGTCGCAAGCGACCGAGATGCTGGGCAACCCCAACCTGGCGATGCTGCTCGCCGCCGGCTTGGCCCTCTTCCTGTACGCCCGCTTCAAACGCCCCACACGAGAAGAGCGATCCGAACTGGTCGAACACTCGCTGACGAGCGCCGGGATGATCATCCTGGTGACCGCCGCGGGAGGCGCCTTCGGCGCGATGCTCAAGGCGGCCGAGATCGGGCCGGCGATCGAGTCGGCGTTGTCGGGCGTCCTCGGCGAGGTGAGCGGACTGGTGTTGCTGCTCGTCGCCTTCGGCATCGCGAGCCTGCTCAAGGTCAGCCAGGGGTCGTCCACCGTCGCGATGATCACCGCGAGCGCCATGCTCGCCGCGATGATCGATGGGAAGACCCTCGCCTACAATCCCGTTTACCTTGCAATCGCGATCGGCTGCGGCTCGCTGTTCGGGATCTGGATGAACGACAGCGGCTTCTGGCTGTTCTGCAAGATGGGGGGCCTGACCGAAGCGGAAGGCCTGAAGACCTGGACCGTTATCTTGGCGGCGATCGCCCTGGTCGCGATGCTCTTCAATCTCGGCCTAGCCAACGCGCTGCCGCTGGCCGCTCACCCCGGCGCGCCGACCTAGCCGACAGGTTACGCAAAAATGCCTTGTTTCCCCAGGAGTCGTCACGCTGGGGAAGATCGAGAGCGTACAGGACATTAGCTACCTGAGGGCTGGCCGCCCTGTCGCCCATCACCCGGAGTCTCATCATGCCTCGTGGCCCCCGACAAAGCGTCGATATCACTCTCCAGGCCTTACTTGCCGTTGGCATCCTTGCTGGTGCATCGATCGGTCTCGCCAAGCCGTCGACCGAGAGCGCAGCCGAGCCGCACGCCGTACCGCCTCGCCCGATTGGCGAGATCGAGCGGCTCGACCCAGCTCTCGATGCGCTCATAGCTCCCGACGCGCAGGTTGAGGTTCTCGCGGACGGCTTTGTCTGGTCCGAGGGGCCCGTCTGGCTGCCCAGCGAGAAGAGCCTCGTCTTCTCGGATGTCCCTGAAAACACGGTCTACCGCTGGAACGCCGCCGAGGGACTGTCGGTTTACCTGCGGCCTTCCGGAAGGACCAAAGGAACGCGTGAAAATCACGAACAAGGGTCGAATGGCTTGGCGCTCGACAACGAGGGGCGTTTGTTGCTCTGCCAACACGGCGATCGCTGCGTCGGCAGGATGAACGCCCCCTTGGACCAACCGCTGCCGCAGTACACGGCGCTCATCAGCCGGCACGACGGGAAACGCTTCAACAGCCCCAACGACCTCACGGTCCACTCCAGCGGATCGATCTTCTTCACCGATCCGCCTTACGGCCTGGACGGCCAAGAAGAGAGCCCGGCCAAGGAGCTCCCCTACCAAGGCGTTTACCGCCTGGACCCCGATGGCGAAGTGACGCTGCTGACCGATAAGCTCCCTCGCCCGAACGGCATCACGCTTTCGCCCGACGAGCGGACGCTGTACGTCGCTCAGTCGCACAAGCCGGCCAAGATCTTCATGGCCTACGAGCTGGACGCCGGACTGGGGATCAAGAGCTCGCGACTCTTATTCGACGCCAACGATCTTGGGGCCAAGAGGCCGGGCAACCCGGACGGGCTCAAAGTCGATCGCGACGGCAACCTCTTCGCCACCGGTCCGGGTGGCGTGCTGGTTCTCTCACCGGACGGCAAGCACCTCGGCACGATCATGACCGGCGAGCTGATCGCGAACTGTGCATTCGGCGATGACGGTCGCACCCTCTACATGACATGCGATCGCTACCTGTGCCGCGTGCGACTGCTCACAACCGGGAACGGATTCTGAGGTCACGATGAAAGCACTCATGCTCACCGCCGAGCGGCGGCTGGAGATCCAAGAGGTCGACCTGCCCGCGTTGTCCGACGACGCCGTCCTGATCCGCGTCGCCGCGTGTGGCGTCTGTGGCAGCGACGTCCACGGCTACGACGGCAGCAGCGGACGCCGCATCCCCCCGTTGGTGATGGGGCACGAGGCGGCCGGCATCATCGAAGAAGTCGGCGCCGCGGTCACGGACTTCGCTCCGGGCGACCGCGTCACATTCGACTCGACCGTTTACTGCGGGGAGTGCGACTTCTGCAAACGGGGCAAGATCAACCTGTGCGACCAGCGCCAAGTGCTCGGCGTGTCGTGCGGCGATTACCGACGCCACGGGGCGTTCGCCGAGTTTGTGACCGTCCCTGAACGGATCCTCTACCGCCTGCCGGACAATTTCCCCTTCGAACAGGCCGCCCTGATCGAAGCGGTGTCGGTCGCCGTCCACGCGGTCGCGAACCACCAACTCGCCGATCGCAGCGACGGTGTCGGCGTCGTGGTGGGCGCCGGGATGATCGGGCTGCTGATCATTCAGGTGCTGCGAGCCGAGGGCTGCCGCACGATCGTGGCAGTCGATATCGACGACGACCGCCTCGCCATGGCGGCCCGGCTTGGCGCTGACCACACGATCAACGCCAAGAGGGACGACGCCGCCACAGCGGTCCGCAGATTGACCTCGGGCGTTGGAGCCGACTTCGCGTTGGAAGCGGTCGGCGCGACCGAAACGGTGCGCACCGCGATCGAATCCGTCGCCAAGGGTGGCGATGTCACCCTGGTGGGCAACATCTCGGCCGAGATCGAGCTCCCGCTCCAATCCGTGGTGACGCGTGAAATCACCCTGTACGGCTCTTGCGCCTCCGCGGGCGAGTACCCGCGGTGCATCGAGCTGATGGCCAGCGGCGCGGTCGATGTCACGCCGCTCATCTCGGCGACCGCCCCGCTGTCGGAAGGGGCCGAGTGGTTCGATCGGCTCTACAACCGCGAAGCCGGGCTGATGAAGGTCGTCCTCAAACCCTGACCCCGAACACTAAAGTCCCCTTGGAAAACAACCCCTTCGATCTGTCGGGCAAAGTCGCCCTCGTCACTGGCGCGAGCCGCGGACTCGGCCAGGAGTTCGGCCGTGCGCTCGCCGAGGCCGGGGCGGACCTCGTGATCACCAGCCGCAACGCCGACGACCTGACGGACTTCCGCAAGGAGATCGAGTCGCTCGGCCGCCAGGCGGTCCCGTTTGCGCTCGACGTGCGCGACCACGACAGCATCCAAAGGATGTCCGAAGAGGCTCACGCGGCCTACGACCACCTCGACATCCTGGTGAACAACGCCGGCTGCAACGTCCGCAAGCCGGCGCTCGACATCGACTGGGACGACTGGAACAAGGTGCTCGACACCAACCTGCGCGGCACCTTCTTCGTCTCGCAAGCGATCGGCCGTCACATGGTGGCGCGGGGATCGGGCCGCGTGATCAACATCGGCTCGGTGACCTCGGTCGCCGGCTACGCGGGGCTCGGGCCGTACTGCGCGAGCCGTGGCGGGGTAAAGCAACTCACAATGAGCCTCGCCGACGACTGGGGCCCGCACGGCGTGACGGTCAATTGCCTCGCCCCCGGCTGGTTCAAGACCGAGCAGAATAAAGTGCTCTACGAGAGCCAGGAGTGGGTCGACTACCTCGTGGACCGCATCCCGCTCCGCCGCCCGGGGCAACCGGGCGACCTGCGTGGGGCGGTGGTCTTCCTCGCGTCCGAAGCGAGCCGCTACATCACCGGTCAAACCCTGCTGGTCGATGGCGGCATCTCAACCGGCGCCACCCGCGCGACGCCCAAATAGCGGCCCCGAGGCGTGGGAAGGCCCCGAGTTGGCGGGTGAAAAACGACCGTTTTCGTCCATAATAGATTGATGGTCTCTCCAGAAACGCTCAGAAGAGGTTGCCTCCTCACCTCAGCCCTGTCACTGGGTTGCGGGTGGTTGCTAGCGGTCGCCACCGCGGAAGAAAGGGTCTCCTTCAACCGCGAAATCCGTCCGATCCTCTCGGACCGGTGCTACTACTGCCACGGCTTCGACGAGCACACCCGCGAGGCCGACCTGCGGCTTGACCGGGAAGCCGACTCGCGGGCAGTGATCGAGCCGGGCGTGCCAGAAGAGTCGGAACTCCTGCGGCGCGTGCTGAGCGATGACGAGTACGAGGTCATGCCGCCTCCCGACTCGCACAAGGCGGCGCTCTCTACGGAAGAGATCGACGTGCTCCGTCGTTGGATCAGCGAAGGAGCTCGTTACGAACCGCACTGGGCCTTCGTCGCGCCGGCGCGTCCCGACCTCGACCTGTCCGTGGCCGAAGGCTCAACGAAGTCCTCCACCGCGATCGATCACTACGTTGCCAAGCAGCAAGAGTCGCGAGGCCTCCAGCCAGCGAAGCCAGCCGCCCCCGCCAAGTGGCTGCGGCGTGTGAGCCTCGATCTCACCGGGCTGCCGCCCACGTCGGGTGAGCTCGTCGCGTTCGAGAATGAAGTCGCCGAGCGCGGCGAGGCGGCCTACGCCGACGCCGTCGACCGCTTGCTCGCCTCGCCCCACTACGGCGAGCGGATGGCGCTCGACTGGCTCGACGTGGCGCGTTACGCGGACACCAACGGCTTCCAGCACGACGCCCACCGCATGAACTGGCCGTGGCGAGACTGGGTGACCCGCGCCTTCAACGAGAACATGCCGTTCGATCAGTTCACGATCGAACAGCTCGCGGGCGACCTGCTCGAAGAACCAACGACCGACCAACTGGTCGCCACCGCGTTCAATCGCAACCACATGATCAATGGCGAGGGGGGCGCGATCCGAGAAGAGAACCTCGCGAAGACCGCCTTCGACCGCGTCGAAACCACGGGGACGGCCTGGCTCGGATTAACCGTCGGCTGCTGCCAATGCCACGACCACAAGTTCGACCCGATCAAGCAGAGTGACTACTACCAGCTGTTCGCGTTCTTCAATCAGACCAGCGAGAAGGCGGGAGTCGACAAGCAGTTCTCTTCCAAACGGCCCGGGGCCAAACGATCGACGCCCTACATGGTCGATCGCCCCTACATCTCGCTGGCGAGCGACGACGAAAAGCAGCGGCTCAAGGAGCTGCAACTTGAGGTCAAGCACGCCGAGCAAGCGCTCGAAGCGGAGCGCCCCGAGTTCGAGCCCCTCTTCATCAAGTGGGTCGAAGAGATGCGAGAGGACCCTTCGCTCATCGAAGAGCGAGTGACGGTCAATTATCTGCACCGCTTCGTGAACACGGTACCGCTCGATAAACCGAGCAACGGTAACAACAAGAAGCTGACCCGCAATTTCCTCGAACAGTCCGAACGCTGGAGACCGTTCACGAAGAGAATCGACGACGCCAAGCGCGCCGCGTCGAATCTCGAGGGGAAGAGCCCACTGGTGATGATCATGCGGGACGACAAGCCCCGCGACACCTTCATCCTGCTGCGGGGCAATTACGAGACTCCCGGCGATCAGGTCACCGCCGGCGTGCCGGGGTTCCTCCCACCGTTGCCCCAGGACGCAAAGGCCGACCGCCTGGCGCTGGCGCGTTGGTTGGTGTCCGAAGAGCAGCCGCTCACGACACGCGTGACCGTCAACCGGCTCTGGCAGCTCATGTTCGGCCGCGGCCTAGTCCCCACACCCGACGACTTCGGCCTGCAGGGCGACCTGCCAACGCACCCCGATCTTCTAGAATGGCTCGCTTGCGAGTTCCGCACGAGCGGCTGGGACGTGAAGGCGATGCTGAAGGGAATCGCCCTGTCGAAGGCCTACCGGCAATCCTCTGAAGTCAGCCCCGACTCCATCGACGCCGACCCGGACAACCGCTGGCTCACCCGAGGCCCTCGCCGGCGCCTCGACTCGCGCCTGCTGCGTGATCAGACGCTCGCCCTCTCAGGGCTGCTGAACCGCGAGCAGGGTGGCCCCCCCGTCTTCCCGTACCAACCGCCCGGCATCTGGGAAGAGATGAGCCTCGGCAAGAACCACTACGAGCAGGACCACGGCGAAGCGCTTTACCGCCGGAGCCTCTACACCGTGTGGAGGCGTGTCGTGGCGCCCGCCAATTTCTTCGACGTGCCCAGCCGCCAGGTCTGCTCGGTGAAGCCGCAGCTCACGAGCACCCCGCTGCACGCCCTGACGCTGCTGAACGACCCGACCTACGTCGAGGCCGCCCGCGTATGGGCCGGCAGCCTGCTCGGGCTCTCCGACGACGACTCGCGTTTGCGAGAGGCTTTCTTCGCGGCGACCGCCCGACGGCCCGAGGCACGCGAGCTAGAGACCCTGCAGGCCACGCTCGACGACGCCCGGCGCCGCTTTGCCCAGGCGCCCGAAGAGTCCATCAAGCTGCTAGCCGTCGGCGAGGCGGAGACCTCCGCGGACGCTGCCGCCGAAGAGCACGCCGCCTGGACCACCGTCTGCCTGCTTATCCTGAATCTCGACGAGACCCTCTCGAAGTGAGCGAGCCCGGCATGAACCCCTTCAATCTCGATCGACGCCAGTTCCTCGGCGGAGGCCTCTCCCTGTCGATTGGCGCCCCCGCCTTGAGCGCGTTGCTGGCCGGCGAGGCGTCGGGCGCAAGCGAATCGAAGAACCATCTCGCCGGGCTGCCCCACTTCGCGCCCAAGGCGAAGCGGATCATCTACCTGATGCAGTCGGGCGGGCCGTCGCACGTCGATCTGTTCGACGACAAGCCGATGCTGCGCAAGATGCAGGGCGAGCAGATGCCCAAGAGCGTGCTCGGCGACCTCCGGCAGACGGGCATGACCTCCGGGCAGAACTTCAAGCCCTGCCTGCCATCCAAGTGGGGAGGGAGCCAGCGCGGCGAGTCGGGCATGTGGGTCAGCGACCTGCTCCCCCACACGGCGGAGATCGTGGACGACCTCTGCTTTGTCCGCTCGATGCACGGCGAGCAGATCAATCACGCCCCCGCGATGACCCAGATGCTCACGGGGCACAACCTGCCGGGCCGCCCCAGCATCGGCGCGTGGTTGAATTACGGCCTCGGGACGATGACCGAGGAGCTGCCCTCCTACGTCGTGATGACCTCTCAAGACCGCGGCGGCAGCTGCGGCCAGCTCTTCTACGACTTCTACTGGGGCGCCGGTTTCCTGCCCGGCAAGCATCAGGGCGTGCCCTTCCGCGGCGCGGGCGATCCGGTGCTCTATCTCAGCAACCCGGACGGCGTCGATCGCGAGGCGCGGCGAGCGATGCTCGACCGCCTCGGAGAGATGAACCACTTCGCCCACGAGCGGTACGCCGACCCCGAGATCGCGACCCGCATCGCTCAGTACGAGATGGCGTTCCGCATGCAGGCCAGCGTGCCGGAGTTGACCAGCTTCGACCAAGAGCCCGAGTCCGTGCTCGAGATGTACGGCCCCGATGTAAATCGCAAAGGGAGCTACGCCTACAACTGCCTCATGGCCCGGCGGCTGGTCGAGCGGGGCACCCGGTACATCCAGCTCATGCACGCCGGCTGGGACCAGCACGGCAACCTGCCGAACCAGCTGCCGATCCAGTGCCGCGACACCGACCAGCCGAGCGCGGCGCTGGTCAAGGACCTCAAGGCCCGCGGGCTGCTCGACGACACCCTCATCATCTGGGCGGGGGAATTCGGCCGCACGCCCTTCGTGCAGGGCGACATCAACAACGAGAAGGCGCACGGGCGCGACCACCACCCGCGGGCGTTCACTCTCTGGATGGCGGGCGGCGGCGTGAAGCCGGGCTGCGTGTACGGCGGGAGTGACGAGTTTGCCTTCCACGCGGTCGACAACCCCGTCCACATCCGCGACCTCCAGGCGACCCTCCTGCACCTATGCGGCATCGAGCACGAACGGTTCACCTACCGCCACCAAGGCCTCGACTTCCGCCTGACCGGCGTCGAGCCGGCGCGGGTCATCGACGATCTCCTGGCCTGATACGCCCCCGCACAGCAGACGCTGGCTACTCAAGCCGTTGTGCAAGTTCCTCGGGCGTGTTGGCTTGCGGCGGGCCCGGCCCATCACGCCATGGCGTGGCGACGACCTGCGAGCCCTCCAACGCCGCTTGCAGGGAACGCAGCCCCTGGGACGGCAACGCCCGCAGCTTCTCTAGCCAACGCGTGTGAACCACTGAGGGGAAGGGCTGCCAGCGATCGGCGGCATGGTAAGCCGCCGCATCGAGATCGCTGTTCGCGAGGTGGCTAGCCAACAGCGGTTCCAGCCACGCCCTCTCGGGTCGCACCAAGTCGCACGAAGCGAGGCACAGTAAACCAGGCCCCCAGCGGTCACGCCGGTCATCGAGAGCGGCCAGAAGGCCACCCAAGGGGCCGGGGGCGTCCGGGGCGTCGGGAACGACGGTGACGCCCTCCAACGTGCCTCCGGTGGGAGAATCGCCAACCAGAACGACCGGGGCGGGCGGAGCCGCGAGCCGATTCCCGACGTGGAGCGCCCAGGGTTCGCCGTCGATGAAATGGGTCGCTTTGTCAGCGCCAAAACGCTGGCTCCCGCCGCCGATCAGCACGTAGACGGGCAGGGCGTTGGCTCGATCAGGCGCGGGGTCCATGGTAGATTGCATCGTACCCGAGCCCGCCTCCGCCGACCGCCCCGGTCGGCCCCCCTGCGGAGAATTCGCTTGCCTCTGCCCGCCCTGGTCGATCGCTTCGGCCGACACCACACGAAGCTTCGCGTTAGCGTCACCGACCGGTGCAACCTGAGGTGCCGCTACTGCATGCCCGCCGAAGGGGTGCCGGTCGCGCCGCGCGACGAGTTGCTGACGTTCGAAGAGATCGAGCGCGCGGTGCGGGTCGCCGTCGGCCTCGGCGTGAAGCAGATCCGCCTCACCGGGGGCGAGCCCCTCGTGCGGCGCGAGCTGCCCCGTCTGGTTGAGAAGCTGGCAAGACTAGAGGGGCTCGACGACCTGGCGCTCACAACCAACGGCGTGCTGCTAGCCGAGCAGGCCGAAGCCCTCTACACCGCCGGCCTGCGGCGCGTGAACATCAGCCTCGACGCGATCGATGCGGGCGCTTTCAAGCGGCTCACTCGCCGCGACGACTACGACCGCGTTGTCGCCGGCATCGCGGCGGCTCAGCGGGTCGGCTTCGAGCCGATCAAGATCAACGCGATCGCGATGCGGGGCTTCACCGAAGAGCAGATCGTCCCTTTCGGCCGATTCGCCCGCGACACGGGCCTGGAGGTCCGCTTCATCGAGTACATGCCGCTCGACGCGTCGAACGCCTGGGAACGCGATCGCGTCCTCTTCGCCGAGGCGATCCGCGACCGCCTGACGAGCGACCTCCTGCCGTTGCGCCCCGTCCGCGAGCCGACAGGCGGGCCGGCGACCGAGTACGAGTTCGTCGACGGCGTGGGCCGCCTCGGCTTCATCCCGACGGTGAGCGAGCCGTTCTGTGCGTCGTGCGACCGCTTCCGATTGACCGCCGACGGCAAGCTGCGGAGCTGCCTCTTCAGCCTCGACGAGACCGACCTCCGCGAAACCCTCCGCAACGGCGCCAGCGACCAGCAGGTCGCCGAGGTCCTCGGGCGGAGCATCGCGGGCAAGTGGGCGGGGCACCGGGTTAACGCGGACGACTTCGTCCAGCCCGCACGAAGCATGTCGGCGATCGGGGGTTAGCCATCGGCAACAGCCAAGCCATCACCGTGCTGCTGTTTGGGCCGCAAGCCGCCCTGGCTGGCGAGCGCGAGATCATCGTGACGGCCGAAGAACCGACCGCGGGGCGTGTGCTTGAGGCGTTGGCTCAGGCCTCCGAGACCCTCGCGCCGTCCCTGGCCGCCAGCCGGCTGGCCGTGAACCACAAGTTCGTCGGCGACGAGCACCCGATTCGCCCCGGCGATGAGGTCGCTCTTATTGGGATGGTGTCGGGCGGATGAGCGTTGCCATCGAGCTAATCGAGGGCCCACTGCCGCCGGCCGAAAGCTGGGGCGTGGAGGGCGCCGGCGCGTTGCTCATCTTCGAGGGGATCGTGCGCCCGACCGAGGAGGGCCGCGAGCTGGCCGCACTGGTCTACGAAGCGTACCCGCCGATGACCGAGCAAGAGCTGACCCGCCTCGCCGAGCGCACCGCCGAGGAGCACGGCCTGCTAGCGTTCCGCGTCGAGCACAGCACGGGGCGCGTGCCCGTAGCGGCGTGCTCATTCCGCCTCTGGGTCGCCAGCCGCCACCGCGCCGAAGGCATCGCGGCGACCGACGCGTTTATCCGTGAAATGAAACGCGACGTTCCGCTATGGAAGGTGGCAGAATATCAGTCGTGAGGCCCTGGCTGCGAAGCTACCACATGCTCCGAACTCGCTTCTTCTCATGGGCGATCTTGCTGCCCTTGAGACGATCCCACAGTTGGATGCCGGTGTATTGTTCGATCTTTGTGGTAGGCACCCTGAACGACTCCAACGGCTCCTCGGTCTCTTCATTCGGCAGCAGGAAGGACCACATGTTCAGCGCGCCGCGGTTATTCTCCGCCAAGACTGACTTGAAATAGGCATTCGGGATGGGGATCGTGACTTCGTTCTCATCCTCGGCCCCGATGCTCAGGACCGGCTGGTCAAAGTAAAAAACAGGGCCACAGATCACGTAGGTTTCATAGATCCTCTCTTTCGCATCGAGCCTTCGCACTTCCGCTTCGAGCTCCTTCCAGACTCGACGGTTGAACCCCGGCGCCTGGGGACACATATTCGACAGCAAGAAGGTCTCACTGTTTTGCAGTTCGGTCTCCCTTTGGTTCGCGCTCGCAACCAGATGCCCGCGGTCCATTCCCGAGCCCCGATAATCCACGAGGTCTGCGCGAAACATCGCCGGCACGCGATAATCGGGGCGGAAGTTGTCCGTCCGTTCAAGCCGAGGGTTATCCGGATCGACGATCTCCAGCGCCCACTTCGCCTGACGAAAGTAGTAGGAGTAGCCGATCACGTAGTGCCGGTTCACCAGCACTTGGTCCGCGGCAGGCATTCCGTACCTGGTCTGACGTATTGAGTTGGGCAACTCCATATCGCTCCACCAGCGGCATGATCCCGGGTCAGTGAACTCTCACAAACAAGCTGACGCAACCAACACAGCCAACCCGAGCAGGCTAACTACCCGATCGAGTTGAGTGCAAGCAAACCGACACAATGTGGGTGCATTCTCCTATGCCAACGATTCTCCCTTACCGCGGCGTCTGGCCGCAGATCCATAAAACCGCCTTCCTCGCCGACGGGGCGCGCGTGATCGGCGACGTGGTGATCGGGGCGTCTTCGAGCGTCTGGTTCAACGCGGTCGTCCGGGGCGATGTCTGCCCGATCCGCATCGGCGAGCGGACCAACGTGCAGGACAACGTGACGCTGCACGTCACGCACGACACGGGGCCGCTCACGATCGGCGACCGGGTGACCATCGGCCACGGCGCTGTGCTGCACGCTTGCACGGTCAAGGAGCACGTGCTCATCGGCATGAACGCGACCGTGCTGGACGACGCGGTCCTCGAACCCCACACGCTGGTCGGGGCGGGCTCGCTCGTTCGGCCTGGGTTCACCGCCCCGAGTGGCTCGCTCATCGCCGGCGTGCCCGCGACGGTTAAACGCGAGCTGACCGACGCCGAGCGGCGGATGATCGAAGAATCGCCCGACAATTACGTCCGCTACTTCGAGGCCTACCGCGAAGGGGGCTACTCGGGCAAGGTAGCGAGGATGTAGGAGGTGTCTCCCGACGCCGATGGCGGCACACCAGCCCGAGCGGCTGGCAGCGCGTCATCGGCGTCGGGAGACGCCTCCTACAGAGTCCATTTCAGTCATCGCCAATCACGCGGTTGGGTGGTCATCCCCGGCGCCGGCGAGGGTCTCCAGGGCGTGCGGCAGCACGTCGGACATCAGGCGGAGCGTGTCGACGGCGCCTTTGGGTGACCCCGGCAGGTTGATAATCAGCGACCGCCCCGCGACCCCCGCGACGGCTCGCGACAGGAAGGCGTGCGGCTTACCCGGCAGACAACGCGTTCGGGCCAATTCCAGGAGGCCGGGGTGCGGGCGTTCGATCACGGCGGCGGTCGCCTCGGGCGTGACGTCGCGCGGGCCAACGCCCGTGCCGCCTGTCGTGAGGATCAGGGCAGGGGAGGGCGCCCCGTCGAGCCACTCACGCAGCTGAGCGACGATCCCGTGATGATCATCGGGGACGAGCGCGGTCGCCGCCACCTGCGAGCCCAGGAATTGCTCCGCCGCCTCGACAAGAAGCGGGGTCGCACGATCTTCGTTCTCGCCCGCCGAACGACTGTCGCTGACGGTGAGGATCGCGGTCCGCGGGCTGCCGCTGCGTGGCTTGGCGTTGGGGCCCGACTTTCCGCCTGTCTTCTCGACGACTCGGATCGACTCGATCACGATCGCCGGGTTCAGCGCCTTGCCCATATCGACGACGTTCAGCGCGGCGCCGGCGACGGCCGTGAGGGCCTCCATCTCGACGCCGGTCTGCCCCGCGGTGCGGGTTGAGGCTTCGAGCACGACCGTCTCGCCTTCGAGGCGGGCCTGAACCTCGATGTGGGAGAGGGGCAACGGGTGGCAGAGCATCACCAGGTCCGAGGTCTTTTTGGCCGCCTGGATGCCTCCCAACCGAGCGACTTGGAGCAGATCCCCCTTCTTGAGCTCGTTCGAACGGATGGCGGCGGCGACCTCGGGACCGACCAGCACGCGTCCTTCAGCGACCGCCCGGCGGTTGGTGATCGGCTTGCCACCCACATCGACCATGCGGGCTTGGCCCTGGGAATCGACGTGCGAGAGGCACGGCGCTGGTTCTTCTGAGGGCATGCTCGCTAGATCGTCCACGGGTAGAAGGCGTACGGGCCGACGCCGTCCGAACCGGGCGGCGCCTCGATAAACCCATCCGACGAGGCGGGACCACAGACATCTCCCGAGCCGCGGAGCGGAACCAAGCGGACGAGCCCCTCGGCAGCACGCTCAACCGGCCGCCACCAGGCGACCTTCTGCGGCTTTCCGCTCCATGCTTCGAGCTTCACCATCGTAGCGGGCGGGTCGGGCGTATCGAAGCCGGCCCGCTTACGGAGAATCGGGGCCACCATCCGGCGAGCCGTGCAAAGGACCGACAGGGGATTACCAGGGAGTCCCAGGACCGGCGTCACTCCAACCATCGCCCCGAGCATTGGCTGGCCGGGGCGGGCCGCGATGCGGTGAAAGATGATCTCACCCCCCAGGCCGCGGACCGCGTCGGGGACAAAGTCGTATGCCCCCTTAGAGACCCCGCCGGTCAGGATCACGATATCGGCCGATGCAGCCATCTTTCCGAGTTTTTCATTCAACGCTTCGAGCGTATCGACCGCGTGCTCTCTCGAGACGTCAGCAACCCAGGGCAGGGGGGTGAACATCGAGGACAATACCGGGCCGTTGGAATCCCTTAGCCGCCAGCTCGGCAGCTCTGAGGGTGGCTCTTCGGCTCTCACGAGCTCGTCTCCGGTCGTCAGCACGGCGACCCGAAGCGGGCGGAAAACCTCGACGCTCGGCGGGCCGATCGTCGCCAAGGCGCCGATCGCTGCGGGAGTGAGCTGGCGGCCCGCGGCGAGCACTTGATCGCCCGCCCGGGCGTTCTCACCGCCACAGCGTATGTCGGCGCCCTCGGTTAGTTCGGCTTCCGGCAGCAGAGCGAGTCGTTCTTGATCGACCTCGCCACGCTCAAGCCGGACCACGGTGTCGGCCGCGGGCGGCAGAGGACTGCCGGTGTAGATCCTCCGAACGACGCCTGGCGGGAGCGGCTCAGGGGGCTGGCCAATGCGGCACTCGCCCCGGATCGGAAGCGGCTGCTCACGAAGCTCCGCCAACCGGACGGCGAAGCCATCCATCGCGCTGACATCGCACGCCGGGCTGTCGCGATCGAGCCGCAACGGTTCGGACAGAACCCGCCCCCCCAGCAGATCAGTGGCTGGGGCCCGTTTCTCAGCGCCTACCGGACCGATGCGAGCCAGCAGGTCGGCCAACGCTTGACGGTGATCGTTCATGCGGGGAGAGGGGAAACTACCGCCTTCCACGCCCCAGCTCGCGAGCCGAGGCGACCCGGCTGGCCTGCCGGCGAAAGGGCTGGAGATTCCAAGCCCCATAAGAAGTGGGCAGAGGCGGATTTGAACCGCCGACACCCGCATTTTCAGTGCGGTGCTCTACCAACTGAGCTATCTGCCCCCACTCGGTAGACTCTCGATCTTAGCTAACCGAGCGCCGTTGTAAACGGGGGCAGGGCAACCAGTTAGGGGACCGGGACGCCGAGGGGTCGGTTCGGGAGGCTCGCAAGGGATGCACGGGCATGCTTGACCTGTGAACAACCTCTGTTAGGACTTTGACCACACCCGATCGCCTGCCAGCCCCCTTGAGTACGCCGATGTCCCGCGTCTGCCGCCTCGCCCTCACGTCCTTCCTGATAGCCCCCATCGCCTCGGTGGTCGAAGGGCACCCCGCCGGGGAACACGCCCCCGAACCGTACGCCCCTGCCGAGCAGCACCGCCCCACGCCGCTGCCCGATCGCCTCGTGCTGACCTGGAGCGACGCACCCGCCACCTCGATCGACATCACTTACCGCACCGAACCGGGCGTGGGACCGACGGTCGGTGAGTGGATCGAGGCGAGCCGCGTCCTCGGTGACCACAAGCGGGGCGATATCAAGGAGGCCGAGCGTCTGGAGGGCTCTAGCGAGCCTTTTACCAGCGATCTGGGCGGCGCCCGGATGCACACGGTCAAACTGCGAGGGCTTAAGCCGACGACCAAGTACGCCTACCGTGTGGGCGACGGGGTAAACTGGAGCCCTTGGGGCCACTTCACGACGGCGAGCAACAAGCCGGCCCCCTTTGAGTTCCTCTACTTCGGCGACGCCCAGAACGCCGTCAGGGCCCTCTGGTCGCGGGTTCGTCGCGAGGCGCACGCCGAGTCGCCCCGGGCCGCCTTCGCGGTGCATGCGGGCGACCTGATCAACCGCTCGGAGTCCGACGCCGAGTGGGGCGAGTGGCACGAGGCGGCTGGCTGGCTGAACGGAACCATCCCGACCGTCGCGGTACCTGGCAACCACGAGTACCGCGTGAAGGGCCTCTGGCCGACCGTCTCGGGGCACTGGCGGCCCTCTTTCAGCTTCCCGGAGAACGGCGTCCGTGGCCTCGAAGAGACTTGCTACTGGTTCGACTACCAAGGCGTCAGGTTCCTCGCCCTCGACTCGAACACCAAGCACCAAGAACAGGCCGAGTGGCTCGACCGGACGCTATCCGATTTACCGCCCACTAAATGGACGATCGCAACGTTCCACCATCCGATGTACTCGGCGGCGAAGAACCGAGACAACGCGACGCTCCGCAAGATCTGGAAGCCGGTCTTCGATAAGCACGGGATTGACCTCGCGCTGACGGGGCACGACCATGCGTACGCCCGCTCGGGGCTCGGGGGGCCGCTTGACTCAGACCGCGAGGAAAACCTCGCCACGGGCTTACGCGACCAGCAGGGCAAGACCGTTTATGTCGTGAGTGTCAGCGGCCCCAAGAGCTACCCACTCAGCCAAGCTTGGGACGTGAGCCGCAGCGGCTCGGGCGTGCAGCTCTATCAAGTTATCCGCGTGGAAGACGACCGAATCGAGTACCGAGCGCACCGCGCGTCTGGAGAGCTCTACGACGCCTTCTCGCTTACCAAAGACGCCATGGGACAAGTTCGCCTAACGGAAGAGGCGCCGGACTTACCCGAGATTCACGAATGACTCCTGCGGCAGACCTCGCCGACGGCTAATCGGCCATGACGAACTGGCCGCCGATATCGTAGAAGGGTCCGCACGGCTTGCAGCGGCGAATGCGGCAGACAACCCGGATCTGCTTGGCGACGACTTGGGTGGCGTTCCAGCAGATCGCGACGTAGTCAGCGTTGGTGGCCCGGGTGTGGAGGAATCGCCCCCCGCTCTCCGACAGGTCACGCAACGCGATCTTGAAAGGGTCGCCGGTGCGATTCCAGTCACGATCGACCGGGACGGCGTCGGCGATCGTGTAGCACGTGACGCGGTCGTTGCCGCGTGCCTGATGCCCGGGCAAGGGCACACTCTGCGGCTTGTCCGTTTCCGTCACCTCGCTCTCAGCGAGTCGACGAATAAAGTCACGAACCGCTTTGGGCGGGTCAGGGATGTCCTCGGCGAAATCGAACACCGCCTCAAGCCGGTCATCAAACAGTTCGGTCAGCTCCACGAGGGTGGTCTCGATCTGATGGAGCAGGTTGATCTTTTTCGCCGCATTGCTCTTGGCTTTCTTGGGCGGCTCGGGGGCGACGCGTTTCGTGCGCCCCGTGTTCTCGATCATCGCCTGGACCTTGGTGGCGACGACGTCGTAGTTGATCGGCTTGTGCAAAACGTCGTAAACGCCTCGCGACATCAGATCGCGGACCAGCCGAGCGTCGGAGAGAGCCGTGAGCACCATGACGTTAGGCGCTTCGGGCAGTTTCAGCAGGTCCGCGCAGAGGGCGTGCCCGTGACGGTTGGGCATCCTCAAATCGGTGACAACCGCGTCGTAAGACCTCTCACTAGCCTTCTTAATTGCGTCGGCTCCGTCCACCGCCAAGTCGCACTGAATCCCGCTAGCAAGCAATGCGCGGCTCGTGAGCTCGCGAACTTGCGGCTCATCGTCGACAACCAGAACATTGCGCTTAGTGCTAGCCATGACTTTAAAACGGGGCGGCTACGGCCAGGAGCTCGTCGGGGTCAAAATCATCGTCATCCTCAGCGAGAAGGCTCATCACGGGGAGAATCAGCTCGAACCGGGCGCCCTCGTCAACGGCGCTCGTGAAACGGATCGCCCCCGAGGAACCCGACACGAACGAGGCGACCATCGACAAGCCGAGGCCGGTCCCCTTGCCAACCGCTTTGGTCGTGAAGAAGGGCTCGAACAATCGCTGCTGGGTCTCGGGGTCGATGCCTTCGCCGTCGTCTTCGACGGAAACCGCCACGTACTGCCCCGCTTCCACCTTCCCGAGATCCAACTCCAGAGGCTCGGCGAACTCCAGCAGCCGTGTCCGCAGGCGGATGACGCCCCCTTCCGACATTGCATCGCGAGCGTTCACGCACAGATTCAGCAGCGCCTGACGCAGCAAGCCATCGGCGGCCGCGACCATCGGCAGATCATCCGCGCAATCGACTTCGACCCGCACCTCCTCGCCTAGGATCGGGCCCAGAAGCAGCCGCAAAGACTCAACAGCGTCGTTCGCGTCGGCGGGCCCGTCGTGATCTTCATCGGCGCGGGCGAGTTGGAGAAGCCGCGAGGCGAGCGTCGCCGCTCGATCGGCAGCGTTGAGGGCGTTCGTCAGATCATCGCGTGTCGCACTCCCTTCCGGCAGGCTGTCGCGGGCGAAAGTGACGTAGCCGCACACAATCTGCAGGACGTTATTGAACTCGTGGGACACCCCCGCGGCGAGACGATTGATCGCCTCCATCCGCTGGTTGGTCGCGTAGCCGAGCGATTCGTTGGCGGCTTGGTTCACGTCGTCAGCGTTGGGGTTTGAATTCACTGCGAGGCAGGGCGGGCACTGAAAGATTACGTCGCGCCGCAGGCTGTACCCCCAAACGGACGGTAAACCACACTCGGACTACCAGTGGGTCGCCATAACCCGCCCAAGCCGCACAGGCGTCGCTCCTTCGCCTGGGTGTCCGCTCTCCTCCGGGCCATAGCAGCACTCGGGTTTTCTGAAAACCGAAAAGATTTGGCATTTCGTTGCGTCCCCACCAGAGCGTCCTACATTTTCCGGCCGGGACTACGCCGCTGAAAATCTGCCCGCGCCTGCCCCCCACCGCATCGCCAAGCTGTACACCACCATGGAATTGCTCCTAGCTACGACCGGAACGCCACTGCTGCTCGTGAACCTCGTCTTCGCCGTGATCGCCCTGGCGGTCGGGTTTGCGGCGGGGGCCTGGGTGTGCGGGGGGAAAAGCTCCAACGACTCATCCCGCGAAGAAGAAGCGGCGTCCGCAGCCGAAAGATTGATCGAGCTCGAACGCGCCATGATGGCGAGCGATCGCTTGCGAGATTTGGCCGCCAGCGTCGCGTCCGATGTCGGCACCCACAACGCCAGCATCGGAGCCATCGAGCAACAACTCGCCCAAGCCAAAGCCTCCGACAGCCCCAACGAAGAGGCCGTCACCGAGGCCATGGTTCAGATCGAAGGCGCCAACGCGGCTCTGCAAGCCAAGCTGGCCAAGGCCGAGCAGCAGATCCAGGCGCAGGCTGAGCAGATCAAGACCCACGAGTCCGAGGCTCGCACCGACTCGCTCACAAAGCTCTCCAACCGCCGAGCCTTCGACGACGAACTCGCCCGCCGATTCTCGGAGTGGGAGCGCAAGAACACCCCGTTCTCGCTGCTCATCTTGGACGTCGATCACTTCAAGAAGTTCAACGACACCCACGGGCACCAGGCGGGGGATGAAGTGCTTCGCAAAGTGGGCGCTGCCATCGCCAAATGCGCACGCGACATGGACCTCCCTTGCCGCTACGGAGGCGAGGAATTCGCCATCGTGATGCCCGCCACGAAAGACGCCGATGGCAACGCCCTGGCCGAACGGGTCCGCACCACCATTGAGGGAATGCGCATCCAGTTCGAGGGGAAGACGCTTAGCGTGACAACCAGCCTGGGCCTCGCAACCGTCGAAAGGGACGACGACGTCACCCGCCTTATCAAGCGTGCCGACGAGGCCCTTTACGTCGCCAAGGACGCCGGACGGAACAACGGGCAACGCCACACGGGGTCCGGCTGCGTGCCAATCACGGCCAGGAAGGCCAAGCCGAAGCAGGCCGCAGCCCCCGCAGAAATGCCCGCGACCGCCGTGCTGGACCGGCTCCCCAACCGGACCCGATTCCTCGAGATCCTCCGCAACGAAGTCCGAAGCTCTCAGGATTCCGGAAACCCGCTCTCGGTAATCACTGCCGAGCTAGACGGCTACAAGAAGCTGGAAGACGAATTCGGCGAAGCGGTCGCCAAGCTGACGCTCGACTCGATCGCTCAGTTTCTTGACAGCTCGCTCCAGGCGAGCGACCAGCTTGGTCGCCTGAACGATGGCCAGTTCATCTTGCTCCTACCGAGCCAACGGGCTGAAGAGGCACAGCAGGTCAGGGACCGTGTCACCTCCGCTCTGTCAAACTGTACGATCCCACTGGGCGATAACCAAATGCGGCTCACCACCGCCATGAGTGTCACTCAGCTGACCCAGGAAGACTCGGCGGTCTCGTTCATGCAACGTGCTGAACGGCTACTCAAAACTGCCGTACCGTCCTCCCCCATGTCCGCAGTCTGAGACACGCGAGACCTCCCCTCGTAACGCAAAATCGGCTCCGCGAATCGCGGCCGAGCGGCCCCACGGCCGCTCGGCCGTAAATCGTTTGGAACAACCCCTTGTGTCTTGCTCAAGACACCGTAACATCTGGGCCGAAGCTATGGTTCCCGGCGGCCAGTTCGACGGCTCTCCAGCCCTCGACAGGTTCTTCAGGAAATCTTCAAAACCCCCTTTGACAGCCCCTCCCCCCCCGGATATTATTCTGAGCTCGCGAGTGACGGAGCGAGCGAAGCAGTCAGCAGCACGGCGGCGAATGACGCCCCCCGACTGATTTCTTCGTGCGTCCCGTTTCTCGCGACGCCCCACCACGAGGCCTAGCATTTCCTTCAGGAATGCCTCGCGTGGTGAACCCCGGCAGCTTGTGGCCGGAGCTGGCATTTGCCAGTGATCTTTGACAATTTGGTTCGAGCAAGAGTGGCATCTTAATTTGAGGATGTCCGACTCGACGGTCAGTCGATGTGACTGATCCAAGAGGAGGGCAGTCCTCAGTCGAGCTCCTTTGGCTCCCGGCAACAAGTTGGGCCGTCTAGCCCCACGAGTCGCCAGGAGCACATTGAAGCGTTACTCGCCACCGGTCTTCGCCGGCCGGTGGCAAAGTAGCAACCATTCTTCGATCGCGATAATACGGCGTCGGGTTCGCCCGCCGCTGCTCTTGGAGCGTTCGATTAATGTGGCCAAGCTACTAAGGGCGCATGGGGGATGTCTTGGCATCAGGTGGCGATGATAGGCGTGAAAGTCTGCGAAAAGCTCGGGGGAGTTGACAACAAACAGTGATCCCGAGATTCCTTAGCTAACGCGGTGAACTGAAACATCTAAGTAACCGCAGGAAGAGAAAGAAAAATCGATTTCCTCAGTAGCGGCGAGCGAACGGGAAATAGCCCAAACCGTCGAGGTTTCCTCGGCGGGGTTGTAGGGCCCTTCACATGAGAGTCATAAAATCGTTTGAAAGCAGAAGCCCTTGGAAAGGGGCGCCGCAGAGGGTGACAGCCCCGTACGCGAATTCAAACGGTCTCTCGAAGGGTTCCTGAGTAGGTCGGGTCACGTGAAACCCCGACTGAATCCACGGGGACCATCCCGTAAGGCTAAACACAACCTGATGACCGATAGTGAACTCAGTATGGCGACTGAAAGATGAGAAGAACCCCTGTTAGGGGAGGTATGTGAACCTGAAACCATGCGCTTACAAGCGGTCGGAGCACTATTTTAATGTGTGACGGCGTGCCTTTTGCATAATGATCCGGCGAGTTACCGTTTTTAGCTTGGTTAAGGCCTTCCGGGCCGAAGCCTCAGGGAAACCGAGTCTTAATAGGGCGAAATTGTTAAGGGCGGTAGACGCGAAACCTGGTGAACTACCCATGAGCAGGTTGAAGCGCGGGTTGTACCGCGTGGAGGACCGAACCCACTTAGGTTGAAAACTGAGGGGATGACTTGTGGGGAGGAGTGAAAGTCTAATCAAACCAGGAGATATCTCGTTCTCTCCGAAATAGCTTTAGGGCTAGCGTCGAGCCACTATTCATTGGGGGTAGAGAGACTGATTTGGTTTGGGGCCCTTCGCGGGGTACCCTGCTGAACCAAACTCCGAATACCAATGAAATTATCTCGGCAGTCAGTCCGCGGGGGATAAGCTCCGCGGTCGAGAGGGAAACAACCCAGACTACCTGTTAAGGTCCCGAAGTCGTGCTCAGTCACTAAGGAAGTTGATTTGCAGTGACAACCAGGATGTTGGCTTAGAAGCAGCCATCATTTAAAAAGTGCGTAACAGCTTACTGGTCGAGCAGATCTGCGCCGATAATGAACGGGAGTAAGCACGACACCGAAGCAGTAGATTTATGGTAGGAGAGCGCCGCTGAGCAGATACAAGCCGTACCGAAAGGAGCGGTGTCGGGCTCAGCGGGTGATTATGCCGGAATGAGTAACGATAAGGCAGGTGAGAATCCTGCCCGCCGAAAGCCTAAGGTTTCCTGGGGTAGGTAATTCCGCCCAGGGTTAGCCGGTTCCTAAGGCGAGGCCGAAAGGCGTAGTCGATGGACAGCAGGTTAATATTCCTGCGCTGGCTGTGTGGACCAAAGAGGGGACGGCGCTCGAATCACCAGGGGACGGTTAGAAATGTCCCTGGCCGCAAGGCTAACCCCGTTTACGATGGGTATGTGGTGTGAAGAGCGTCCAAGAAAAGCCTCGGAGGGTTGAAACACGTCAACCGTACTAAAACTGACACAGGTAGGCGAGACGAGTAGTCTAAGGCGCTCGGGAGAACACTGGTTAAGGAACTCTGCAAAATGATCCCGTAAGTTCGCGATAAGGGATGCCCACGAGAGTGGGCCACAGTAAATCGGTTCCTCCGACTGTTTATCAAAAACACAGGTCTCTGCTAACACGCAAGTGGATGTATAGAGACTGACGCCTGCCCGGTGCTGGTAGGTTAAGGTAGAGGGTTAGTTCATTAGAGCGAAGCTCCCGACCGAAGCCCCAGTAAACGGCGGCCGTAACTATGACGGTCCTAAGGTAGCGAAGTTCCTTGTCGGGTAAGTTCCGACCTGCATGAAAGGCGTAACGAGAGGAATACTGTCTCAACCAGTGACCCGGTGAAATTGTAGTCGTGGTGAAGATGCCACGTTCCCGCAGCTAGACGGAAAGACCCCGTGAACCTTTACTGTAGGCTGATATTGGGTTGTGGTTTGTAATGTGTAGGATAGGTGGGAGGCTTTGATCTCCGTGCGCCAGCACGGAAGGAGCCGTTGGTGAAATACCACCCTTTGCATGCTTTAATTCTAACGCCGATTCCCGTGAAACCGGGCGGCGGACAGTGTCAGTTGGGCAGTTTGACTGGGGCGGTCTCCTCCTAAAGAGTAACGGAGGAGCCCAATTGGTACCCTCAGCCTGGTTGGCAATCAGGCATCGAGCGTAAAGGTAGAAGGGTGCTAAACTGCGAGACTCATAAGTCGAGCAGGTACGAAAGTAGGGCTTAGTGATCCGGTGGTCCCGCATGGAAGGGCCATCGCTCAACAGATAAAAGGTACTCCGGGGATAACAGGCTTATCGCTCCCGAGCGTCCATAGCGGCGGAGCGGTTTGGCACCTCGATGTCGGCTCATCACATCCTGGGGGTGAAGAAGCTCCCAAGGGTTTGGCTGTTCGCCAATGAAAGTGGTACGTGAGCTGGGTTCAGACCGTCGTGAGACAGGTCGGTCCCTATCTACTGTGGGCGCACGAAACTTGAGAGGGTTCTTCTTTAGTACGAGAGGATTTAGAAGGACGTCCCTCTGGTGTTCCTGTTGTCGCGCTAGCGGCACGGCAGGATAGCTAAGGACGGAAAGGATAAACGCTGAAGGCATCTAAGCGTGAAGCCCGCCTCGAGATTAGGTTTCGTAGATCAACGATCGAAAGTCCCCTGGGAGACGACCAGGTTGATAGGCCGGATGTGTAAGCATAGTAATGTGTTCAGCTGACCGGTACTAACGGACGAACGTTTGGCCACATTAATCAAACGCTTCAAGCGTGCGAGCGAGTGACCATTCTCAATAGAATGTTCACTCTGTTGCTCTTGCTCGAGCCTCGTCAAAGACAAGCACTGAACGTGCAGGCGGGTGTGACCTAGCGGTCACACCCGGCTTTCTGGCGACCATATCCGAAAGGAAATACCTGTTCCCATTCCGAACACAGTAGTCAAGCTTTCGGAGCCGATGATAGTGCCTACCAGCGTGAAAGTAGGTATCGCCAGTTTTTTAACCCTCTTGGGCCTCGGCCCAAGAGGGTTTTTTTATGCGATGACCACTACCAAAGATTGGCCAATCAACTCGAGAGTTTCCCTTGGAAACCAGCTGAGTCAAAGACCGGCTGCTTTAGTGGGTCAGTGAATTTGAGAGTCGCCATCTCGGCGAACGGGACGAGCAGGAATCGCCCGCCCATGGAGTCGGGGCTCGTCCTCTCCAGCAGGGCGAACTCGCCTCGTAACATGAAGGCCTTGAAGGCGATCGGTTCGTTGAGCTGCGTAATGACGACGCCTCGACGGGGCAGATCACCTGGCCAATCATTGAAAAACTGCCGCCAGCAAGACCCCGCTTGAGAGGCCTGTGAAGCTGGTGGCTGGGCCGTTTGCCTAGAAGGTTGATTTGACGCCGTAGGCTTGGGCGATAGAGCGTTTGCGACGCCCAGCTTGGGAGGTGCTGCCGAAGTCGCACCCGGCTTGCCCGGCGTGACTGGGGCTGCGGGAGAAACAGCTACAGACGGGGCAGCGACGTTGTCCATCACACATACTCGGGAATGCTTGTCGTACGGAGGGGAAACAGGCCCCTGCCCGCACAACTCTAGGTCACCCTGGCAGGTCTAGTCGTGCCCCTCAAAGATCCGAGGGGGCTGTGCCCATCTCTTCGATAAGCTGCCAGCGTGATTCCCCGGTGATCCTCTCTTCAGAGAGAGCCTCGATTCGCTCCAACCTGGGTCGTAATCCGGCCCGATTGGCGACCTGAATCGCCAGTCCAGGTCGGGCGTTGGCTTCCAGGATGACCGGGCCGTTCTCGGCGTCGATGACGAAATCAACTCCCAGGTAGCCGAGTTCAAGGGCGTCTCCAAGACGCATGGCCGAGTCGAGCAGTCGCTGCCAGTCCGGCATCTCGATTCCGGCTATTGGCTGACGCGTGTCGGGGTGCTCGTCCAGCACCCGGTTCTGGCATACGCCTCCATAGGTCCGGCCCGTTGAGAGATCCACGGCGGCGGCGATGGCGCCTTGATGCAGATTCGCCCGGCCCCCAGAAGCGTGCGTTGGCAACCGCAGCATCGCCATCACGGGCACTCCGCGATAAAGAATGACCCGGATGTCAGGCGTGCCGCCAACCGAAACCGTATCGAGAGCGGGGTGGGTGACGATTCGCTTCTCGATGATTGCGTGGTCCGGGCGACCACCGAGGGAATGCAGCCCGGATATCACCGTCGAGAGGTGGTATCGTACCTCACTCCAACGTAAACCGTTCCCGCTGGGCGTCACGAAGACATCGCCGACGTGCTCGGCAATGACCATCACACCGCGGCCCGCGGCCCCACAGGCGGGCTTAATGACGAAGTCGTCGATCTCTTTAACCATCTCAGGGAAACCACGCACGTCCCCAATTGAGTACAGAACGCCGTAAGTCTCTGGGACCGGGATGCCGTGCTCCTCGCAGATTTCCTTGGTCCGCAGCTTGTTGTCCACGCGCGGGTAGTGGCAGCGTGGGTTCGACTCCATGATGTAGCTCAAGTTCCTGCGGTTGATCCCCAGGATCCCGCTCTCTCGCAGTTCAGAGGGCCAAGCTATCCAGGCCATAGCGGGGTGGCTCAGTTCTTGTTGACGAGGTCGCGGAAACGCCAAAGCTCGATCAGCCGGTAGCCGGCGTACCGGCCAATCGCGATGAACAGGGCGATCGTGATCAGGTGGGCTTCGGGGTAAACGAGGATCGCCTTGCCGACGTCGTCCCAGCCGAGCACCAAATAGCAGACCGCCGAGACACATACGGTCCCCGCCGCCAGCTGGGCGGCGTAGCCGGCTCCGTCTTCTTCGGTGGTCACGTAGAACCGCTCGATCAGAATGGTGACGATCACCAACGGCAACAGCACAGCGTTCGCGCTAGGGGTCCAATTGATGTAGTCCAAGGCGGAGACGCCAAAGACGACGCACAGGATGATCGTCGTTAGGATGATGCTCAGACGCGGCACCATCAGCAGTCTTAGCCGGCCCACCACGGCCCGCCCCGCCAAGCCGGCTGCGAGCACCACCGCCAGGATCACGAGGCCCGAGTCCCAGTCGGCGTAGATGAAGCTCACCGCGAACAGAGCGGGGGCGAACGTCCCGAAGGTTGGGATCCCCACAATGTTACGGAAAAACGCCGTAATCAGGGCGCCCAGAGGCAGCAAGAGGAGTAGCGCGAGTACCTCGTGCATCTCGATCGGCAAGCGGGTCAGGTCGAAGACAACCGACGGGCTCTGCTTCTCGTTATGGCGAATCGACTCTTTGGCGTTGTCGCGAACGATTGAGTAATCGGATCTCAGATTCTCCGCCGGGGCCGACTGGCGGGTCCACACAACCTGTTCCCCATCAATCCGGACCGGCACAAAACTCTCCGGCATGCGGCGCGTATGGCCGTTGTGGGGATCAAAGGGCCACCAGCGGGAGTCCGAGTCCTCGAACACTTCAACCCAAGTGTGAGGCACGACTTTCGACTGCTGCTTCAGCTCGAAGCCGGTGACCAACCGAGCCGGAATCCCCCTCGCACGGCACAGAGTGACCATGAGTCGGGCTTTTCCGAGCGGCGTCGTGACTTCGTCTTTGAGGGCCCCTAGCACGGTGTCGTTCGCGCTCTTGCCAGGAACCTCCGTCGGCAATTCGTGGGAGCAGTACTCGAAAATCCAGTGGAGAATGGCGGCCTTGGAATCGGGGCCGACCTTCCCCTCGGCGGCTCGGAGCTTCTCCTGGACGGCACTGCTATGGATCGGAATGACTGTCCGCTCTTCGCGGAGGTATCTCGCTCGTGCGTCTCCCGAGAGATTCGTCATCGGGGGCCGCCCCCAGCCCCCCGAGGGGCGGAGACGGATCAAGAACTGGATACGGGCCCAGAGTTTATCAGCCGTTTGGCTCGTTGAGGCTTGCAGCAGGCGTGTCCCGCTGGGGCGGAGCACCGTCCGCGACTCTTTCAGTGAGTTCGAATGCGTGAATCCGATGCTCTCGACCCGGACTCGATCCCCATCAGCGGGACGAGCAAAACGGACCACGGTGTCCTCTGCCGTGGCCTGGAACTCAACGTTGTAGGTCAGCCGCCAGAGGCTGTCCTCTAGCGCAAGCCGCTCCGACTGTCTCGCCGAGTACCGGGCGATAAGCCCGATCCCGCCGATCAGCAAGAGTGCCAGGATGGCGATTTGACTGAGCGAGCGACTGCTCACGGCGGGACTCAGCAAGCGGTATAAAGAAGGGCGGATTCGGCTGTTCGTGGGGGGACGCAAGTTGGCGTACCCCCGCAGCGAGGGATCGATAGAATATAGCTCGAAAATGTGCTTTAGACCCTTCCCCGGCCTGCTATTCTGCCCAATCACGGCTTTTTTACCCAGCCCAACAAGGCGGATTTATCCCCCTTAGCTCGCCATGTGCTATTCGTCCTCCACAACCTCAGTCCGGCCCTTGCTGATGGGGCTGCTCATTGCTGGGCTCGCCGGCTCCCCGTGCTCGGCTGACACGCCGAAAGAGGCGAGTAATGCCAGCGATAAGCGAGTCATTGGAGCCACCGCCGAGGTGGTGGAGACCCTCTCTGGGCTCAAGTACCAATCCCGGATCGACACCGGCGCGACGACCTGCTCGATCCACGCAGAGAACCTGAAGGTCGAAGAGGGCGAGAAATCGATGCTCAAAAACATCGGCAAGAAGGTCGCCTTCGACCTGATTGACCGTGAGGGCAAGCGAAAGCGGGTCGAGGCGGTTATCGCCGACACGGTGCGGGTCAGGACTTCCGACGGGAAAGAACGCCGCTACAAGGTCTGGCTGACATTACGGCACGCTGGATTCGAGCGTCGCGTCCACGTAACGCTGAACGATCGCAAGCACATGGATTACCGTCTGCTGATCGGGAGGAACTTCTTGTGCGGCAAGTTCCTGGTGGACGTCGAGCAGAAGACGACCCCCATGAAGGTCGCCTCGGCCGAGAAGAAAGAGACCGAGCAAGACGACGCCGGCTGAAGCACGCTAGCCACCACTTGTTGATGGGCATTGTGCGGGTTAAGTTCCTGCCGCGTTTGGCTTTACGCCCTGCGCCTTCCTCTTCTTTCTTCTCCAAGAACTATCTCGGCAGGCGACCGTGCAGACTCTCGAAGCGCTCGACTGGGCCGTTATCGGCGGCTACTTCGCCCTCTTGGTCGGTCTCTCACTGTGGGTCGCCCGTAAGAAGAACGACACCTCGGAAGATTACTTCCTGGCGGGTCACAGCCTGAGCTGGTTTGTTGTCGGGGCCTCGATCTTCGCGTCGAACATCGGTTCGGAGCACCTCGTCGGCCTGGCGGGCAGTGGCGCGACTGATGGCGTGGCGTACGCCCACTACGAATTACACGCCTGGTGCCTCTTGGTGCTCGGCTGGGTGCTCGTGCCGTTCTACACCCGCAGCCGCGTGTTCACGATGCCCGAGTTCCTCGAGAAGAGGTACTCAGCCGCCGCCCGGTACACGCTGAGCGTTATCTCACTCGTGGCCTATGTGGTCACGAAGATCGCGGTCGGCATCTACGCCGGCGGAAAAGTCTTCGAGGCTATTTTGCCGGAGGTCTCGCTCGGGCCGCTCGACGGTTTTTGGTGCGGATCGCTACTGGTGCTGGTATTCACCGGGGCTTACACCGTGATCGGCGGCTTCCGCGCCGTCGCCTACACCGAGACGCTGCAAACCATCGTGCTCGTGCTCGGCTCGGCGCTGGTGACCTACTACGGCCTACAGGCCCTCGGGGGCTGGGGTGAACTGCGCGAAGCCCTCGGCCCCGAAGCGTTCAACCTCTGGAGGCCGCTCGTTCCCGAGGGGCTCGCCATGGAATGGGCGCCCGTTGAAGAGGTCAACGAGGCGGGTGAGCTCACCCGCCAGGCGTGGTACTTCAACGGGGACTTCCCCTGGTTCGGCATGCTCTTTTGCGCGCCGATCATCGGGCTCTGGTACTGGTGCACCGACCAGTACATCGTGCAACGCGCGCTGGGCGCCGAGAACGAGACCGAGGCCCGCCGTGGCACGATCTTCGCCGCCTTCCTCAAGCTGCTGCCGGTCTTCATCTTCATCGTGCCCGGCATGATCTGCTTCGCCCTGGCGAAGACGGGCCAGTTCGAGCAACTCAACGCCCTGATCGACACCGACGGCGAGGTCGTCCGCGACAAGGCGCAGTCCGCGTTCCCGCTGATGGTGCAGACGGTGCTGCCCGTCGGCATCCGCGGCCTGGTCGTCGCGGGCCTGCTGTCAGCGCTCATGAGCTCACTGGCGGGGGTCTTCAATGCGTGCAGCACGCTGGTGACGATCGACCTTTATAAGAAGCGTTTCCCGCAGGCGTCGGAGACGCGGCTCGTGCAGATCGGCCGCTGGGCGACGCTCGCCGCCGTGGCGATCGGCCTGCTGTGGATCCCGATCATCCGCGGCGCCGACGGCCTCTATCACTTCCTACAAAGCGTGCAGGGCTACCTGGCGCCGCCGATCTTCGTCGCGTTCTTCCTCGGGATCTTCTGGAAGCGGGCCAACGCGGCGGGTTGCTTGGCGGCCCTGTTGGTCGGCTGCGCGCTCGGCCTCTTCCGCCTGGGAATCGATACCGCACCGAAGGTCGCCCCGGAGACCTTCGACTACGCCCCCGGTGGGTTCCTGTGGATCTGTAGCAAGATCTACTTCCAGTACTTCAGCCTGCTGATTACGGCGATCAGCGCCGCCGCGATGATTGTCGTGAGCCTCGCCACACGCGCCCCTGACGACGAACAGATCAGCGGTCTGACGTACGGTTCCCTGACCGAGGAGCACAAGGCGGAGAGCCGCGCGAGCTGGGGGGCGACCGATGTGGTGACGTCAGGCATCGTCCTCGTGTTAATCGCGGCCGCGTACGTTTACTTTAGCGGCTAGGCGCCGTTCACGCCCCGAACTGCCGTAGCACGATTTCGCAGAGATCGACGTCGGCCGCCGGCTGCTCGATGAACGTCCCCTTGCGGCTGGACAGCACGACCCCGCGTTGGGCGTCGGTCCGGGCCGGGGCGCCGTGCGAGCCTTTGACGCGCGTCGCGTCGAGCGGCACGCCCCCGCCGTGCTCCTTTGCGGCGGCGGGGTCCCAGTACTGCTCGCAAGGGTCGTAACCCGGCTTGTTGTGGATATCGACACCGCGTGCGTAGCGCGGGGCGAGGGCGTCGTCGTTCCACCAGTAGTACGCCTGCCAGCTGTGTGGCTCGGAGATCAGCACCAGGTCGCCGCTCCGTTCATGACCAACCCCTTGCTTGGCTTGTTCCTCGGCGTCCCAGACCTCGGCGATCCCCTCGACGCCCTCGAACAAGGCCTTCGCTTGCGCGACGACGCTCTGGTCACGGTCTCGCACAAAGACGTGCCCGTGCTGATGGTCCACGAGGCACCACGCCCGGCTCGCGGCGAAGTCGATCCGCTCGCGTCCCTCTTCATCGGTCCGCACCGCCAACAAGCCCGCGTCGCGCAGCCGCCGGTTCGGGTAGCTCACATGCGAAACCGGTGCAATCGCGTACTCCGAGGCGAACAGCCACAGAGGTTCGGCATCTTGAGAACGCTCGGCCCCCTCGGCGAAACGGCCGATCTCGAAGTCCAGTTCCTCGCACGCTTTCACCGCCTCGGGCGAATCGGGACCGTGTTTCTGCGCGGCGTAGTCGAGGTGAGGCAGGTAAACATACATAAACGCCGGCCGCTCGTGCTCGAGCAGCTGCAGCAGCGACGAAACAATCCAGCGGCTCCCCTCAATGTTGGCCATCGGGCCCCAGAAGTGCTGAAGGGGGAAGTGCCCCAACGCGTCGCGAAGCTCGCCGTACAGCGGCTCGGGCTTCGTGTAGCACCAGAGCGACTCGCTCCCGTCCGGGTTGTGGATCGGGGCGGGGGTGCAGATGAAGTCGGCCCCGCATCCCTTCGCCAACAGCGGGAACCAGACGGCCGACTGGAGCGCCGGGTTGTGCTCCTTCAGGCGATCCCAAATCTGCGGTCGCTCGACGGCGTCGTTCCAAGCGGTCCACATCTCGACCCCCTCGTGCTCGCCCCGGCCGTCACGCCAGTAGAAACCGTTAGCAACCACGCCGTGCTCGGCTGGGGGGAGGCCGGTCGTCATGTTGACCTGCACCGGACAGGTCACTGCCGGCGTGCTCGGCACGAGGGGGGCGCGGTCGCCCGATTCGGTAAGGCGGCGCAGACGCGGCATATGCGCCAGGTCGCGTTCGCGGAGGCCGGGGATCGAAACGAGGGCGACTTGGTCGGGCATCGGGGCGTGGCGTTGGGAATCGAGGAAAGCGTTCTGCCCTCTTCCTACCACCCGGACGCTCAGCCGTCCTCCCCCACCCGCTGTAAGAAATCGAACGCCCGCTGCGCTACCTGCGGGGCGGCGTGGCTGTGCCGGCTGAGCTCGACGCAGACCGGGCCCGTGTAACCGATCGCCTTAAAAGCCGCGAAGACTGGCGGGAAGTCGATCTCCCCCTCGCCGAACATCAGGTGCTCATGGACGCCCTCGCGCATGTCCTCAAGGTGAACGTTCACCAGGTCATCGGCGTGACGGGTGATCTGCTCGTCGAGGGGCGTCTCGCCGTTGCAGTGCAGGTGGCCGACGTCGATCGTGAGCCGCAGCGCGTCGATCGGGGCGCCGGCGACCAGCAGCCTTTCACGCAGCTCGCGCCAGTCGGCCAGGGTTGCCACCAGCATGCCGGGCTCCGGCTCGAAAGCGACCCGCACGCCGCACTGCTCGGCCCGCCGGAGCACCGGGATCATGCCGCCGACGAGCCGCTCCCAAGCCTCCGCTGCGCCAGCGCCATCGTGGACGACGCCCGACCAGAGCGAGACGCACTCCGCCCCGACCTCCTTGGCCGTGTCGATCGCCTGCTCGTAGAAGAAGCCTCGCGAGGAGCGGCGCTCGGGGTCAGCCGACACGAGCGTCGGCTCGTGCTTCTCCCACGGGTCCAGCAGGTACCGGGCGCCCGTTTCAACGACGAGCGTCAGGCCGAGCTTCTTCGCGAGCCGCCGGAGTTTGCCCGCCTCGTCGCCGAGCCGGGCGTCGCGCGGGTTGAGCACGCCGTGGTCGATCGTGAGCCCAACCGCCCGGTAGCCGATCTTCGCCAGCACCTCCATCGCCTCGGCGGGGTCGTGGTGGGCGAAGCCGTTGGTGTTGTAGCCGAGCAGCATGCGCGAGTCGCCGGTGGTCGGTGGCCAGAGGTCAGTAGGGTACGGGGAAACCGCATCTAGGTTTGCGGGATCCATCTGGCTAGCAACATCGTAACCGGCAGCAGCGCGAGAATCGCGAGCCCCGCCATCGGGCCGGCGTAGAGGGCGGCGAGCGTGGCGTCGAGGATCACCAGCCCCTGAATGGCGATCCCCACACCGCGGCCGAGGTTGCGGGGGGTGGGCTGGAGGATGGCGGCGGCCATGCCGCGGGTCGCCATGAGGGCGACCGCGATCCAGAAACCGATTGTTGCGATGGGCTTGGCACTCACCGCGTCTGACAGGGACGAGCAAGTCGCGAGCCAGGCAATCCCAACGAGCGCCATGGCGGCGCCCGCAGCGAGCAGCGATCGCTTCGGCGTCCCGGCCTCGTCACGCGCGTAGAGGGTGACGCCGGTGATATAGAGAAACTGACCGACCGGGACGCCGTCCCCGGCAGTTCCGATGGTCGTTCCCCCCGCAACCGCCATTCCGAGCATGATGTTCAAGCCTCGACACGCCCCCATAAGCGGCGGGCCGGCTAGCGTTGATTTCAAGCGTGAGTTGTATAGAACGATCGCTATCGCGAGTAGCAACGTTACGTTCTGACCCGAGAACGACCCCGCAGAGGCGCTGGCTGCAATCCCAAGGCCGAGTCCCGAGAACAAGAGGCTCCGCGCGACCCATGTCGCCACGCTTGGCGTGATCAGCCCCTCAGCAATCGGCCGCCCTCGGTTCTCCGCGGTGTCCTTCTCCGCATCGTTGGCGTCGTTCAACGCCATCCCGCCATGATAGAGGGCAAGCGAAGCGAGGCTCGCTAGCAGCAAAGGCCAACTTGGCGCCAGCGAACCACTCACGACCGCGTAGCCCATCCACACGTCAGCGAGCGCCGTCGGCCCGTTGGAGAGCCGCAGAAGCCGCGCGTACGCCAGGGCCTTTTCAAACATCGGCCAGCAGCGGCTGGAGGTGCGCGAGCGCCTCGGAGGCGGCGGCGTCGGGGCTGTCGCCGTACGGGTACAACTCGACGGTGAGCCAGCCGTCGTAGCCCGTGGCGGTGATCGCCTTGAGGGTAGCGGCCAGGTCGATCGCGCCGTGGCCCGGGATCAGGTGCTGGTGGACGCGCGTCGCCGCGATGTCCTCGAGGTGGTAATGCACCGTGTGCGGCGCCATCCGTTCGACCCAGTCCTGCGGGTCCTCGTTCACGCAGTAGGCGTGCCCAACGTCGAAGTTAAGGCCAACTCGCGCCGAGTCGAGCCCTTCCACGAACGCGAGGTACTCGTCGAACCGCTCGATCAGCAGTTCGGGCTCGGGTTCGATTAGAAGGCCAACCCCCAGGGATTCCGCCACCTCAACACAGGGGAGCAGTTCCTCCCGGAACAGCCGGAACGCCTCCGCACGCGACTGCCCCTCGAACGCGGGTCCGCCCGGCTCCGTGCTGATGTGCGGCGCGCCGAGGTAAGCGGCCAGTTCGAGCGACCGCTTCGTGTGCTCGCGGCGGATCGTGCGGTAGTGCGGGTCGGGGTCGGTCCAGCTCGGGTGCCAGTACGGCTGCCGCGGGTCGGCGACCGCGTTCATCATGAAGGCGTTGATGTTCGAGATCGTTAGGCCGGTCGCTTCGAGCGCCGCGAGGATCGCGTCCTTCTGCACGTCGAGCAGCCCGGCGGGCCACGCGTGTGGGACGTCGGCCAGCAGCTCGACCCCCGAGTACCCCGCTGCCGCAATGCGGCGCAGGGTCTCCTCGACCGGGTAGGCGAGGTAGGCGTTGGAACTGAAAGCGAGCTTCACGGTAGGCCTCTTCGTAAGGGGGAGCCCCCCATTGTGACGCCTAGCCCCGACCTAGCTAGGTCGGGGTTGCTTGCCCAACGCTTCGCGGCGCTCGGCAATGACGGCTTGCAGCTTGCCCGCTTGGTTAGGGAAGACCAGCAAGGTTGCCCCCTCGCTCCCCTTCGGCTTGAGCTCCCTCCGCAACGCTTCGGGCCGGAGATCGACCCCACGGCACTTGATCTCCAAGCGGCCCACACTCCGCTCTCGAAGCCAACCGGCGAGCCGCTTGCGATCGAGCGGCATGATTCCGATCACCCGGAAAGAAGCAACCAGCGGGTCTTCGACCGGGGCGTCGCTCGTGAGGTAGGGCAGGGGGGAAGTGGCCGCGTGCAGGCCGTGGTGACTGGCGAGGGCCCCGGTCAGGCCGGCGGCGAGCACCGCCGGGTCGGGCTCGTGGAGCCAATCCCCCAAGCGCTCCGCCGCGACGAGCGGGGCGTCCGGCTCGCCTACGAACGTGGACGCTAAGCCGTCCGCGTCGAGTCGCGTCGCGACACACGCGCCCGCTTGCCCGGCGAGCGGGCCGCACCAAGCGATCAACTGCCGGCATTCACCGCCTCGGCTGATCCACTCTCGCTCGACCGACTCGCACCATGCCTCCGGCAAGCGGGCGGCGGGGGCGAGCTTCACGGCGGCCGCGGGCGTTCGCTCGCGCCAAGCGTCGAGCACACCGAGCGAGGGGTCGTGCCGATCGGGCTGACTCGTGCGCCGGCCGGCGGGGCGGCGATCGGGGTCGGCGTGCCAAGCGTCGCCGTCGGGAAGATTCGTCGCGTCCAGTTCTTGGGGAGCTATCTCGAGTTCGTGCCCGTGCACGGCGGCGTTGCGTTGGGCGAAAGCGGCGACCACCGGGTCCGCATCAACCCCAAGGCAACGCCCCGCCACCCGGGCAAGCCCGATCAAGTCGCCCCCCACGCCGCAGCAAGCATCGACGACCACTCCGGCGCCGCGGAACCGCTCCGCCTTGTACCGGGCGAGGTGCTCGTCAGTCGCCTGCTCGTACCCCTTGCGGGTGAAGAACATTCGCTGGGCCTGCGCAAACTTCGCGACACCGCGGCTCCGCAGCTCGGCAAGCTCCAAAACGGCCGCGGCGTGGGTCGCTTCGCCCCCCAGACGCGTGCGAAGCGCGGCCACCAGAGCGGGCGTCGCCGCCTCACCGGCAACCGACGCGAGTGCGTCGTTAGCTTCGTCGGTCAGCAGCCAGCGGAGCGCGTCGGGAGTCATCGCCGGGTCGTGAGGGTTGGGTCGAGTTCAGCAGCTAGCAGCATCGGAGCGGGGCGCCTGTTTCGGCGGGCCTTGGTTGCTAATTCAGGTCGATCTCATCCGATGAGGCCCATTTATTGTCTGTCGGATGAGGAGCTTGCGATGAACACCCGCCCCGTCGCTTTGGCCGGCCTGATGGGCGCCGCGGTTGGCGGTCCCTACCTGGCAACGCAAGCCCCCGACGACTGGAGCAACCCGTGGGGCGGGCAAACGCCCCCCGCCGCCGTTGCGCCCGGCCAGCCCTCGTCGGCCTTCGACCCGTTGAGCCCCCCCGACCTGAGCGGCCCGCAAGGGCCCGGCGCCGAGATCTACCGAGGGGCGGCGGCGATCGAGGGCCCGATCGGCATGCCGTTAGAGCAAGCGCTCGATTGGAACGTCACCAAGAACTGGGTTTACAGCCAGTGGGCCCGCAAGTCGACCGGCCTCGCCGATCCAACGCTCTTCGGAGTCCGCGTGCCGTTGGTCACCGGCAGCGGCATGACCGACCTCGCCGGCTCGCTCACCTACTACTTCGACCACGCCGGCGTACTGCAACGGATGCGGTTGTCTGGCCGAACGGCAGACACCTCACTGGTTGTGAGCCTAGCGACCCGTCGGTTCGCCATGGCGCCCCGCACGGGGCACATCGCCGGCGACCAGCTCTTCCAAGCCGTGCAAGAAAATAAGCTGCGGGGCGAACTCCGGACGCGGCCGCGCGGCGTGCTGTGGAACACCTCGCCTCACGACAGCTTCTCGGTGGACCTGGAGGTCACCCGGCCCGGGAGCCCTTATGTCGTGACCCCCTATCAAGCCAAGTTCGAGGCGCCGGGCGGGGCGGCGGCTGAGGTCGCCTCGAAGCCGGGCGGCGCGGGTGAGGCAGACCCGATCTTCCCAGCGCGCTCGGTCGTGCCAGACGCGAATCCCGCCGATCAAGCCGCCGCGTCTTCGGCTGCAAAGGCCTCGTCCGACGCCGTAGGGGGCCCTCCCTCTCCAGCGTTGCCATCGGTCGGTTCGCCGCAGGCGGCTCCGCCCCCCGCATTGGCGCCGCTCGACGGGTACCGAGACCGGTTCCGCTGGCCCGGGTAATCGGGCTAGGCTGCGAGCATGGCTTCTCCCAACACCACGATCCGAGTCGCCCACGAGTCGGAGCGCCGCCAGTCGCTGGAACTCGTGCTGCGTCCCCTCGCGCCCGAGGCACGGGGGCCGTTGCTCGACGCGGTCGGAGCAGCGGAGCCGCAGCGGCTGGGGCCATTGGATGCGCTGCTTGTCGCCGAGCAGGGTGGTCGAATCCAGGCGGCTACCTGGGCACAGCCCGCACCGGGCCGAGCCGCCGCCCTGTGGGCCCCCGAGTGGTCGTCTAAACGGCCGGCCGACGCGGAGGGCGTCGAGTCCTCCTTAGTCGCCGCAGCCACCCAAGCTTGCGACGCGGCTCACGTCGGGATGGCCCAGGCGTTGTTCGAGAGCCCGTCCGATCCACGTTACGCTGCGCTCGAGGCGAACGGGTTCTTTCGCATCGCCGAATTGGAGTATTTGGGCCGTGCGGCGCCACACAGCCTGCCGGAAGAGCGGCCGAATATGAACGCCGCCCTCGTCTTCGAACCGTACGAGCCACCTCAGCACGAACGGCTGAAACGCCTGCTGAAAACGACCTATGTCGACAGCCTCGACTGCCCAGGGCTCGATGGCATCCGCAATCTGGAAGACGTCCTGGCGGGCTACCGGGCCACGGGACGCCACGATCCGGGGCACTGGTTCTTCGCGGTCGAGGACGGGGTCGATCTCGGCGTCCTCCTGATGGCGGATCACCCCGATTCGGCACAGGCGGAGCTGGTGTATATGGGCGTCACCCCCGCCGCCCGGGGGAGGGGGCTGGGTAGGCGGCTTATCGATCAGGCGCTGTGCGCTGCGATTCAGATGGGGGCGGATCACCTCATGGTGGCCGTGGATCGCCAGAACGAGCCCGCACGTCGGCTCTACTTGAAAGCTGGCATGGCGGCCTGGGCGAGGCGATTCGTCTACGTTCGCGCCCGCGGCGGCGCGAATCCGCGATGCGCGTGACGCCTTTTGCACCGACGGACGTTCGGCTGCGCGCCACTGTCGACAAAGCCCTAATCGAGGGTTTCGTCCGGTTAAGAGGGCGTTAAGAAAGCGATCTCGCGCGGGTTTTCCCCAGTCGTCGCCGCAGCGTTTGACAGCAACGCCAGCACTCTTAGAATCGGCCCCTCGGGTGATGGGAGAGCCGAGCCATCGACGCCAAGGGCGCACGGTTGGCGAGGGCTTTCAACCACGACTCTTGCTACGGCGTTTCGGGCCTCGCCAAGACGGCAGGCCGACGACCGAGAAGGGCGTGACGCGTCACCCCACGGGTGTGGATTCTCGCCTCGGGATGCGGCCTCACGGCCGACCGGGGCTTCAGGACGAGGGCACGGAAGGCTTTTTCATGGAAGGTCGTGTGGATATCGGGCGTCGAGAAGAGTCACGGTCAAGCGGCGCGTTCTGCGAGGCGCTCCGCCGTCGGATCGGCGCTCAACGCTACGCGACTTGGTTCGAAGGGGCCGTTTCCATCGCCATCAGTCCGGGTCCCGCCGACGACGCCCCCCAAGTGGCGGTCACCACCGGCTCGACTTTCGAGCAAGGCCTGATCCGCAAGCAGTTCCAGGCCGATCTGCTCGCCGCCGCCGCCGAATCGGGCGCCGCCGCCGATCGGATCGACTTCCGCGTGAAGGCCGGCGGTTCAAACTCACCGGCGAAGCCCGCTAGCCGCCCCGCCCGGCCAAAGCAGGCACACGCCGCATCGGCATCCGCTCGCCCGCAGACTGCCCCTTCTGCTCAAACGGTCTCGTCCGTACCAACGGCCCCTCCTTTGTCGGCAACTCGGCTGCGACCGATGCGGGGCTGGGTGGTTGGCGAAAGCAACGCCGCAGCTACCCGCCTCTGCCAACGCCTCGTGCGCGGTGAACCGGGGCCCTCGCCGGTGCTGCTGTGGGGTCCCTCCGGTGTGGGTAAGACTCAGCTGCTTAAGGGCGTGGCCGACGGCTACCGCGCTCGTAAGAAGCGGGTCCTGGCCATCACCGCAGAGCAGTTCCTGCGGGGCTTCGTCGAAGCGGCGCGTGGGGGCGGGTTCCCCAGCTTCCGGCAGAAGTATCAGGGGGTCGATCTGCTTCAGATCGACGATGTTCAGCTGCTGCTCGGGAAAGCGCGAACCCTCGAGGAGCTTCGCCAGACGATCGACTCCCTAATCGAAGCGGGAGCTCAGATTGTGCTGACCGCCGATCGTGGCCCGAACGAACTCCGTGAGCTCGGCCCCGAGATCAGCTCGCGTTTGGCCGGTGGGCTCTCGGTCGAAGTCGCGATGCCCAATGTCGAGATGCGTCAGCAACTGGCCCTCGACGCCGCGGAGCGCATCGACCTGCAACTGAGCAAAGAGGCCGCCCGCGCCCTCGCCTGCCGGCTCATCGGCGGGGGACGCGAGATCTCCGGTGCGATCAACCGGATGGCCCTCCTGCACGAGACCTTCGACACCCCGCTCGACCAACGCCTCGCCACGAAAGTGGCAGACGAAACCAACCGGCTCTCCACTCCGCCCGTGAGGATGAGTGACATCCAGCGGGCGGTGTGCGGCGTGTTTGGCGTCGACTCCAAGACCCTGCGCTCGGACAAACGGACCAAGTCGGTCACCGAGCCGCGAATGCTCGCGATGTTCCTCGCCCGAAAGCTGACGGGCAACCCCTGGAGCGAGATCGGCGAGTTCTTCGGTCGCAGGAGCCACAGCACGGTGATCGCCGCCCACCGCCGAGTCGAAACGCTGCTCGCCTCGGACGAGCCGACCCGCTTGGTCGCCGGCGAACTGGGCGAGACGATCCGCCGCGTCGAGGCGGCGCTCCGTAGCGCCTGATGGCGCTGCCGTGTTAGCCGCTCAGCGGCCGCCCGATCCGCTTCCCGACCCGGCGGGCACTCTGCCCGACCCGACGGGCGAAGCCGTCAGGGGCGTGACGGCGTACCGCCTCGGGTTGCTATCAAACAGCTGCTTCTGCTGAGCTCCGGCAAACTGGTACCGCAGTCCGTTGTGCAAAGTCGTGAACTGCGCAGCGCCCGCCATGCTGGCATTCATATCGACTCGACAGACGGCGCACTCTCCGCCGAGAGCCAAGTCGGCGTTGGCGAATTGAGCCGGGTTCGCGCGGAACGCTTCTTTGTTCGCTTCGGTGCCGAAGAAGTACAGCCGGTCCAGGTAGCGGGCTCCGTAGGCCGTCTTGCCGGGCGTGCGTCTTCCGGTGCGGGCGTAGGCGACCACGTCGTCCCCGGCAAGCGCCGGGGCGTACTTGGCCGGATCGGCCTGGAACATCGCCTTCTGCTCGGCGCCAGGGAAGCGGTAGATGACGCCATCGTACGCCGCTTGGTGCTGGGACGACCCCGCCATCCATTGCTTCATGTTGACCTGGCAGACGGGGCAGTAGCCGTCGAGGCCAACCTTGCTCGCGGCCATCACCGTTCCGCTCCCCGGCGGCGTCGCCGAGGCAGCCGATCCCGATCCCGAGTCGACCCGTCGAGGCGCCGTGCTCGAACCAGACTGAGCAGGCGCCTGCCCTCCGAAGGCGAGGCAAGCGAGCAGAGAGAGCGCAACGTTTACACGGGGCATGGTCGTTTACAGGCATGTAAGAGGGAGTGTGCCGTCCACCTATTCTGACGAATCGTAGAGGGCCGGTCATGCCGAGTCAGTGCGTCTGCCCACACATTCGGGAGGCATCCTTCTACAGCTAATGAGTTGCTCATAACCAAGCCAAGCGAAGATCGGTCCGTACTCCAACCAGGGGAGCACGTAGTAGAAAAAGTACTCGCCATTGTAAGGGGTCCCCATCACACCGGGATGCGGGAGGTGCGTCTGCAGCCAGAAACGTAGGTAATACAGCAGGGCGAAGGCCCCCATGGCCAGCCAAGCTCGCGACCCCGCCCAGGGCAACAGGGGCGCCGCCCAGCACCAGTACCAAGGGTTCTGTGTTGGCGCTAGCAACCAGAACCAGGCCAGTGTTAGGAAGGCGGCGCGGAGCCAGGTGCGGAGGCTCTTCGTCGAGCCATCGAGGCGTGAAGCGGCACGCCACGCTAGGACGATCGCCACGAGAGCGAATAGAGCCCCGGTAACCGCGCGGGTCAGGGCGAAGGCTTGATCGTCGCGTCCTTGGTATCGTTCCGACCACACCGCGGGAGTGACGTCGAACCACGGGGTTGTCGCATGCGGCGTGTCGTCGGGGCGCCAGCGGACGTTCTCGTAGACCAGCATAAAGAGCAGGTCGTTCATCTCCCACTGCGTGAGGAACGCGTTCAGCCCCGACGGGCTCGCCTCTTCCGCGTCTGGCGGCGGTGGGATCGACTCGGCGTCGGAGTCCTGCATCGCCACCGGCCCCGGCGGGGCAATCAGCATCGGCGCGAGCGTCAACGCCGTCACGGCGACGAACACCACCGTGCCCCACAGCGCGACACGCCAGCCGCCCCGACGCAGGAAGGCGAACGCCAAGAGGGGGGCCAGCACGACCGGGTAGAGCTTCGCACCAACCCCGAACGCCAACAGAGTGGTCGACGAGATAGCGATCCCCCACCGCTCCGGCTCACGCAACGCCCGGGCCGCCAAGGCAAGGGCGAGCGCTGTTAGTCCGATGGCGATCGAATCGAGGTGCCCGCTGCCTGCGATCTCCTTCAACACCAAAGGACACCAGCCGTAGGCGAGCGCCCACCCGGCCGGGAGGCGGCAGGTCCTTAGCAGGTCGATGACGGCGAGCAACGTCGCTACGTCGAACAGCGTTAGCCACGCTTTCAACCAGACGAGCCGCCAGCGGGCGTCCCAGGCACGAGGCGACGTCATTGCTGCGGCGGCGAACACCCCTTGGCTCACCGGGGGGTAGGGCGAGGTCAGTTCGCCGTAGTGGATCGTGCGAGCAATCTCGCCGAGCGCGGGCTCCTCTTGCGCCACGACGACCAGTCGCTCCAGGCTGCTGTCTCCACCTTTGGTTTGCGACTCATTCAAGGCCGCGACGATTCGCTCCGGTGTATAGGCGTAAGGATTCTCCCCCTCCGCGACGACGGCGCCGTCCCACAGGTAGCGGTAGATGTCGATCTCCTGGTAAGGCGGCGTTGGCGCCAACAGCAGCCGGAAGATCAACGAGGTCCCGATCACCCAACCCGCGACACCCCGGGGCGCCCGGATCGCGAGCGGTAAAGCGACAAAGTAGATCGCGTAGGCTAGGAAGTAGAGTCCGAGCACGGTCAATAAGGGGCGCTCGGCCACCGGCACGGGCAAGTCGTAGCGCGGCCCCATCGCGAGCAACAACGAGTAGACCGCCGCACTCCCCGCGAAGGCGAGCCACAGACCGGCAGGGACGCTTGTTGGCTTCATCGCGACCAACCGTACCGTGCCAGCGTCAGCAGGATCTTGGTCCCGGCGGCGAGCGAACCACGCACCGTCCCGCTGATCTTGCTCCGACCGATCCGCCGCCTGTACGGGACCGGGATCTCGCGAACGCGTAGGCCGTGTCGGAGCGCTTTCATCTGCATTTCGATCGTCCAACCGTAGTCGCGATCGATCATGCCGAGGGCAATCAAACTCTCGTAGCGGATCGCCCGGAAGGGGCCCAAGTCCGTGTAGGACGCTTTCCAAAAAGTGCGCATCAGCCAACTGGCGAAGTGGTTACCGAAGGCGGCGACCGGGGGCATGGCGCCCGGTTCGCGTTCACCGCGCATCCGCGAGCCGAGGACGAAGTCGGCTTCGCCCGCCAGGATCGGCTCGACGAGCAGAGGCAGCAACCCGGGGTCGTCGCTCGCATCGGCGTCGAGGAACACGACGACCGCCGGCTTCGCCTCCCCACGCTCGATCTCCGCCATCCCCGCGAGGCAGGCGCTGCCGTAGCCGCGACGCGGCTCCGCCACGACCTCCGCGCCCGCGTCGGCAGCAATCTGTGCGGTCGCGTCGGTGGAACCGTTATCGACCACGATCACGCGCCCAACCGGCGGCAAGGCTTCGAGCACGCGGCGGATACTTTCCTCCTCGTTGAGCGCGGGCAGGATCACCGCCACCGAGTGCAGCGGTTCGCTCGACGAGGGGCCCTCCTGGTCTTCCATAGCGTCAGCCTGCGCGGGGAGTTCCCCTTCCGCAAGAGATGATCGGGTTTCTGGTATCGGCATCCCCTTCCAGCGGTAGCTCGGGTGGGCCTGGGAGCCGAAACTGTACTTCCTTGCCAGCGAGCCATGGCAAGGACGGTACCTCTCGGACCGCCCCGCGGATACGCTTGCAGTTGGCCCGGAGCCTCTACGCACCTCCCATGAAGATGAACGACGCCGCGATCCGCCAGACCGTTGAGCAAGCCGTCCTCACCGCGCCGGTGTGGGACCTGCACACGCACCTGTTCCCGCCCGCTTTCGGGTCGCGATTCGGGCGGGGCGTGACGCCCGACCCGGAGGGGCTGATGCTGTGGGGGATCGATGATCTCCTCACGTACCACTACCTCATCGCCGAGGTTCTGCGGGAAGCGGCGCCTGAAGGGCTCACCGCCAACCGTTTCTTCGAGCTGTCACAGAGCGAGCAGGCCGACCTGATCTGGCGCAAGCTCTTCGTCGAGGCGACGCCCCTCTCCGAGGCGTGTCGGGGCGTGCTCACCACGCTGACGAAGCTCGGGCTCGACCCGAACGCCGCGGACCTCACCGGCTACCGCAAGTGGTTCGCGGAGCAGACGCCCGAGGAGCAGATCGATCGCGTGCTCGGGCTGGCGGGGGTCGAGAAGGTCACGATGACCAACGACCTGTTCGACGAGGGCGAACGCCGCCGCTGGTTCGAGACCCCGAACATCGCCCACGACTCCCGCTTCCCGGCGGTGCTCCGCTTCGACCAGTTGGTCGTCGATTGGCCGCTCGCGGCGGAGCACCTGCGTTCTTGGGGGCACGAGGTGCAAGACACGCCAACGGCCGCCTGTGTCGATGAGGTCAAACGCTGCCTCAACGAATGGGTCGAGCGGATGCGGCCCGCCTACTGCGCTATGAGTCTCCCTCCCGACTGGCGTTACCCCAACGAAGGCGACGCCGGCTCGCGGATGCTCACCGAGGCGATCCTGCCCGCCTGCGCCGAGCACGGCCTGCCACTCGCGCTGATGATCGGCGTCACGCGGCAGATCAACCCGGCCGTGCGGATGGCGGGCGACACGATGGGCCTGGCCGATGTCCGCTCGGTCGCCTATCTCTGCCGTGACTTCCCCGATATCAACTTCCTGATCACGATGCTGTCACGCGAGGACCAGCACCACCTGATCGTGACGGCCCGCAAGTTCGCCAACCTCACGCCCTTCGGTTGCTGGTGGTTCCTCAACAACCCATCGCTGATCGATGAGATCACGCGAATGCGGCTTGAGCTCCTCGGGCCAACCTTCATCCCGCAGCACTCCGACTGCCGCATCCTGGAGCAGCTGATTTACAAGTGGGAGCACTCGCGGGCGCTGATCGCCGCGGCGCTCGCCGACCAGTACGAATCCATCGCCGCCACCGGCAGGACGATCACCGCCGACGCCATCGAGCGCGACGTCGACCGCCTGCTGCGTGGCAACGTGAAGAGGTTGTTGAAGCTATGAGCACGATCGACCCCGCCGACCAGCCGTACCTGCTCGCCGAAGAGGGCGGGGCAGGGGGGCTCTCCGATTGCGACCTCGACGACATCATCGAACGGATCGCCGATCAGTGGGTCTTGAAGCCGGGCGTCGAACGCCTGCTCATCCTCCCGCCTGACCACACGCGGCTGTACTCGCAAGCGGGCAAGATCACCGCTTCGCTGTGGCGGCTGCTGAGCGAACGGGTGAAGATCGACGTGCTCCCCGCACTCGGCACCCACCACGCGATGAAGCCCGAGCAGCTCCGCATGATGTTCGGCGAGACGATCTCGCTGGATCGCTTCATCGCCCACGACTGGCGCAACGACCTCGAGCCGCTGGGCACAATCCCGGGGGAACGGCTCTCCGAACTGTCCGAGGGCCGTATGACCGACCCGGTCGAGGTGGCCGTCAACAAGCGGCTCGTGTCGGGCGACTACGACCTGACGCTCTCGATCGGCCAGGTCGTGCCGCACGAGGTGATCGGCTTCGCCAACCACTCGAAGAACGTCTGCATTGGCTGCGGCGGCGGCGGCATGCTGCACCAGTCGCACTTCCTCGGCGCCGTGTGCGGAATCGAAAAGGTGCTCGGCGTGGCCGACACGCCGGTCCGCCGGCTGATGGACCAGGGCTTCTACGACTACGTCCGCCCGAAGACCGACCTGCGCTTCGTGCTCACCGTCGTGGAAGACACCGCCGAGGGGCCGCAACTCGCCGCGGCGGGTGCGGGGGCGGGAAAGGACTGTTTCCGCTGGGCGGCGACGATCTCCGCGGAGAAGAACCTCACGAAGGTCGATAAACCGATCGATCGCGCCGTTGTCTGGCTCGACCCGCGCGAGTTCACCAGCACCTGGCTCGGTAACAAGGCGGTCTATCGGACACGCAAGGCGATGGCTGATGGGGGCGAGCTGATCATCCTCGCGCCGAACGTTGACACCTTCGGCGAGGATAAGGAGATCGACCGCCTCATCCGCAAGCACGGCTACCGCGGCACGCCGGCGACGCTCGACGCCCTGAAGAGCGACCCCGACCTCGCCGCAAACCTCTCCGCTGCCGCGCACCTGATCCACGGCTCGTCCGAGGGGCGGTTCCGCGTGACCTACGCGACCGGCAAGGGGCTCTCGAAAGAGGAAGTGACCGGCGTCGGCTACGGGTGGGCGGACCATGACCAGACCGCCACGCGACTCGGCGTAACCGACGCCACGCCCAACGGCTGGCAAGAGGGCGCCGACGGCAAGCCCTTCTTCTTCATCCGCAACCCCGCCCTCGGGCTGTGGACCGTTTAGCCTACGTGTCCGCGGCGACGAGGTTCGCAAAGCTCGTCCGTGCCACCGCCTCGCCGGTCGGTTCGTAGCGGAAGACCTCGACCGAGACCCAGCCGTCGTAGCCGGTCTCCTTGAGCGCCTTCAGGATCGGCGGAAAATCGACCTCGCCCATGCCGGGGCCCAGCAGGTTCGGATCGTTAGCATGGAAGTGGGCCGTGTGAGCAGCGTTTGCGCGGACGACCTCGACGATCGGCTCCGCTTCGCTCGCCATCGCCTTGATGTCGAGGTGCAGCCGGCACGCCGGCGAGTCGATCCGCTCCATGAGGGCCATTCCCTCGGCGGCCGTGTTTAGGAAGTCCCCCTCGGCGGGGCCGAGCGGCTCGAGCGCGAGCGTCACCCGTCGCTCCTCGCAACGCCGGACCGCCGGCTTCAGGACGCTCACGGCGTGGTCGGTCGCCTCCTCGAGCGTCACGCCCGGCAGCAGGTTCCGCTGCTGGGGAGAGCCGAGCACCAGCACCTTGCCGCCCACCTCGGCGCAACAATCGACGAGCGCCGTGAAGTAGTCGCTCGTCACGCGCTGCACCTCCGGGTCGGGCGTCGTCAGATGGAAACCGCTCGTCTTCGCGAGGATCCAATGCAGCCCGATCACCTCGAGGCCGGCCCCTTCGGCCCAGCCACGAATCCGGTGGCGGTCGTCTGCTGACAGCTCGCGGACATCGGCGAGCTCACGCCCTCCGGGCGCCGCTGGGTCACCGAGCATGAAGGGGGCCAGCTCGATCCCCTTGTAGCCGATCTCCGCGGCGAGGCGGAATCCGGCCTCCAGTGTGAGATCGGCGAAGGTCTCATTGCAGATCGCGAACTTCACGGCAGTCCAAAAAAACGGAATGAGGATGTATTCGGGAGAGTAGACGACATCAATTAGGCCCCCTAGGTTATCAGTTTCCTGCAAGCCGGGCACGACGCCCCGGCCAACTCCTCTTGCGATATCGCCAAATGGCCGAAGCCAACGCACGCTTGGAACGAGACCGCGCCGCCCTTGAGGCTGTCGCCGACAAAGGCGGCGGAGCCAAGCTCGGGACCTACCTCAAGCTCTCGGGGCCGGGTTGGCTGCAGAGCGCCATCACGCTGGGGGGCGGCTCGCTCGCCGGCGGGCTCTACCTGGGCGTGCTGAGCGGCTACGGCATGATGTGGCTCCAACCGCTCGCCATGTTCCTCGGCGTGGCCATGCTCTGCGCTATCGCTTACGTAACCCTTTCGACCGGCCGTCGGCCCTTCCGACTGGTCGTCGATGAGGTGAACCCGGTGCTCGGCTGGGGCTGGGCGATCGCCACGCTGCTGGCGAACGTCGTCTGGTGCCTCCCGCAGTTCGCCCTCGGCATGGCGGCGCTCCGCCAGAACCTCCTGCCAAGTGTTCTAGGCGACAGCGCCGAGGGCTCCCTGGGGGGAGAGACTGGCGTGTGGGTTGCGATCACGGGGCTCGCCGTCTGTGCCTTGCTAACGATCATCTCGTACGAACGGGGTGGCCGTGGGTTAGCGATCTTCGAGGGCATTCTCAAAGTGCTCGTCGGGCTGATTGTCCTGTCGTTCGTCGGAGTGGTGATCAAGCTGACCGGCAGCGAGGGTGGCATCGACTGGGGACGCGTCTTCTCGGGATTCATCCCCGACCTGAACGCCCTCAGCAAACCGCCGGCCGCCTTCGACGAGGCGCTAGCGGCGACCAGCGAGACGGGCCGTTCCTTCTGGTCCGGCCTGATCCTCGGCAACCAGCGCGACGTGATGCTGACCGCCGCCGCCACTGCGGTCGGCATCAACATGACCTTCCTGCTGCCCAACTCGCTGCTCGACCGGGGCTGGGACCGCGGCTTCCGCGGCCTCTCGATCTTCGACCTCGCGACCGGCCTCTTCGTGCCGTTCCTGATCGCCACGGCGTGCGTTGTCATCGCCTCGGCGGCTCGCTTCCACGGCGAGTACGACGCCGCGATGCTCGAAGGCGAGCCCTCCGGCCAGTACGCCAGCCTGCTCGATCAACGTCTTGCCGCCGAGTACCCCGGCGAAGCCTCTGGATGGTCGGCCGAAGAACTCGCGTCCAAACGGGCCGAACTGACCGACGGCGATCGCCAGCTCGCCGCCATGCTCGTGAAACGCGACGCCTTCGATTTGGCCAACGCCCTGGCGCCCCTCACGGGCAAAGGCTTCGCCCAGTACATCTTCGGTGGCGGCGTGCTCGCGATGGCGCTATCGACGATCGTCGTGCTGATGCTGATCAACGGCTACGTCTTCTCGGAGGTGTTCGGCGCCCCCCGGCGTGGGCTCGTCCACTTTGTAGGCACGCTTATCCCGCTCGCCGTTGGCGTCCTGGCGCCGATCCTTTGGCAAGGCGAGTCGAAGGTCGCCCTCGCGATCCCGACCAGCGTGATTGGCTTCATCCTCTTGCCGATCGCCTACGTGACCTTCCTGATGCTGATGAACAACCGCCGGCTGCTGGGCGACGCCATGCCGACCGGCATGACGCGGCTGCTGGTCAACGCCTTGCTCGGACTCGCGGTGGTGCTGGCGACCGTCGGCGCCGCGATCAGCATTCAGAGCAAGGCGCCCTTCTGGGGATTCGTGGGTGCGGGCGCCGTGGTTCTCCTAGCCCTCGTCTTCCGGCGCAAGCCGACCGAACCGGCCGCCGCCTGACCGCGTAGACGACTTAGCCGCTCGATTTGGGCTGGCTTCTCTCGGCGTCCGTCGCCGATTAAGATGTGAGCTTGACGGCTCAGGCCGCCAAGCGGCTTCTACTCCCTGGGGGCGAACTGGGTTCGACCGGGTTGTCGAAGCGTAAGTGGCGTGTCGTGGTTGATCGGTGGCCCACGTAAAAAGCCGATTACAACCTTCAATTGCCGAAGGTAACTACGCTTTGGCTGCCTAGTTTTAATTAACTAGGACTCCCAGTCACGTACCCCTGTGGGCCGCCGGAGCCTGCAGACGGAACGTATAACCCCCTCCGGATCGCTTGCGGGTCAACCCTCCGGGCACGCCCGCTGCTAACTGAAGTACTCGGATAGTCCGTCGGTAGCCGTGTCAGGAAGGGCGCCCGTCGTACGAAACCAAATCGCCTGACTACACACGTAGAAGCTTGCGTGGAGCGATCGCGGGACGCGGGTTCGATTCCCGCCGCCTCCACTTTTGCCGCCTTCGGACGGCGATGGACTCTCACTTGCTGAAGACGCCGAAGTCCCTTCTTTTTACGGGTTTCGGCGTTTTTCTTTGGGCTCGCGAGATTGTCGAGGACTGACAGCAGCCGACCCAGTTTGCCTAGCTGCGACGCCGGAATCGCGAGCAATATGGAGGCGCCCCCACCGGCCGCCTCCGTGGGTCACTGGGGCTCGGCAGTTCGCTGCCCCATTCGACAGGCCGTTAAAGCCCGATGTGTCCGAACGGCGCCACGCCTAGCCAGTTCGCGAGACTTAACGACCGGTTCGCCAGACTCAACGGCCTGACGCCACAGCGAAGCAGGCGGGGATTATGCGTAGACTGAACGGAGCGGCTTCAGCACGAAGCCTTCGGCGATGGTGATCCAACGCAACCGACAAGGAAAGCCAACTCAGGTCGCCCACGCGGGGTCGCCCAACGCAAATAGAAACCGTCGCGCCGTCCTAAGCCGTGTGCCCCTGCCATAAAAAACCGGGGCCGTGTGATGATCACACGGCCCCGGTTCGTACGAAAACTAATCGGCTGCCAGCTTAGGCGCGACGCCGTGAACGAAGCAGCGTTGCCGAGCCTAGCAGGCCGAGGCAAACCAGGACGCTGGCCGGCTCGGGAACGGCGACACCGCTCTGAGAAGCACCCCAGGTGCCAAGCAACGCGGTGAGCTCATCGTCACCAACGCCAGGCGCCGTCGGCTGAGCCCCGTCCCAACCAGCCGGGACGGGGGGCACAGCGCCGCCCCAGTTGCTGAGCAGCAAGGTCAGGTCACCGTCGCCAACCGATCCGTTTCCATCGAAGTCGCCTTCGAGGAACATGGGATCATCGGGAGCCGTGAAGCCCATCGTCAGCGAGTTCACCGGGGCGGTGCTACCATTGCCCGAGCCGCCGTTCGGGGCGACAAAGAACACCGGGTAGGCGTTCTCCCAATCAAAGAAACCATCGTCGAAGGCGGTTGAGTTCTGGCTCGGGTTCGGGACGACATCGTCGGCCGTGCTGCCGAGATCGGTTCCACCCGGATCGAACACTTGGCTGTAAGTCAGGTTGCCGAACTGGATGCTGAACTTGACCTCACGCGCGAGAACCGGGTCGGCGTTCTCGCCGTCGTTGAGCTCCATCCACCAATCGACCGAGACGTTGTCCTCGTAAGCCACACCAGTGTCCAGCGAGGTGCCGAGACCGTTGCCCGTGAGCTCCAGGTTGAGCTCAGGCTGCGACTCGTCCACAACGGTGGGCGCTCCGGTCGAGATGCCCTGCTCGTTCTTGAACCAGCGATCGCGGTTGCGTTCGTCGCCAAGCGTACCGTCGCCGCCCGCTTGGCCCATCAAGCTCTGGTTGATGTAGACGAACTTGTTGTCGGCCGCGACCAAGTTGCCTCCGTTGGCGGTGTCGGCTACTGGAGCGTCGGCCACGCTGTCGGTCGATCCCAGCTGAGTCTGCAAGTAGATCGTGTCACTACCGTGATCGCCGGTCCAGAGGTCGAAAGCCCCCGAATCGGCGGCCTTGCCACTGATCCAGTCGCTCGGGCTCTCGGTGAAGCCGAAACGCAAGTCGAAGCGTCGGTGACCATTGGAGTCGTTCTCCTGGGCGTTGCCAACTTCGATGTTGTTGCCCAGGAACAACTGGGCGTCGGCGTACGAGCTGCTCGAAGCGCTCTCACCAAAGAACATGCCCGGGTTGCCGCAGCAGGGGAGGCCGCCGCCGTGGCTCAGGTTAACCCACGTGGCGCTCGTCCCGTTCCCGTCGTCCGAGACCGTCGGCAGGCCGGGGGGCGTGTTGGCGCCACCCTTGCGGTAGTTGTTGTAGGAGCTGCTCGGAGGGGTGCTGGCGTCGGCGTTGCCGGCGCCCCAGTTCGCGTAGTAGCCGGTGCCGGCGTTGTGATCGACATCGACCACCAATTGGGCCGAGGCCACCGAACCGATGGACAGGGCTGTGACCGCGAATGCGGTCGGTACAAAACGAGAGCGGGACAGGAGCCTAAGCATTGGCTGACCTCCAGGACACGTCAGGGGCGGAAAACGACGAGGTGAAAAACAAGAGAAGCAGGAAGCGACCGCTACAAATGAATGAGCGGTTGCGACACTATCTAGATGTCCCCTTGGCGATAAAAACGCCCAGGCTGATCAAGAAAGAGAGTCGGGTTGAGAGAAGTACTGCTGGAAAAGGTGGAAGCGGTAATCTCCATGGAATAGGCCCAAGAAGAAGAATCCGCGTCACTTGGCACTACGTTACCAAGCCCTCGGTCAATTGTCTACATTCGCCATTTCGAATCCGCCGGTCATTCGTTCGGACCTGATTGACGGAGGGGCGTTCTAGCCAAGGTTTATCCAGATCGAGAGTTCGTACTATCGGCCGCCGGCACGCCATTCAGGCTTCAGGACTCCAAAGACCGCCATGCCGAGACCACCGAAGAGAGCAGCAGGCTGTCCTCTTCGGGATGAACGGCGTGCAAACCGAGGACCAACCGCCCCTGGCTGAGCCGACCTACGACCGGGGGCGATCCCGCGCGGAGTCGCTGCGCAAAGGCGTCCTCAGAACTCTCATCTGAGGGCTTCAGGGCGACCGACCAACTGGCCAAGGACCGATGGGGCAGGGCGCCGCCGCCTACGTAAGCCTCGTCGCAGATTGCTGTTACGTCCCACCCTGAAAGCGATCGTCTTAACTCACAGGCCAATCCCTCCGCTCGCCGACGCAGCTCCCCCAAGGGGGCGTTCAGCATTCTCAGCAGGGGCACACGCTGTTTTGCAGTTTCGGGGTCGGCGTAGAGAGCCAAGGTCGCCTGCAGCGCGGCCAGGGTCACCTTATCGACCCGCAGCGCGCGACAAAGCGGGTGGCGAAGCATCTTCTCGACGAGCCGACGCTTGCCGACGGCGATCCCGCACTGTGGCCCGCCCAAGAGCTTGTCGCCGCTAAAAAGCACGAGGTCGGCGCCGGCGAGGACGCTGCTGCCCACAACCGGTTCGCCTTCGCAGCCGAACGGTGCGAAATCGATCAAGGCGCCCGACCCGACGTCATGAACCAAGGGAACGTCGTGAGCCGCCGCGACCTTGGCGAGGTCTTCCAACGCTGGCCGCTGGGTGAAACCGGAGACCTCGTAGTTGCTCGGGTGAACCACCAGCAGGGCGCCCGTCTTCTCGTCGATGGCGTTCTCGTAGTCAGCGACACGGGTTTTGTTCGTTGTGCCAACCGCCCGCAGCTCCGCCCCGTAGGCGGTGACCACTTCCGGCATGCGGTAGCCGCCACCGATCTCGATCAACTCGCCGTGCGAGACGACCACCTCACGACCCGCGGCCAAAGCGGCGACGGCCAGCCCCGTGGCGCCGGCGTTGTTGTTCACCACGAGCGCCGCCTCGGCTCCGGTCAGGCCTCCGAGCATTTTCGCGACGGCGTGAGAACGCTGCGACCTTTCCCCGCTTTCCAGATCGACCTCAACGTTGCAGTACCCCCGGCTGACGGCGGCGGCGGCTTCGATCGCCTCCTCCGCGAGGGGCGCTCGACCGAGGCCGGTGTGCAGCAAGATGCCGGTCGCGTTGATCACCGGGCGGAGCCGCGGTTTCGCTTCGGCGCCAAGCCTCGCCAGGCAACGCTCGGCGAGCTCGGCGTCGGGGGGCGTTGGCAGCTGACTCTCGCCGTCACGGATCTCCCGACGCGTCTCCTCAAGGACCGAGCGCACCGCCTCCGTGACCGGGCTGACTCCGCGCGCCCCGAGCGCGGCCTGCAGCGCGGGCTCTTTCAGCAGGGCATTGACGCTGGGCAACCCGCGTAGCGCGGCTTGGGTTGATGGGGGCAACGACTCGGACATCATGCGTCTTGGGGAGTAGGAGGGGACACGATATCGCGAAGGTCTCCACGGCGACGCGTGAACCCGATTGCGTCGAGATGCTCGCAGAGCGGCACCGCGACCTTGCGGGGGATGCCCAGTGCCTCACGGATCTCACTAACGGTCAGCGGCGCCTCAGCGGCCGCCAGTTCGAACAAAAGGACCTTCGCTGATTCGATCGCCTCACAGGCCACGTAAAGCCCTCCCTCTAGCTTAACCAGCCATCCTTGGTCCACGCCGAGTTCGAGCAGCGGCAGGAGGGAGTCGGGAGTTTGGCCGACTTCTTCGCCCAGCACCGTGGGGCTCGGGGGTCGCAGACCCCCAGCAAGAAGCAGCCTCTCGATCTCGCTGAGCGTCTGCTGCTGCTTGTCGGTTAGCTGAGGAGTCCACCCGTCCCGAGCGAGGCCCCTCGCGCCGGCGACGATCGCCCCGCTGCGGACCAAGCTTCTTAGCAGGGACATGAACAAGGAGGGATCGATCCCCTCAAACCGGGCCATCAGCCGGGATCGCTCGACCCACAGCTTCAAGCTTGTTGATCGATGAGCGGCCAGCAGCTCGTTCAGGAAGCGTTCCGCCAACTCGGAGTAGATCGCCTCGTGCAGCCGCCACGGTTCGTCTCCCTCGGCGGGAAGTTCCCTCAGCGTCTGGTTCTCTAGCAAGGCTCGGACCACCTCGCCGGAATCGGCCACGCCGGTTGTTGCGAAGAGCCGAGAAGACCGCAAACGTTCCGTCCCGCGCAAGAGATAGGCGCCAGCAACACGCCGGCTCGGCTCCTCGCTGGCGAGGTCTTCGATGGCGGCTCGCTGCTCGGTGGACAGTCGCTTCCTGCGCTTGGCCGACACCTCCAGAACACGCCCTCCTCCCAGGGTCACCACGGGGGACACACCACGCAGCACATAGGGTTGGCCCCAAGCCACGGCGATCTCGTCCTGCAAAACAATCTGGGCGTACGCCGGCTCGTCCGGGGGCAACGTTCGCTGGCCGAGCAACTTGATCCGCCCAAGGTGTTCCGCGGTCCCGAGGTGGATCCTCACCATGGCGTCGTGCTTCAACGGCTTGAGGACGCTGGAGTTCAGCCGAACTTCCACCGTGATCAAGCGGCTCCGCTCGTAGGCGCCCGGGGCGCACAAGGACTGACCGCGGGCGATCTGGTCGTAGGCTACCCCAGCGAGGTTGATGGCCGCCCGTTGGCCGCTCCGCAGCTGCTCAGCGGGGGAGTCGTGGTTCTGCAGATCACGCACCCGCACCGACACGCCCTGGGGCAGCAACTCGAGCTCGTCGCCGATCGCCACTCGCCCGCTCGCGATGCTGCCCGTGACAACCGTCCCTTGGCCCGTGGCGGTGAACGCCCGATCGATCGCCATGCGGAACGGCTGGCCGGTCCGTTGCGCCGCCTGCCCTTCGGCGGCGTCGGCCGCACGGTCGAGCGCCTCACGCAGGTCCCCCAAACCTTGGCCGCCGCGGGTGCTGACCCGCACCACCTCGGCCCTCTGGAGGAAGGTGCCCGCGGTGAGCTCGGCGACTTCCGCCTCGACCAAGTCGATCCAATCGGGCTCGGCGAGGTCACACTTGGTGAGAGCGACCACACCGGAAGCCAGCCTCATGTGCTGCAGGATCTGTAGGTGCTCGCGCGTCTGCGGCTTCACCGAGTCATCCACCGCGACCACGAGCAAAGCGAGATCGATCCCGGTTGCGCCGGCGAGCATGTTCTTCACGAAACGCTCGTGCCCCGGCACGTCGATCACGCCGAGCGTGTGCCGGTCGAGCTCGAGCGGAGCGAAGCCGAGGTCGATGGTGATCCCGCGTCGTTTCTCCCCGGGCAGGCGGTCGGTGTCGCACCCGGTGAGTGCCTTGACGAGCGCCGTCTTGCCGTGGTCGATATGACCCGCCGTGCCGAGCAAGAGGGGAGGCTTCATTTGGGAGGCGTGCGAGACACACGGGGGTTCGGAGGATCGGGGGCGACAGGCGACGAGTGGCCGCCGGCTTCCGCACGCCCTGTGCTTGCATGATACTGTAGAGAACAATCGCAGCGTGAGCCGGTAGGCCGATGCAGGAACAACTCCCCAAGCACGATCTTGTGCTCCTCGGCGCAGGCCACACCAATGCGCATCTTATTCGCATGTGGCGGATGAATCCGCTACCCGGGATTCGCTTGACGTGCGTCTCGAATCACGGGACGGCGGCCTACTCGGGCATGTTGCCGGGGGTCTTGGCCGGGGACCACCAGCCAGACGAGTCTCAGATTGACTTGGTGCGGCTCAGCGCCGCGACGGGGGTGCGATTCCTCCGAGCGGAAGTGAGCGGTCTCAACCTCCCCGAACGCCGGCTGCTCTTCGAGGACCGCCCCCCGCTCAGCTACGACTACTTGTCGGTCGGCATCGGCTCGCTCCCCACGCGTCCCCCGGGCTGCGACGCCCTGGGCCTCTCGATCAAGCCGATGCAAACGTTCCTCGAACGCTTGAACCGGCGGCTCGATGCGCTAGCCGAAACCGTGGGCGGCCCAATACGCCTGGTGGTTGCGGGCGGAGGGGCTGGGGGCGTTGAGATCGCGTGCTGCCTGAAACAGCATCTCACCGGTAGGTCACCTGGATCTCGTTTCGAGCTATCGTTGGTCGAGGCGGGCGACGACCTCCTCTCTGGCATGCCCTTGGCGACACGCCGCTTGGCTCGCCGGGCGCTCGAGAAGCATGGGATCGAGATCGTGGTGGGTCGGCGTATCGTGGCGACCGACGCCGCGGGGAGGCTCCGCTTCGAGTCGGGCGAAGAGCGCGAAGCCGATCTGATCCTGTGGGCCACTTCGGCATCCGCCCCCCCCCTGCTGGGACGGCTCGGCTTGGACGTCGATGAAAGAGGGTTTATCCGCACGCACAACACCCTTCAGACCGTGACGTCCGACCGTGTCTATGCGGTCGGTGATGCGGGGAGTCCCGTCAACGGACCGACCACCAAGGCGGGCGTCTACGCGGTGAGGCAGGGGCCCGTGCTGTGGCGGAACCTTCGCAATCAGCTCCAGGGGCGGCCGCTCGAAACCTGGCGACCACAGCCTTCGTTCCTGAGCCTGCTCAACACGGGAGACGGACGGGCGATCCTGACCTACAAGGGCCTCAGCACCCACGCCCGATGGTGCCGCCGATTGAAAGCCAGGATCGATCGCCGGTTCATGCTCAAGCACCAGGACTACACCCCCGCCTCAATGGCCGCGCCACCCTCTCCTAGCAAGGAAGAGGCCATGCATTGTGGCGGCTGCGGTTGCAAGCTGCCCGGCGACATCCTTTCAAGGGTGCTCAAGCGACTCGAAGTCCCGCTATCGCCCCGAGTCGTTGTCGGCTTAGAACCGCCAGACGATGTCGCCATGCTGCGACCGACTGCTGGGAAACTGCTGGGGGTCTCCACTGATTTCTTTTCATCGTTCCTAGACGATCCTTACGCCCTGGGTCGGATCGCGGCGCTCAACGCTCTGAGCGATCTCTACGCCAAGCGGGTCCAGCCAACAGCCGCTTTGGCGATCGCCACGGTGCCGTACGGGGGGGCCCCACAGCAAGAAGAGCACCTGACCCAACTGCTCGCCGGCGGGCTCCGCGAGCTCCGGGAGGCTGGCGCCGACCTCGTTGGTGGTCACACCACCGAGGGCCCGCAGACCACAGTCGGCTTCACGCTCTTGGGAGACGTCGAAGAAGCGGCCACCAAGCAGATGGCTCAGCTAAAACCGGGCGACTTGTTGATGCTGACCAAGGCCATCGGGACCGGGGCCCTGCTCGCCGGCGACCGCCTAGCGCGATGCCAGCACGATTGGATGGAAGCTCTCCTGCGAAGCATGCTGACAAGCAACCGGCAGGCGAGCGAGACCGCGAGCCGACTGGGGGCCTCCGCAATGACCGACGTGACCGGCTTCGGGCTTGCGGGTCACTTGCTAGAACTCCTGCGACAATCAGGCGTCGGCGCCGAGCTCTCTCTCGACCGGCTCGTCTTGCTGCCGGGCGCCGAGCACCTCATCAGCCAAGGGGTCGAGAGCACCTTGGCGCCAGGCAACCGGTCGGTTGAAGGCTCGATCGATCGAGCCGCCGCGCTGCAAGGGGATCCACGCTACCGATCGCTCTTCGACCCGCAGACCTCGGGGGGGCTGCTCGCCGGCGTCCCCGAGGCCAACCTCCCCGTCGGCCCGGACGGGCCTGAGGAGACCGACGGCTGGGTTCGGATCGGACGCGTCGTTGATCGCGCGGACGGCAAGTCGGTCATCCGAGTGCGCTGAGGCACGGCTGTTTGTAGCCATCCGGGGCGTCTGATAACATGGGATTTATCGTGGCGTGATCAAACGCCGCTTAGGAAGTGTTTGTCACCTGGTGGCGGCCTCGGTCTTCAAAACCGATGTGCGGTGCGGCGACGCTCCGCAGGTGGGTTCGATTCCCATACACTTCCGCCACGCCGCGTCGTCTTCGGCCCCGAAACTGAAGCGATCTTTTCAACCGTCTGAGGCGAGGCACGCGGACACGCATGGCGCCGGAACGCCATGGGAACGGAAGAGCCAACCCCCTGAATGAGCCACTCCCGATGAGCCAATCCTTCACCGCCGCGATCGATCGAACCCGTTCACTCCCCGCCGCCGTGTCGGCCACCCTCTTGGCCCTGCTCGCAGCCGCGGCGCCGTCGATAGCGCAGACACTCCCCGCAGCGAACCCGATCTCGGCGGTGCTTCCTTCGACTTCCTTCTCCCTGCAGCTTGAGGAAGTGATCCGCATCCCGGACAGCTCTTCGGGCAACAACCGTTTCGCCCGGATCGAGCAGATCTCACCGGCGATCGACGGCAGCGGCGAGATCTTCGTCTCGGACCAACGCGGCAAGGTCTACACGTTCACGCCGGGCGACACCAACCCGTCGGAGTTTTTCAACTTCGCGGCGGTCATCCCGAGCTTCAAGAACAACAACAACCAATCCGGCCTGCGAGGGTTCGCCTTCCACCCCAACGCGTTTGGCGACTCGAACGCCCCCGGGTACCGGAAGATGTACACCGCCCACGAGATCGACACCAACGCGAACGAAAGCCACCTGTCGGTCGTCAGCGAGTGGAGCCTCAACGGGTCCGGCGTGCCGATCGTGAGCAGCCGCCGCGACGTGCTGACGCAATCGCAACCGCGCGGCGACCACAACATCGGCAAGGTCGGCTTCAACCCGAACCTCTCGCCGGGCGACGCGGACTACGGCAACCTGTACATCTCGTTCGGCGACGGCGGCAACTACCGCACCGACGCCGGCGACACGACGCTCAACCCGAACGGACAGAACACCACGAACTTTTTGGGCTCGATGCTCCGCATCAACCCGTTGCAGGACGGAGGCAGTCCCTACTCGGTCCCCGCCGACAACCCGTTCGTGAATCAGGGCGGGATCGACAATGAGATCTGGGCCTACGGACTCCGCAACCCGCACCAGTTCAGCTGGGACACCGGCGGCAACGGCGACCTGCTGATCGCCGACATCGGCCAGAGCAACATCGAAGAGGTCAATCTCGGCGTCGCCGGCGCCAACTACGGGTGGTCGACCCGCGAGGGGACGTTCGACATGACCGGCAAACTGCCCGGCAACCCGATCCAGGCCGACGTGCTGCCCGGCAACCACCCGAACGACGCGTTCACCTACCCCGTGGCTCAGTACGACCACGACTTCAACAACGCCGGCCAGGACAACGCCGCGATCGCGGGCGGTTTCGTTTATCGGGGTTCGCTGGTCCCCGAGCTGAAGGGGAAGTACATCTTCGGCAACTTCGGCTCCTCGACCCAGTTCCAGGACATCTACGTCGTCGATGTCGATCAGCTCCAGCTGCAAGACGACTTCACGAACCTCGACCGCACCTCGACGGACGCCTTCCTGGCGCCGATGGAGATACTGAGCCTCGTCGACGATCAGGACAACCCGGTCCAGCTGCTCGACTTGGTCCGCGACGCCAGCGGCATCGGCAACCAAAGCCGCACCGACATGCGTTTCGGTATCGGCAGCGACGGGGAGATCTACATCAGCAGCAAGAAGGACGGCTGGATCCGGCGTTTCACTTCGACGCTCAAGCCGGGTGACTACAACCGCGATGGCGTTGTCGATGCCGCGGACTACACCGTTTGGCGTGACGGCGACAGCCCGGACAACTCGCAAGCCGGCTACGAGCTGTGGCGGGACAACTACGGCGCGGCGAACGCCGCCGCGAACTCGGCCGCGATCCCCGAACCGGGCTCCGCCCTGCTGCTTGGCTTCGCCACACTGCTCCTCGCGATGCGGCGAAGCAACGCCACTTGAATTGAGCCAAGATGGCGAAGCGTGGGGCGGTCCGCTACGATGCGAACCGTCCTAAAACCAAGGCAAGGCGCCGAGATTTGAACCCGACGACCAGCCCGCCGCGGACCGCCAATCCACACAGGCGCTCTGGTGCGCCGAACTGGACTTGGATCGGTCGGGTTTGGATGGATCGGGCATGGGCGGGCATGGCTCTCGCGGTCTGCTTGATGCTGCCCGGGTGCCAGCGTTCCACCAACGCCGCGCCCGACGCCAAACCCGCTACGACGAAAGCAACCGAGCCGTCCGGCCCGGCCGTCTCAGAAGGCTCCTCGACCAAGCCCCCCGCCCCCCAGGTGGAGACGCAGGTCGAGACGGCCCGTGTCCCCACCTCCGGCCAGACGCGTGAGACCGTCGAGAAGCTCGCCGAGTTGCTCGACCCCAACAGCACCGGCTGGCAAACCGAGGCCTTCAACGAAGCCGCCGGCAAGCGGCTCAAGAAGCTCGCCGCCTCCATGCTGAAACCGGATGGGGCGGCGCGGTCCGATTTGAAGAAGCTCATCGCCGAGGGCTTCGTTTGCGGCGCGTTCAATCCCCAAGAGGACGCCGAGTCCGTCAAGCTCGCGGGCATCGGTGTCAGGCGAACGGGCGCCGCTATCGGGACGCCGCTCGAAGGGCTCGACGGCTTGCTCAAAGCGATCCAAACGCTGCCCACCCCCACGGCGGACTTCCACGTGAAGTTCAAGATCGTCGGCGTTCAGCCGGGCGACGGAATCGTGGTCACCCCCGCGTACGTCGAGGGGGGCGGCGTCTCCCGCCAGGGGCGCGTTCAGTGGAAGGCCGATTGGAGATGCACCTGGACCACCGGCAAGGACGCCACCCCGTTGCTGTCTTCCATCGAGGTGAAAAACTACGAGCAGGTCATCACCCCCGAGCGCTCGGCGCCCTGGTTCGTCGATGAGACGGCAGCCGTCCTCGGCGACGAGCCCAGTTACCGCGAGCAGATGCTCCAGAGCATGGACTACTGGGCGGGGCGTATCGAAGGCCGCCTCGGCATCAACCGCCTCGGGCATCACGGGCTCGCGGTGGGCGACGTCAACAACGACGGCCGCGAAGACCTGTACGTCTGCCAGGCCGGCGGCCTCCCCAATCGCCTCTACGTGACCCAGCCCGACGGAACCGCCCGCGACATCGCCGCCTCCGCGGGCGTCGATTATCTGGACGACTCGACGTGCGCCCTGCTGGTCGATCTGGACAACGACGGCGATCAGGACCTGGTGGTCGTATCGGTCTCCGCGGCGGTGGTGCTGTCGAATGATGGACGGGCCAAGTTCACCGCCCAGGCCATTATCCCCGAGTGCCGCAACGCCTTCTCCCTGACCTCGGCGGACTACGACGGGGACCGCCTGCCCGACCTCTATGTCGGCAGGTACTGGCCGAGCGACAAGACCCGCGGCGAGATCGCGATCCCGGTCCCCTACTACGACGCCGAGAACGGTGGTCGCAACATGCTGCTCCGCAACACGGGGGAGTGGCGGTTCGAGGACACGACCGACGCGGCGGGTCTCGACGAGAGCAACACCCGCTTCACCATGGCGGCGGCCTGGGACGACATCGACCAGGACGGCGATTCCGACCTGTACGTCGCGAACGACTTCGGCCGCAACTGCCTCTACCGCAACGACGGGGGGCGGTTCGTCAACACGGCCGTCGAAGCGGGTGTCGAGGACATCGCCTCGGGGATGTCGGTGTCGTTCTCCGACTTCGACCACAACGGGCACGATGACATCTACATCAGCAACATGTTTTCGTCGGCCGGCAACCGGATCACCTACCAAGGCCGGTACAGCGAGCGTTTCGGAGCGAACTCCCTCGCCAAAATCCAGCGGATGGCCCGCGGCAACACGCTGTTCAAGAACCGTGGCGACGGCGCCTTTGAGGACGTGAGCGTCTCCGCGGACGTGACCATGGGCCGCTGGGCCTGGGGCTCGCTCTTCGCCGACTTCAACAACGACAGTTGGGACGATCTGGTGGTGATGAACGGCTTCATCACCACCGAAGACTCCGGCGATTTGTGAAGTTTCTATTGGCGGCAGGTCGTGTCGCAATCACCTCAAGAGGCGTCGCAGGTTGATGCCCAGCATCCCTACGCCGAGGCGACCAACCAGCTGAACCAGCTGGTCCGCCAGGGCCGCGCCTTCAGCGGCCACGAGCGCAACTGTTGCTACCTCAACACGGGCGACGGCCGCTTCGCCAACGCGTCCGCCGTCAGCGGGTTCGACTTCCCGGAGGACGGCCGCTGCGTCGTGCGGACCGACTGGGACTTCGACGGCGACCTCGACTTCTGGGTCTCGAACCGGACGGGTCCGAGGCTCCGGTTCCTACGCAACAAGAACCCCCCTGGGAAGAGCTTCGTCGCCTTCCGGTTGGTCGGCACGGATTCGAACCGCGACGCCATCGGCGCCACGGTCACGCTTCAGCTGGGCTCCGGGGCGGAGAGCCCCCCCCTGACCAAGTCGGTTCGGCGTGGGGAGGGCTTCCTCGGACAGAGCAGCAGCTGGATCCACTTCGGTCTCGGCGAACAACCAGCGATTGGCAAGCTGCGGGTGCTCTGGCCGACCGGCGAGGTGGAAACGTTCGAGCCGCCACAGCCAGGCGGCTACTACCAGCTGGTGGAAGGGAGCGGCGAAGCAACCCCCTGGTCGCCACCTCACACCGAAGCCATAACGATCGCCGAAGCCCCCTCTCGGCCGAAGGAGGTCGGGTTGACTCAACACCTTCTGAGTCAGTCGATGCCGCTGCCACCGCTGCGGTACGAGACCTTTACGGGCGAGAGCGGCGACGCCACGCAAGCGGCCGGCGGGCCGGTCTTGCTGAACCTTTGGGCGAGCTGGTGCCGGCCCTGCCTCGTCGAGATGAAGGAGTGGTCGAAGCAGGCCGACGAGTTCGACTCTTTGGGCTTGCGCGTGATCGCTCTCTCGGTGAACGGCCTTGGGGACCCCAAGCAGCGTGACGAGGCCGCGCCGCGCGAGCTCCTGGAGCGTCTCGGCTTCAAGCACCCCGCCGGGATGGCCTCACCACAGACGGTCGAGCTGCTACAGCTTGTCAACAACCTCATCTACCTGCACGACCACCGACCGCTGCCCGTGCCAACCAGCTTCCTCCTCGACGGAGAGGGAAGGCTCGCCGCCGTGTACAAGGGCCCGGTCTCACTCGAACGCCTGTCGCGTGATGTCGAGGCGATCGGCCTCGGCAGCGAACAACGGATGGGACGCTCGCTTCCGTTTGCCGGCAGGTGGATCGGCGGGCAAGGCCCGCATCGCCTCAGGAAACTGGCGGCCACGATGTGGGACGCCGGATACGGCGCCGAGGCGGTTGCGTTGGCGGACCGCCTCGAGGACCCGGGCTACCAAAAACTCCGAGGCCAACTGCACCTGGACAACGCGTCGCACCTGAAGGAAGACGAGCAACGCCTGCCGGAGGCGCTCGCCCAGCTCCGGGCGGCCATCCGCCTGGACCCTCAGAACGCCGACGCCCTCATGGAGCTGGGGGTAGCGGCCGCTCAGCAGGGAGACGTGCCCCAAGCGATCGAGTTACTCGAAAGATCGGTTCGGCACGCCGACCCGCCCAGCGCGGCGGCCCACTTCAATCTCGGCAAAGCGCTCCGCCTGGCGGGCCGCCCCGCCGAGGCGAAGCGTCAGCTAGAACTCTCCCTCGAAGCCGATCCGAAGCAGTCGCCGGCTCACGAGACACTCGGGCACCTGGCCGTCGGCGAGCGAGACTTCAAGTCGGCCGCCACGTCTTTCGCCGCCGCGTGGAAGCTGGACTCGACAAACAAGAACCACCTGACCAACCTCGTCGCCGCGTTGATGCAGACGGGAGAGGCAACCAAGGCAACAGAGGCCTTAGAAGCGGCCCTCCGACGCGAACCGCGCGACGCCGCCCTGAGAGCGTTTCTGGCCCAGGTGCTGTTGCAACAAGGCCGGATCGATGACGCGGTCGACCAACTGGAGCAAGTCGCCGAGCAGCAACCCCAAGCGCCCAAGGTCTGGTACCAACTCGGCCAGCTGGCCCAGCAACGCGGGGAGTGGGGGCAAGCGATCCAGCACCTCGGGCAAGTCGCCAAGCTCGTCCCCGATGACCCGGCAATCGCTACCGACTTGGCGTGGGTGCTGGCGACGGCCCCCGATGAGTCGCTGCGCGACGGCGCGCGAGCGGTGAGGCTCGCCGAGAAGGCCGCCACCGCCACCAAGGGGCGCGACTGGCGTGTGCTCGATGTCCTGGCGGCAGCCTACGCCGAGCGAGGCGACTTCGAGCGGGCCGTCCAAGCCGAGTCCAAAGCAATCGATCGGCTCCCACCCGGCGACACGCAGCGGCGTGGCCTCCTCAGGGCGAGGCAGGAACGGTACCGCCAGGGCCAGCCCTTCCACCAAACCGCGGTGCGATGAGCCCGAAGGCCTAGCCCGCGTCGTCGCCGGCCTCACCGGGCAGCGAGTTGGTCTCGAACCCCAGAGCGGCGGCGTAATCCGCCAAGGCGACGTGGTAGTCACGCAGCGCGTCGACCCGTTCGGCGGCGGCTTCGGCGGCCTGTTTCTCGCGGATGTTGAGGTTGAACAGCTCGCTCTGCCCCGCCTCGAAAAGCCGCCGCTCGGCGGTCTTCATCTGCTCAGCGAGCTCGACCGCTTCAGTCGTCTGCTCGACGCGGCGGGCGGCCGCCTCGAGGGCCGCCTTGGCGACCCGGACGTCGATGGCGATCTTGTCGAGCGTCAACCGTTGCTTGGCCCGCACCTGGGCGATCTTGCCACGGATCTGACGCACCTTGCCGAACGCCTTACGCCGTTCGAGCGGCACACTGAGGGTGAGCCTCGCCTCGAGTTCGAACTCCGACTTGTCCCGTTTGGAACTCGTCGGCTCGCCGACGTCTTGGCCGACGAGCAGGCCCGCGTCGACATCGGGCCAGGTCTCGTTGCACGCTTGCCGCAACGCGATGCGGAGCTGTTGGTTGACCAGGTCGAGCTCGCGCGGCTCGGGGCGGTTCGTCTGCGCCAACGCGATGTCGCTCTCGTCGAGCCCGAAGGTGGCGGCCCCGATCGTGTTGAACGGATCGGGAGAGGGGAGTCCCGTTATCAGCAGGGGACGGCCGTCGGTCCCGCGGAGGTAGAGGGAGAGCTTCGCCGCCGCCTGCCGGAGCTTCCGCTCGGCGTCGACGACCTTCGCCTCACGCGAGACGATGATCCTCCGGTTGTCGACACGGTCGATCTTCTTCTTCTCGCCGGCGGTGATCTGCTTCTCGAGGAAGTCTCGTCGTTCGATGCCCAGATCAAGAACGTCCTGAGCGATGCGGAGTTTCTCTCCGGCGGCAACCCACTCCCAGTAGGCGACCGAGCCGTCGCGGGTCGCGCCGATGACGGCCATCTGGATGAGCGCCTCGATCCGGGTCCGCTCCACCTGGGCCTGCCACAGCTCGGCGCGGTTGGCGTCGATAACGCGGTCGCGAACCAGCGGCGCCATGAAGCCCGCTTTGAACTCGCCCCCCTTGTTGGTCTCGCGTTCTAAGTACCAAGGTTCGTAGACGCCACGGCCGATCCGGTAGCCGGCGAACGTCTGGCCACCCCAAGTCGTGTCCCGCTTGATTCCGAGGCTGCCGCGGTGGTTCTCGTAGAAATCGAGCGGCTGCGATTCATAAAACCCTTCGAGCTTGTGATCGAACGCTCCGGAGGCCTCCAACACCTGGCCACTGGCGATGCCCCGCCCGGCGGCCGCTTGCTGGATCACCGGGAAGTACTCGATCACCGAGCGAACCACCTCCTCGAGTGTCGTCGTGTCGAACGAGACCAACTCCTCAGGCGGGGGGACGACTTCAACGGGCTGCAGCAACCCATCGGCAACCGCCATCTCAGCGTCCGTTGCGGGCAGCGGCTTCGGCTGTGTCGCCTCCGCTTCGTAGGCCGCCGGCTCAACCGCTGGCGCCGGCGTCGGCTTATCAACCCGCGGGGACTTGCTAGCAAGCCGTGAGCCTGACGACTGGCACCCTGGTAAACCCAAGAGGATCGCCAGCAGTAGGGCGGCGGCGGGCTTGGTTTGATACACGGCGTGCTAGCGTCGAGATGGCGAGGGAACCGAGCGCAGGATTCTCTGGTTCAATCGTCACCTCCGCGCCAAGCCGTCGAACCGGATCGACCGGACGGCGGCAAACGTCCTTATCGGGCGCCGGTCGTGCGGGTCAGGCAAGATGGCTAGATCTTGATCTTGGGCGGCTTGGCCGCTTTGGTCTCCGCTTCGATGTCTTGCAACGAGGGGGGGAAGCCGTTCATCCGGCGCCAGACCTCGTAGCCGAGGGGGACCTGGTCGAGCAGGACCCAGCCGTTGGCCCGTCCCCCCTGGCGCAGGTAGCCGCCCTCGGGCCAAGGGTCGCTCTCGGGGTCGGGCGTGACGAGGACGCGGAACTTCCCCTTGCCGTTGTCGGTCGGGTCGACGAGCGCCACCGAGCCGCCGAAGGTGCCGACCGCGACCGAGGGCCACCCGCTGAACTGGACGGCGGGCCAGCCCTCAAACTGCAGGCGGACGTGGTCCCCCTTGTGAATGAGCGGGGCGTCGTTGCCGGCGACCCACACCTGCACGGCGGGGGTCTCGGTCTTCGGCACAATGCGACAGAGCGTGTCCATCGGCTTGACCGGCATGCCGTCGAAGACCGCGAGGTTCATGATGTAGCCGCTGCGTGGCGCGGTCACTTCCTGTGTCTTCTGCGCCTCGAAGGCGCGCTCGGCCTTCTGGAGCTTGGTCTGCTTCTCCGCCACCTCGCCGGCGACCTTGTCGATGTCGATCCGCGACTTGCCGACGTCGGCATCGGCCTTCTGCACCGCGGCATCGACCTTGTTGATCTTGGCCTGCCACTCTTGCCACTTGCTCTTCCGCTCGCGCTGCTTACCCGTGATGGCGTTCTCGGCCTCGGAGACCAACTCGGTCGCCTCGCCGACCTTCGCCCTCGCGTCGCGGAATCCCTGTTCCGCCTTCTGGAAGGTGAGTTCCGAGACCAGCCCGTCGTCGAAGAGCTGCTTCTTGCGGAGGTAGTCGGCGTCGGCCTGCTCGAGTTTGGCTTCGGCGGCGGTGAGCTTGTTCTTCTGCGCCGCCAGCTTGTTCTCCGCCTGACGCACGAACTGTTCGTACGCCGAATCGAGTTCGCTCTGCGCCGCCTGAAACGCGGACAGCTCCTCTTTCGTGACATCGACCACCCTCTGATTGATCTCCGGCAGCAACTTCGCTTGCTCGAAGCGGCTTTCCGAGGCCATCAAGTCGTTACGGGCGTTGCTGACCAGCTGCTCGAGTCGGTTGAGGTACAGGGGGTCTTGGTCTCGGATGATAAAGAGGGTCTGCCCCTTCTCAACGTAAGCGTTCTCGAAGATCCCCTCGCCCCGCATCGAGACCAGCCCTTTGACCTGCGCCTGCACCGGCTGCGGGCGCTCGAACGGATCGAACGCTACAACGGTCCCCTCGCCACGTATCGATTGCTGCCACGGGACGAAAAATGCGGCCAAGACGCACAGCCCCAACAGCACCAGCAGCTGCTTGCCCAAACGCTTTGCGAAGCGGGACGAGCGCGTGAGGTGCAGCGCCGGGAACTGCTCTTCGAGGTCCGCCAAGCGGCCCGTGAGGCGGTTCTTGGTCTCAAGCACTTGGGGCTTCATGGCGAGTCCTCCGCGCCGAGCGGGGCGGGCGCCTTGCTCTCTTGCGGGTCGAGCGTGACAAACCGGCCAACCGACTCGGCGATCGAAGCCCGGCCGGTCGTTACGACCAGCGTCCAGGGCTGCTTCGGATCGGTAAGAGAATCGAGGACCCGCCGCAAACCGTCATCGGGCAGCCCGTCCAGCACGCCATCAACCAGCAACAGGCGGGGGGCGCCCGCCATCGCCCGCGCGATCATGAGCAGCCGCTGCTGGGTTAATGACAAGGGGTTTCCCGAGGCGTTGAGGCCGGTCTCCAGACCGTCTGGGAAACGGAGCGCCGCGTCGAGCAAGCCGACGGAGAACAGAGCCCCCCGCACATCGTTCGAGGTCACTCCGGGGCGGTGCAAGTGAACGTTCTCGGCGAGCGTCCCCTCGAACAACTCCGGCTCCGCCGCGAGCGCGACGTGCTCGCGGAGCACCTCGGGCCTGAGGTCGCGTGGATCGGCGTGCTCGATCTCGACGTGTCCGCTCGTGGGGCGTTCGAGGCCGTAGAGGATCCGCATGATCGTGGTCTTACCGCTGCCCGAGGGGCCCAAGACAGCAAGCCGGTCGCAAGGTTCGGCCGCGTGCGTGACGCCACTCTGCAGGCTCTTGCCGCCGTGCGGATGGGTGACGCCGGCGAACCGGACGCGGGCGCCGCGGCCCTCTGGCAAGGTGAGGAGACCGTCGGCGCGTTCGGTCGGCAGATCGAACAGGGCGCCGAGCTTATCGACCGCGGCGACGACATCGTAGAAGCCGTCCAGGTGCTTTCCGAGCTTCGCCAGCGAGCTGAGGATTGTCGCCACGATCAGCTCGGCGGCGACGAGTTGGCCAAGGGTGAGCTGCCCCTGAATCACCAGCCAGCCGCCGCCGCCGAGCAGGACCGTGCCGGCGATCGCTTGCAGAGTCAGCACGAACACCAGCTGACGGAAGAAGACGTCGAAGTGGTCCTGGCGGTGCGCGAGGTAACGCGAGGTGAGTTGGCTCGCCCGGTCGTTTGCGAACGCCGCCCCGCCCGAAGACTTGAAGCCGTTCTGACAGCGCGCGATGTCCTCGAACCAGGCCACGAGTCCATACTTCAGCTTCGACTCCTTGATCGCCGCCGGGATGGCGCCGCGGCCCAGCACGATCAGACCGCTGACCACCAGCAGCAAGAGCAGCACATCGAAACCGAGCAGCCACGGGTGGTAGAAGGCGAGCACCGTCATGCCGACGATCGTCGCCAGCACGATGCCGATGCCGTCGGTCAGCAGCTGAGCCGTGACTTTCTGAAGGGTAACAACGTCGAGGAAGCGGTTCACGAGCTCGGGGCCGTACGCCCCGGACCACCCGGACGCTTCGACACGCGGCAAGCGATATGCCAAGTCGCCGGCGACCCGTGCAAACAGCCTCCGTTGGATGATTTCCACGACGAACGTTTGCACGCCCTGCATGACGCCCGCGAACGCCAAGAAGCCAAAGAGCAAGGCCGCCAGCACCACCACCGGCTGGAGCATCCGCCCAAAGGCGACCGTGTTGACGAGCGCCTCGACCGCGATTGGCGTGGCGAGGCTCAGCAGACCGGCGAAGAAGGCGAAGGTCAGGATGATCCCGATGTCGCTCCACTCGGGGCGCAACAGTCGCAAGAACCGGCGGACCGGCTTGCGCGCAAGCCCCTCTCCCAAAACCGACCCACTCATCTGCGGCCGATCGAGCATGATCCAGGTGCGAGACTCTCCGGCATCGATCCCATCGCTTGCGAGCGAACGCAGGGTGACTTTCTGGACCCCATCGATCTCGTTGGTCGCGAAGGCGGCCACGCCCCGCTCAGCGCCCACCAGCACCGCGACCCGCTCGCCCGATTGGTCACAGCCGACCAGTTTCGCCCCGTCCGCGGCGAGCTGGGTCGCCTCGTCGAGCGAGAGTTCGAACAGGCGGCAACGCAGCGAGACACTCTCCAGGGCGCGACTCATCCAGTCGGACCAGCGATCCGCGACCTGGCCGGGCCAGGTCGACTCGGCGTCGCGCAACGACTGCTCCGCACGGAGGCGCTCCACCGCGACCCCGCTCTCATGCCCGAGCCGCACCACCGCCGCCGGCAGGGGCAACGTGGCGATCGAGGAATCGAGATCGGCAGTCGAAGACGACATGCTCGCACGAGCCTAAATGAGAGGGGAACGGGGGGGGGGGCGGAGTCAATTCGCAGGGGCTTCTTTGCAGATCAGTTCCAACAAGGCCTCGATGCTGCAATGCGACTCGACCGGATGACGCAGGCGCCGCTGGAGTGTGATCGTGTAGTTGTTTCGCCTGCCAACCCGTTGCTTCTTAAGGTAGCCCGCCCCCTCGAGCTCTTGGACGATCCGCTGGACCGCTCTCTCGGTGATGCCGACCCGAGTGGCCACCTCTCGCAGCACCAGCGTTGGTTCTTGGTGCAGAAGCACAAGCACGTGCGTGTGGTTGGTGAAGAACGTCCACCGCGACTCGATAGGCGGGCTGATCGGACGCGACAACGCCTCGCCCGATGCCAAATTGGCATCGGGCTTCGCTTCGTCAGTTCCGTCAGTGGCTTGCGAGCGGGGCATATCAGCTTGTTTCGGCGGTATGGCGTCTTACTATTGGCAAATCATAGTACGCGAATTTTATTTCGTGTATTTTAATTCGCCATTTTCTCCCAATGCTTCACCCACCCGACAGAGGGGGAATCGACAGTCCCCGTGGACGCCTCCTGCGCGTCAGGTCATGCGGCGGCTGGCTATTCGAGGCCCTCCGATGAGATTGTTGAGAAACCGCGACAGCATGGGACGTTGAATGGTGCGAGGGGGAGAGTGCGTCGGCGGATTCGCCTACTCACAACTCCATCGCCTCTCCTCCCTGAAACCTGCTATCCCTGTTCCTTACTCGCCAATCGCGACCAGCACCGTGCGCCCGGGGTGGTGGCGCGTCGCTGCTGCTGGCCGCTGAAGACATGGAAGAGCCTCCCCATATGGACGGACCGGCCGACGACCCCGGGCACGAGTTCGTGCGTCTGTACACGAACGACGTCACCCGCCTGGCGTGCTTCGCTCGGACGTTGATGCCCAATAAGTCCGACGCGGACGACGCCCTGCAGGACGCCAGCGTCGTCATGTGGTCGAAGTATTCTAGCTACGAACCGGGAACCAGCTTCTACTCCTGGGCGAGCCGCATCCTCTATTTCGAGGTGCTCAACGCGCGTCGCAAGCTGGGCCGGGTCTCCCTGCTTCCCGAGGCCGTGCTGCAGGTGCTGGCGGAAGAGGCGATCCGCCTCGAGCAAGACGGACGGGCCGACGACCGCCGCGCTGCGTTGCAGAGCTGCGTTGAGAAGCTGCCGGACAGCGATCGTGAACTGATCCGTCAGAGATACATCGCCGAGGCGTCGGTCGTGAAGATCGCCGCTGAACAGGACTGTTCGATCCAGAAGATTTACCGAGGCTTGGCTCGCATCCACTCGGCGTTATCGAGGTGCGTGAACTTGGCAACGTCTGACGGAGGCCCCTATGGAGCCGCTTGACCCAAACGTCGAACGCGAGATCGCGAACCTGGCTGTCGCCTCCGAGGACCGCGAACTCACGGAAGCGGAGATCGCACGCCTGTCCGAGTTGCTGAGCGGTTCCCGCGAGGCGTGCCGATTCCTCGCCGAGCTCACCTGGCAACGCCAGGAAACCGCCACGCTCGGATCGAAGCCGTTGCCTCGGCAAGAGCTCCTTGAGCTCGTGGAGCTGGCGATCGAGGCGGAGGGAACGCCCCTCTGCCCGGTCAGCCCAACCCACAACCCGGCTACCGCGGACGCGGTGAAGACAACGCGTCCAGCTCCGCGGATGGGGGCCTTCCTTGGGGGCGCGTTGGCGGGCGCGCTGGCGGCTTGTCTCGCCCTCTTGGCCTGGCTCCCGCGCGAAGAAACCGTCGCGTTCCCCGAAGAGACGCTCCCTCCCGCGGCCACCGCCGCGCCCGCGGCGGTGGTCACCGCGATGACCGCATGCGTGTGGCAGGGCTCCGAGAAGGACGGGTTGCAGGTGGGCGACCCGGTCAAGAGCGGCGGCAAGATCGAACTGATCGAAGGGATCGCCGAGGTGCGTCTGAACGGTCCCGCGGATTCGGCCTCCCTGCTGCGTATCGAAGGCCCCGCTTCGGTGGTCTTCGGGGACGGCGGGGACCCGAGCCTCCGGTACGGCAAGATGATCGTGGACAACACCTACTCCGGCACGCAAACCGAGATCAAGACGTCGATCGGAAAAGTGGTCGTCGAAAGGAACTCGCTATCGGGGCTGGCCTCCTTCAATGCCAAAGTGACGATCCACGTCTTCAGGGGGGCGGCCAACTTCACGAAGCCGGCCTACGCCGACAGGGACCATCGGCTCCACGAGTTCACCGCAGGCGAGTCGGGTTTTGTGCTCTCCAACGCGAAGGGGCACAAGGTCACCATCGGCAAGGCGGACCCGAATCTCTTCGCCGCGTCGCGCTCAATGGGCTTGGAGGTCTTGAGGGCTCCGGAGCGGTACGTGGAATCGGTCTTAAAGTCCAAGCCCATCGCCTATTGGCGTTTCGAAGAGCACGAGCAAGGAGTGATCAAGAACGAGGTCTCCGACGATTTCGTCTGCAACGCCACGGGTCTTGTGCGCCTGGTCGGGCCCAAGGCGAACCGCTCGATTGAGTTCGAGGCGTCGGACCGAACAACCATGCTGCGTGTCAACCAGTCGTTCGACGACGTGATCGACGAAGAGTACTCCCTCGAATGCTGGATGAAGCCCAGCCACTACCACCGCGGCACCATGCTGGCGATGGTGGACATCGATCAAGACAGTAGCGACCCGGCTCGGCAGGTGAAGCAATCGTTGCTGCTCGAGCTGTACTCGATCGACATCTCGCCCACGACGCTCGCCCACCCGGGCCGCGTGAGGTTCCTGCTCCGCACGCCCCCCGCAAGGAATCGTGAGCTGGGGACCAGCTGCTTCTCCTCCTCGCCGTACCGATTGCGTCGATGGCAACACGTGGTGGCGGCCAAGAAGGGCGCCGAGATGAAGCTTTACGTCAACGGGAATCTCACGGGGATCGCCGCGCACCCGGAGTCGCTCCCCAAGGGGCTGACGATGCTGATCGGCCGGCAAGAGCTGGGCGGTTGGAGCCGCGGGTTCGTCGGCCAGCTTGATGAGATGGCGGTTTACGACCGCGCCCTCACCCGGGAGGAGGCGGAGCGGCACTACGAAGCCATCAAGGTGCGCCACACGCAGCCCGACATGATCTGAGCGTCCCCCGCAGCACGACCCCGAGGGGCCGCGTCCCGCCTCACGACTCTTCAACGCCCGTCAGCGGCGTTCTCTTCTCACGCGTCGAGGATACAGAAATGGTGATTAACACGCCCTCTCACGCCTCGGAATCCAGTCGGGCCGGTCGCCGCGCCGCCTTCACTCTGGTCGAGCTGTTAGTAGTGATCGCCATCATCGGCATCCTGGTCGCCTTGCTGCTGCCCGCCGTCCAGGCGGCGCGGGAGGCGGCCCGCCGCTCGCAATGCCAGAACCAACTGAAGCAGATCGGCCTCGCCTTGCTCATGTACGCCGACGCCCACGACGAAACCCTGCCCCGCGGCTGCGAGTGCTTCGGCAACGACAACGGCGGCAAGAATCAGAACCTAGGGACAAATTGGGCGTTGGAGAGCCTGCCGTTCCTTGAGGAGAACCCACTTTACGACCGGTACGATCACTCTACCTATCTGGCAGGCTCCGCGTCCAACCAAGAGGTTCTGGCGACCCATTTGCCGGTCTTCCTCTGCCCGTCGGACGACGCCGGTACGGAACTCGTTACACGACAAGTCCTCCCGAACAAGGGGACACTCCCGCTCGCTCCCGGCTCCTATAAAGGGGTCGTCGGGTTGATGACCTTGGGGTCCGACGGCGTGATGCCGGACGAGGAGTCGACCGACGTTGGTGGTGCGGTGCTGTTCGACCGCTGCGAGGTCAACGCAGGCTCCCAGGCGAGGTACAAGCTGGCACGCCGATTCATCGGGGCGCTGCCCGCCTCCGGGGACGGGCGCAATGCGCCGGCCGAGAGTGACGGCACGGCCCACCACTCCACCAAGAACGCGATCGAATTGCGGCAGATCACCGACGGCATGTCGAAGACCTTCTTGGTGGGCGAGTACTTCACCCGCTCGCTGCAAGACAACTACCGGGTCGCTTGGGCTTCGAGCAGGCGCCACTTCAACAAGGGCGCCATCACCGACGAGGCCGCGGCACGCCTGCCGGACCTCGATCAGTGCACCGAGCTCATCGACGGCAACCTGTGCGTCCGGTCCTTCTCTAGCGCTCACCCTTCGATCATCCAATTCGTGCTGTGCGACGGATCGGTCAACGCCGTACAGCTCGACATCGCCAGCAGCGTCTACGTCGCCTACGCGACGATCTCCGGCGAAGAGACCGTGCCGGCGCTGTGATCACTCCAGCCGACTCCCCACCTCCCCTTGATGCCGGGCGAACGATGTCCCACCGACTCTTTGCACGCAGACTGCCGGTAATCGGTCTGATCGGGTTGACGTGCATCTGCCTGGGGTGCCAACGCAGCCCCTTCGAGTTCGCGCCCGCGGCCGGTGTGGTGACCCTGGACGGGGAGCCGCTGGCCAACGCACGCGTGACCCTGGGCCCGCAGCGTCAGGGCGACAGCCTGGTGGCGGGACCCGATTCCTCGGGGGTGACGGACGCCGAAGGCCGTTTCATCCTGACCGCCCTGAGCGGAGAAACCGGCGCGGTCGTGGGCAGCCACAAGGTCCGCATCAGCACGTTGAGAACCGAGTTCCGCGAGGGCTCCGAGGCGGCCGTGATGACATCCCCGGAACGGGTCCCCAGGAAGTACCGCAGCCGCGAGCGTTTCACCGCGACCGTCCCATCGGGCGGGCGTGAAGACTTACTCTTCGAGTTGACCAGCGATTGAGAGCCACTTCCATGCCCCACCGCCTCGATTTCACACCGCGAGCTTCACTCGCTCTCTTGCTCATTGCCTTCGCCGGGGTGGTGGTGGCAGAAGCGGCCGACAAGCCCAACGTGATCTTCATCCTGGCCGACGACATCAGCGCGAATGAGTTCCCGCTGCACGGCGTCGCCGAGGGGGGGCCCGGCAATCAAGTCTCGGCGACCGGCTCCGCCCGGACGCCGAACCTCGACCGCCTCGCTTCCGAGGGGGCGTGGGTGAAGACCGCGTGGTCGACGCCCCTCTGCGGACCGACCCGCGCGATGACGATGACCGGCCGCTACGCCCACCGGCACGGCTGGTACCACAACAGCATGAAGGCGGACGGCCGGTTCTACCACACGTCGGTCGACTCCAACGGGGATCGGCAGATCATCGGCGACGTCGCGAGGCGGGCCGGCTACGCGACCGTCTGGGCCGGCAAGACCCAGATGCCCGACCTCGATCAATACGGTTTCGACGAGGGGCTCTTCTACAGCGGCTACAACGAACGCATCAACGGCCAGACCAACCCGTTCAGCGATTTCCAAGGCCGGGTCCCCTACAACCAAGCCTCTTGGAACTGGAAACCGAAGCTGAAGCGGATGAACCACCCGGACGACTCGGGCACCTTCGCATGGGCCCCCGCCAACCTGAACGGCGAGATGGAGTACGGGCAAGACAAGTACGTGGAGACCCTCTTCGATTTCATCAACCGACATACCGACGACCCGACCACCCCGGCCGACGACGGCGAAGCGACCAAGCCCTTCTTCGCTTACTACACGCCCAACCTCGGGCACGACGCGATCGACTTCCTGCACGCCACACAGGACGGCGCCGGCGACTACCGCTGCGCCGGCTGCCCCCAGCCCGCCTGGCCCGGCACGCCCGAGCTGACGCTCGACGAGCAGTCGGGGCGTTGGAGCCGCGTCGTCGATACGTACCAGCAACAGTCGAATCCCGGCGACCCGGTCGCGAGCGTGACCGAGGACCACATCGAACGGCACGTCGAGTATCTCGACTACCAAGTCCAGCAGATCACCGACGAGCTGGACCGCCTCGGCATCGCGGACAACACCGTGCTGATCTTCACCTCCGACAACGGCTCGTGGGGCTACGGCAAGGGGAACGTCACCAAGCAACGCGGCCTGCACGTCCCGTTCATCGTCCACGCCCCCGGCCAGCTCGCCGTGCAAGGCGAGCAGGACATCCTCGTCGACTTGAGCGACTTCTGGCCGACCCTCGCCGAAATCGTCGGCTACGAGCCGCCGGTTGATTACGAAGTCGATGGCCAGAGCGTTTGGGACTATTTGACCGGCGAGACGAGCGAGCACCGCGATTGGATCTCCTCCTACTACCGAGAGGATCAGATGATCCGCGGTAAGAACGTCATGCGGGACGGCCACGGAGACTGGTACGACACCCGCGGCGCTACGGACGGTGACTCGTTCGTGCTGCTCACGGCGAACTCGGACCCCACGCTACTCGCCGAGAAGCGGATGCTCGAGATCGCCCTCGAGGGGCTTCCGAGCCTTGAGGAGTCGCAGTACGCCGACGCCTTCCCGTCGACCGCCACGATCGAGCTGAGCCCCGCGGCCAACCTGACGGTCCCCGAGCCCTCCACGGCGAGCCTCGTGGCGATCGCGACGGCGTTCCTGGGAGGTCGTCGCGGTTTCGCATTGCGGGCCTGGCGAGGGCCCCGCGCACCACGGCGGGGAGGCTCCTTGTGAGATGACCCCCATCGCAGCCAAGTCACACCCCGCCAACGCTGCAGACCGGTTGTAGCGGATACTCCGCCGCGATTCGGCGAGATCCACGATTCTGCGGGGCAGGGCGGGGGGAGCCGACGCGCGAGGGCTGGGAGATTCTATCTCTCAGCAGCGGCGGACGGCCCGGCGGACCCCGGGCGCCGTCGCCCCACCCCGCCCAGGCACCCATGACCCCGATCGACCCGACGGACGCAACGGCGAACCTGGGCGTCGGTGGCTCCGCCTACATCCCCCCGGTCTTGTCCGGCGGAGCGACCCGGGCCAGCACCCCGGCGAGCAACGAGCCGGTTTCATCGACCGCCGCGTCGGCTCCAACCGGCGAGGGCCGCTACACGCCGGGCGACGAACTGGGGCGGGGCGGTTGGGGGCACGTCGAGCAGGCCCGCGATCACCAGCTCGAACGCGACGTCGCGATCAAGCGGATCAACCGCGAGTTGGGTCACGCGACCGCGATCCACGAGCGTTTCCTGCACGAGGCCCGCGTCACCGGGCAGTTGCAGCACCCCGGCATTGTGCCCGTTCACGAGCTCGGCGTCGGCGAGGATGGCGCCCCCTACTACGTGATGAAGCTCCTGGAGGGGGCGACCTTCAAGGAGACGATCCGCGCAACGCACAGCGATCCCAACGGGCTGCCCGACGGCTTCTCGATCGACTTGCTCGAACGCTTCATCGCCATCGCCAACGCGGTCGCCTACGCGCACCAACAAGGGGTCGTCCACCGCGACCTGAAACCGTCCAACGTGATGGTCGGGCGTTTCGGTGAGACGATCGTTGTCGACTGGGGCTTGGCAAACCACGTCGATGCTTGGGACGAAACCTCGCCGCAAGAGCCACTCTCCGAACCACCTCGATCAAGCGGAGGCAGCCGGAGCGCGACGGCGACCGGCCGTGGCGCGGTGCTCGGCACGCCGGCCTACATGTCGCCCGAGCAATCGCTCGGCGACAGCGAGACGCTGGGGCCCGCGACCGACGTCTACGCCCTGGGCGTGATCCTCTACGAGGTGCTCACGGGGGCGAACCCGTTCGGCTCCGACAGCGTCGAGACGACCCTCACGCTCGTCCGCGAGGGGCGGTACCGCCCGCCTCGCGAGATCAACCGGCGGGTCCCGCGCGCCCTGGCGGCGATCTGCACAACCGCCATGGCGCACGACCCGGCCGATCGCTACGAGCGAGCCGAACAGATCGTCGAGGACCTGCAACGCTTCCTCGTGGGAGAGGCGGTCTCGGTTCACGATGAACCCTGGTGGACTCCGGCGCTGCGATGGTGCCGACGCCACCCCGCGTTGACCTCCGGCGTGTTCGGCTCGCTGGCCGTCCTGCTGGTTGCCTCGACGGTGTTCGGCGCCATCATCCACCGGGCGTACCGAGCCGAACAACAGGCCCGTGCCGAGGCGCTGGAACGCCTCGCCGAATCACGCGAGGCGGGCGACGCCTGGCTGATCGGCCTGAGCGGATCGCTCCAATTCTTTCCCGGCATGGAGGGGCTGCGCGGTCGTTTGATCGACGACGCGGCCACGCACTACGCCGGCCTAGCGAACGAGCTGCAATCGCAGGGGGACGACGCGCCGACCCAACTCGAACTGGCCCGCTGCCACCTGCGTCTGGGCGACCTCCACCGGCTGGCGGATCGACCGGACGATTCCCGGCGGCACTACCGGCTCGCGTTGTCGACGTTCGATCAAGACGGAGAAGCGCTGTCTTGGGAGACGCGTCTCGAATCCGTGAACGCCCGGATCGGGCTGGCGATGCTGGACGGGTTCGATCGTGGCGCCCTGAGATCCTCGCTCACGGAGGAGGCGTGGCTGTTGGGTCAGCTCGCCACCACAGAAGTCTCTGGAAACCGTGAACGCCGCCACCGAGTCGCCAACACGCTGTCACGCCTCGCCCTGGCGTTCACACGCAGCGATGTGGGAGATGCGCCCGAGCAGATCGATCGCCTCGTCGAAGCCGAGGGGCGAGCCGAGTACCTTGTTGCTGATCGGAACGAGCCACGCGACCACCAGCTGCTGCAAACGGTGCGTGACGAGCTCTGCCCGCTGCTACGGCAGGAGGGGCGATTGGCGGAAGCCGAGCGGTTGTGGCTCGCCGAGACCAAGCGACTCGAAGCGTTCACCCAAGAACAACCCGACCGCCCCGACCTCCTGCAATCGCTGGCGTTCGCCCGGATGAGGCTGGCGGGCTTGCGGGCGGATTCTCATCACGACCATCAGGCGGCGACGGGCTACCGTCAGGCGATCGACGACCTTCAGCGGGCCTGGTCGTTGACCGACGCGGACGCCTATTACCGCCGCAACGTCGGGGTGTCGCTGGCCAACTTGGCCCGCAGCCTGCCCGATGACGAAGTTGCCGAAGCCCGCTTGCACGAAGCGATGTCTGAGCTTCGCGCGGCGGTGGAGGCCACGGGCCCTTCGGCGGAGGACCTCGCCCGGCTCGCGGACTGCTACGCTTCGCTCGGTCGGCTCTCTGCGCGGCGTCGCGATGAAGGAACGCTCGATTTCTTCGATTCGGCCGAGCGCTGCTTCGCGGTGCTGGCCGATCACCAACCGTTGTCCGACCGCCACCGAGTGGCGCTGGCGCGTTGCTTGGGCGAGAGGGCGAGCTGTCGGATCGACCGGGGCGAGACCGGTCCGGCGCGCACCGATCTGCAACGTGCTGATGACTTGCTGCTTGAACTCACGACCACTGATCTAGAAGTCAAAACCGCCGCCGAGCGGCTCGCCAACCAGCTGCGGTTCTGCCGGGCGGAACTCTTGGAAGCCGAAGGGGCGGTCGCCGCCGCCGACACGGTTCGCGGCGAGGCGCTTACTCGGCTACGAGAGCTCGCCCAACAAGAACAGGCCCCACCACACCGAGGCCGCTACCCCGAAGCGATGCAAACGCTCGTCGATCGCCTCCTCGAGCGGCACGACAGCGATGCAGGTGATTGGGCCGAGGCGGATCGCTGGCTCCATAAGATGGCGGAGGTCTCTCCCGCCTGCACCACCGTTGCCCCGTGGCGACAACGGCGTGCCTTGGTCTACTGGCGGCGGGGTGAGACCGACCGCGCCATCATTCTCGCACGCAGCGCAGAGGAAGCGTCTCCCGGCGACCCGCTGACGCGCGCCCTCCTGATCGCCTTGGGTGACGCCGAGGACAATGAGCTCATTGCGATCCGCGACGCGACGCCGGGCGACCGGCGGTTGCGGTTCTGGATCGAGCAGTGGCTTGCCGCCGAGGACACCCAGCCTGCCCAACCGTCACAGGGTCCACGCCGCTAGCAAGCCGACTTGCTTTTTCTCGGCGTTACCCGAAAGCCCTCACGGCGGGCTCCTCGCTAGAACGATGTCGCTTGAGGTCAAGTCGATGGATCGACTGGATAGACCGTGCGAATCGGGGGCAAGCGGCACGGATGAGATCTAACCGCTATCCATATCGTCTCGTTGGCGTACTCCTTGCTTTGGGAGCCACGGCGTCCCCGTGCCTCGCGGACACGACCGAAGAAGCCCTGGCCGTTGTGACGGATCAGGACGAGGCGGCGACTCAAAGGGTCGACCCTGTCCAATTCGAGGCGCCGGGGCCTCTTGAGCCCGCCGCGCCGCGTGACCGTCGCGACGCCCGCACGGACGTTGATGTCAGGATCAACGACGTGCGGATCAACGACCTCTTCGGGTCGGTCGATGACCTGAACTCGTTGCGGGGCGAACGCCGCTCGCGCGCGACCTCGCCGGCGGTCGATGTCGTGTTCGGCGGTCAGGCGACGGGGCGTCAGACCAAGGACGCGGGCGATCTGCTCCGCGAGGCGAACTCATCGCACGGCGTGGCGACCCAGAACCGCTCGCCGCTGGTCTCCGAGACGCGCGTCCGCGGTCAACGCGTCGGGCAGGTGCTCGCCTCGGGCTCATACTGGGCGCCGGCGCGGATGGACCTCGACACGATGCTGAACAAGCTCGACTCGCGGCTCGTTCAGGACATGGTGCTGATCAAGGGACCGTACAGCCACCGCTACGGCCCGGGCTTCCGCTTCGTCGATCTCGAGTTCATCCAGTCGCCCCGCTACTACGGCGGTCGCGAAGACCGCGGTTCGACCAGCTTCCTCTTCGAGACCAACGGCGAGCAGGCCTACGGCCGCCAGTCCTTCTGGGGCGGCGACGAGAACTCCGGCTATCACTTCAGCTACGGACACCGGACCGGCAACGACTACCGGACCGGCCTGGACGACTTCGTCGACCCCGACACGGGGCGAGACGGTTTCTACCTGCCGACCAGCTACAAGTCACGCGACATCTTCTTCGCCTACGGCTGGGACCTGTCCGACCATGAATCGGTCGAGATGAACTACCTTCGGCTCGACCAGACGGACGTCGAGTTCCCCGGGCTGGTGTTCGACCTGAACTTCCTCGTGACCGACGGCTACGAGGTGACCTACACCAACACGGCGCCCGACTTCGCCGATCACTTCACCGCCGAGTTCTGGTACAACCGGACGCGGTTCGAGGGAGACAACTTCGCGGACGGGAAGGCGCGGCAGCAGCCCTTCCTGATCGACGACATCGGCCTCGCGGTCACCGACGGCGACGCCCTCTCCGCCGGCTACCGGATGGAGAGCGGCTACGACATCGGTTGCGACAACCGAATCTCGTTCGGCACCGACCTGATCGTCCTCAATCAGGAGCTGAACGATATCGAGGACCTCGACGCCGCCGAAGAGGTCGGCGACGACGACGGGCTGGCGAACTACCCGATCCCGCGTTCCCACTCGGTCGACCTGGGCTACTACGCCGAGCTGGTGCACCGCGTGAGCCACGACGTGACCGTCACGAGCGGCTTGCGGGGCGACGTGGTCATCACAAACGCCTCGAACAGCGCCCCGCTGGTCGATTTCCCGATCTCCGAGGCTTTCGATTCGGAGCTGCAGCAGACGTACTTCCTCGGGTCGATCTTCGCGAACGCCGAAGCGGTGTTGACCCCGGAGATCACGGCGAGCCTCGGCGCCGGCTTCGCGCAGCGCCCGCCCACGCTGACCGAGCTGTACGCCGGCGGGCCGTTCATCGGTTCGCTGCAACGGGGGCGCACGTTCTTGGTCGGCGACCCGCAGCTCGACCCGGAGTCGCTCATCCAGATCGACTACGGCCTGCGGGCCGACTACGGCGTCTTCCGCGGCGGCATGCACGGCTACTACGCCTGGATCCACGACTACCTCACCTACGACCTGTTCGAGCCGTCGGGCGTCGGGCCGGGCGAGGCTTTCGGGTTCCCCGCCGGAGCCGCCCTGGTGAACACCGACCTGGCGACCCTCGCGGGCGCCGAGCTCTACGGGCAGTGCGACCTGACGCAGCACGTCACCTTCTTCGGCACCTTTAGCTACGTGCAGGGGACCGACCGCTCCCGCACCGGCACAGCGCGCGACTTCACCACGGGCCCCGACCCGGGCGACCCGATGGGTCCCGAGATCCCGCGCGACCGGAGCGACGAGCTGACCCCGACGGTCGAGGCCCTCCCGGGCATCAACCCGATGGAGACCCGTCTCGGCTTCCTGATCCGCGACGACTCGAAGGCCGACCGGTGGGGCCTCGAGCTCTCGGCCCGGATCGTGAACGACCAGAGCCGTGTCGCCACCACGCTGGAGGAGATCGCCACGCCCGGCTTCACGACCTTCGACATCCGCACCTACGTGCGGCAGGGCGATTGGTTGCTGACCTCGGGCTTCGAGAACCTGACCGACAAGTTCTACCGCGAGCACATCGACTACCGCTCGGGGCGCGGCGTCTATCGGCCCGGCATGAGCTTCTACACCGGGCTTGAAGTTCAGTACTGACCCGGGTCCCTCCGGGCAATCGCTACAACCCGCAAGAGGCGGCGTGCGCCCGACGCATCGCCCCCGAATCTCTCGGGCGGACCTCCTCCGCCCGCTCGTGGCGACCAACGCTTGTGTCGGATCGGATTGCCGCGAAGCGGCGTACTCGATCGCTTATCTGCTGGATGCGGTTCTGCTCCGACGCTGCCCACACAGTGCCGGCGCCACGACGCCTCCCCTCATCCCCCACCGAACGCCATGAACGTCGCCGCTGGCGCTACGATCGAAGATCGCACCCTGATGGACCCGTCGGTCTACGCGGAACCGGAAGTCCAAGTCCAAGACTGCTGCCTGGTGCAGATCTACCCGGCGGACGTCATCGACGGGATGCTCCGGCTGGAGAACGGCAGCGTCGTCGTGGGACGCGACACGGCGTGTGACCTCCACCTGCCGGACGCGAGCGTCTCGCGCAAGCACGCCGAGCTGCGGCGCACCGCCGAAGGCTACGAGGTCGCGGACCTCGGCAGCACCAACGGGACCCTCGTGAACGGCGAGCCGGTCACCACGCGCAAGCTGAACACCGGCGACAGCGTGAAGTTCGGCGGCTTCCTGTTCAAATTCCTGTCGGCCGATTCGATCGAGACGGTCTACCACGAAACCGTCTACTCCGCCCTGACGATCGACGCCCTCACCGGCGCGTTCAACAAGAGCTACCTGCTCGATAACCTGCAACGCGAAATCGCTTGCTTCCGGCGTCACGCCCGCCCGCTGGCGGTGGTGATGACCGACATCGACCGCTTCAAGTCGGTCAACGACACGCACGGGCACCTGGTCGGGGACGAGGTGCTCCGCGAGTTCGGCCAGCGCATCGCCGGCGCACGGCGAGACGGCGATCTCTTCGCCCGCTACGGCGGCGAGGAGTTCTGCCTGCTGCTGCCCGACACGGCAGCCGTGGAGGCGGCCGAGGTCTCCGAACGCTGCCGGGCGGTCGTCGCGGACACGCCGTTCGACACCGCGGCGGGACCGCTCACGGTGACGGCGAGCTTCGGCATCGAGGTGCTGACCGACCAAGCCGACGCCACGCCGAACGACCTGATCGGCGCCGCCGACGAGCGTCTCTACACCGCGAAAGAGGGTGGCCGCAACCGCGTGGTCGGACCGGCGGAAGGCTGACCCGCCATCGCCAGGCTTGGTAGGATGCACGCCTCCCGCCCGGCCTGCGATCGCGATCGGGCTCGTCACCCCGCCGCCGACGATGTCCGAGACGCCGCCCCCCAACCCGCTCGCCGACTGTTGGCCCGCCGACCGGCCCCGCCTTCGACGCCTGAAGAAGTCGCTGCGTCGGCGCGGAAGCCCCGCCCAGCGCCAAGCCCGCCGCGCCCGCTACGACGAGGCCCTCGCCGAGTCCACTCGTGTCTACGCGGCCCGCAAAGCGAACGCCCCCACGGTCGGCTTCGACGGCGACCTCCCGGTCCTGGCGTGGCGTGAGCCGATCGCTCAGACGATCGCCGAGAACCGCGTGGTGGTCGTCTGCGGCGAGACGGGCTCGGGCAAGTCGACCCAGTTGCCCAAGATCTGCCTCGACGCCGGACGCGGGGTCGATGGCTTCATCGGCCACACGCAGCCCCGCCGCCTCGCCGCCCGCAGCGTGGCGACACGGATCGCCGACGAGCTCGGTTGTGATCTGGGCGAGCACGTCGGGTACAAGATCCGCTTCCAGGATGAGACCTCGCCCGAGACCTACATCAAGCTCATGACCGACGGCGTGCTGCTCGCCGAGGCGCAGAGCGACAGGGACTTCGACCGCTACGACACGATCATCATCGACGAGGCGCACGAGCGCAGCCTCAACATCGACCTGCTGCTTGGCCTGCTGCGTCGCGTCGTCGATCGACGCCCCGACTTCCGCTTGATCATCACTTCGGCGACGATCGACGCGGAGCGGTTCGCCGAGTTCTTCGCGATCGACGGCAAGCCGGCGCCGGTCATCGAGGTCTCGGGGCGCAGCTACCCGGTCGAGATCCGCTACCGCCCCGCGGACAGGGCAGGGGAGGGCGAACCGGCCAACACACCACGCCAAGTCGCCGACGCGCTCGACGAGCTGCTCACCGAACGGCTGAGCGACACGCTCGTCTTCCTGCCGACCGAACGCGACATCCGCGAGACCGCCCGCGTGCTGCGAGGCCGGTTCGGCGACAAGCAGGTCGAGATCGTGCCGCTCTACGCCCGCCTGTCGAGCAAGGAGCAACAACGCGTCTTCCAGCGGAGCAAGCAGCGGCGCGTCGTGCTCGCGACCAACGTGGCGGAGTCGTCGCTCACCGTGCCGGGCATCTATTCGGTCATCGACACCGGCACGGCACGGGTCGCCCGCTTCGCGGCGAAGAGCCGGGTTCAGCGGCTCCCGATCGAGGCGATCTCACAGGCGTCGGCCAATCAACGGGCGGGCCGTTGCGGGCGGATCGGGCCGGGCGTTTGTGTGCGTCTCTACTCGGAAGACGACTACAACACGCGCTCGCCCTACACCGTGCCGGAGATCCGCCGCACGAACCTGGCGGGGGCGATGCTCAGGCTGCTGACGCTCCGGCTGGGCGACCTCGAAGCGATGCCCCTGCTCGACCGCCCGCGGCCCGACGCGCTGCGGGAAGCGAAGCGGACGCTCCGGGAGCTGCAAGCGATTGACGGCGCCGGCGAGGTCACCCCGCTCGGCGAACGGATCGGGCGGATGCCGGTCGACCCGCGCGTGGGCCGGATGATCCTCGCCGGCGACGACGAGGGGCGCTTGGCGGAGGTGCTCATCATCGCCGCCGCCTTGGAGACGCTCGACCCGCGCGAGCGCCCGGTCGATCGCCAAGAGGCGGCCGATAACTTCCACAAGCGGTTCGCCGACGAGCGGTCCGACTTCCTCGGCTACCTGAGAATGTGGGACCACCTCCGCCAGATGCGCAGCGACCTGAGCGGCAGCCGGTTCCGCAAGGAGTGTGTCCGGCAGTTCCTGTCGGTCCCCAAGGTCCTCGAGTGGGAGGACGTCCACCGGCAGCTGCTCGCCATGGTCCGGCAGCAAGGCCTCAAGCTCGGGCCGCGCGGCGAGGATTACGCCCCCATCCATCGCGCCCTGCTGACCGGTCTGCTCAGCGGGATCGCTCTGCACCGCGACGAGAAGGGCTACCAAGCGACCAGCGGCGAGGGGTTCAAGCTGTGGCCCGGCTCGTCGCTCCGCGGCGCGACGCCCAAGTGGGTGATGGCGGCCGAAGTCGTGGAGACCTCCGCCCGTTACCTGCGGACGGTCGCCCGCGTGCGCCCCGAGTGGCTGCCGCAGCTGGCCGACCACCTCGCCAAGCGGCACTATCGGAACGTGCGATGGTCGCTGAAGCAGCAGACCGTGCTCGCGCAGCAGAAGCTAACGCTCTTCGAGCTGCCGCTGCCCGGCAGCAAGATCGTCCCCTACGGACCGATCAACCCGGCCGAGGCGCGCGAGGTCTTTCTGCAGGAAGCGCTGGTCGACGAAGGGCTGCGTGGCGACTGGGGGTTCCTCGAGCACAACCGCCAAGCGGTCGAAGCCCAACGCCAACTCGACGCCAAACTCCGGCGGGGCGCTTCGCTCGACGACGGCGCCGAGCTGCTCGACCACTACAACGAGGCGATCCCCGCCGACGTCTGCGACGCCCGCAGCCTAAGGCGTTGGCTCCGCCAAACGGGCGACGCGGCGGGCGAACGCCTCCAGCTCGTGGTCCACGAGGACGAGCCGGCGACCGCCGAGCGCAACGCGGACGACTTCCCAACGCACCTCGCGACCTCGGTCGGCGAGCTGCCGCTGCAATACGCGCACGCCCCCGGCGAGCAGAACGACGGCGTCACGCTCGTCGTGCCGGCGGGGCTGGCGCCGACGCTCGACCCGAACCGGCTCGACTGGGCCACGCCCGGCTTGCTACGCGACCGCGTCATCGGCCTGATCCGCCTGCTGCCCAAGCCGATCCGGACCCGCCTGGTCCCCGCGCCCGACGTGGCCGACGCGGTCTGCGAAGCGATCGATTTCGGCGAAGGCTCCTTCCTCGGAACCCTCGCCGAGGCGCTCTCCCGCCGCGCTGGCGTACCGATCGCGGCTTCGGAGCTACCGATCGACCGACTGCCCGATCACCTCCGCATCAACCTGCGGGTCGAGGACGAGTCGGGCGCGTGCCTGATCGAGAGCCGCGACTACGCGACCGTACGGAGTCACCTCGGCCCCGCGGACGAGGAGGCCCCGCGCCAGCGTTCGCGACTGATCGAAGACGCGCAATGGGACGGCCCCGAGGTCACCGAGTGGAGCTTCGACGAGCTGCCGACCGCCGTCTCGATCCAGCGCGGCCCTCACACGCTCCAGGCCTACCCGGGCCTGCTCGACACGGGCCAAGCGGTCCGCCAAGCCCTCTTCACCAGCCAAGAGGACGCCGCCGCTTCGACCGCCAACGGCGTGAGGCGGCTGTTCTCACGGCGCGAGCGGAAAGCGTTGCGTGAGCAAGTCGATTGGCTCCCCGGTGTCGAGGACGCGCTGGCCGATCTGGCGCGGGCCGAGCCCCGCCGCGATCTGATGCGCGAGGTCAGCGAGCTGCTCGCCTTCCGGGCGCTGGCCGACCTGCCGACGCCGCCGCGATCGCGCGAGGCCTTCGACGCGCTGATGCACTCCGCCAGCCAGCGGATCGCGGTCGCCACCCAAGAGTCCGCGAAGCCGATCGCGAGCCTGCTCAAGGCTTGGCGGGAAGCGAAACAGCAAGTGACCCAGAGGGGCGGGCCGTCGGAGCACCTTGCGGTGACCGAGGTGCGCGAGCAGATCGACGAGCTCACCCCCGAAGGCTTTCTGACGGCGACTCCCTGGGATCGGCTCCTCCACCTGCCACGCTACCTGCGAGCGGCGACGCTCCGCCTGAAACGCGTCGCCGAAGGGGGCGGCCAGCAGGACCAGCGGATGCAGGCTCAGGTGCGGCCGTACCTCGCCCAACGAGACGAGTTGCTCAACTCCGAATCGAGAGGCGTCTCGGCCGAAGCGATCGATCGGTTCCGGTGGCTGATCGAGGAGTACCGCGTCTCGCTCTTCGCCCAGAAGCTCGGCACGGCGGAGAAGGTGTCACCCAAGAAGCTCGACGAACAGCGGGCCCGCTGCTAGGCGTGGCGGGCCGCCGGGCCGACCCGTCTGACACGTCCGCGCGCAACGTTACCGCAGCAAGCTCAACGACGAGCGTTGCCCAAACGCTGCACCCGGCGAGCTAGACGGCGCGCTGCTCACGCCACACCGGGTCGAGGTGCGACTCGTCGGTCCGCGGCCAGCGGGTGAGGGTTACCTTCTGGCGGGTGTAGAACTGGATGCCCTCGGTCCCCTGGATGTGCAGGTCGCCGAAGAACGAGCGGTTCCAGCCGGTGAACGGGAACCAGGCCATCGGCGCGGGCACGCCGACGTTCACGCCGATCATGCCGGCGTTGAAGCGGCGTTTGAACTCGCGGGCGGCGTGGCCGTCGCGGGTGAAGATGACGGCGCCGTTGCCGAACTCGCACTCGTCGCCCAGCGCGAGGGCGTCCTCGAGCGTGGCGACGCGCGACACGCTCAGGACCGGGCCGAAGATCTCCTCCTTGGCGACCCGCATCGCCGGCGCCACGCGGTCGACGACGCTCGGACCGAGCACAAAGCCGTCGCCGGTGGACGCCTCGCGGCCGTCGAGCACCACGTCGGCGCCGTCCTCTTTGGCGATGTCGAGATACGAGGCGACGCGTTGGCGGTGGTCGTCGCGGATCAGCGGGCCCATGCCAACCGACTCGGCATCCGCCGAGGCGGCCGGGTCGCTGGGGCCGACCTTCATCGACTTGCCCAGATCGACCAGCCCCTCAACGAGCGGGTCGCCCGCTGAACCGACCGCCACGGCGACGCTCCCCGCCATGCAGCGTTGGCCGGCGCAGCCGTAGGCGCTGGCGCCGAGTTGCTTGACCGTTTGATCCATGTCGGCGTCGGGCAGGATGATCAGATGGTTCTTGGCGCCGCCGGCCGCCTGGACCCGCTTGCCGTGCGCGGTGCCGGTCTCGTAGACGATCTTCGCGATCGGCGTTGAGCCGACAAACGAGATGGCCGCCACGTCGGGGTGCGTGCAGAGCGCCTCGACGCAGTCGCGCCCGCCGTGGACCACGTTGAACACGCCGGGGGGGAGGCCCGCCTCCTCGAGCAGCTCGCCGAGCAGCACCGCGGAGAGGGGCGTCTTCTCCGACGGCTTCAGCACGAACGTGTTGCCGCACGTCAGCGCCACCGGGAACATCCACAGCGGCACCATGTTCGGGAAGTTGTACGGCGTGATGCCGACGCACACGCCGACCGGGTGGCGCACGCACTCCGCGTCGACGCCGCGCGCGATGTCGGGCAGCGTGTCGCCCATGAGCAGCGAGGGGATGCCGCTGGCGAACTCGACCATCTCGACGCCCCGGTTCACCTCGGCGCGGGCCTCGGCGATCGTCTTGCCGTGCTCGCGCGTGACGAGCGTGGCGATCTCTTCGTAACGCTGTTCCATCAACGCCCGCATCCGGAACATCACCCGGGCGCGCTCGACGACCGGCGTGTCCGCCCACTCTTGCAGCGCCGCGGCGGCGGACCGCACGGTGAGGTCGACCTCGTCGGCGCCGACCATCGGCGTGCGGGCGATCACTTCGCCGGTCGAGGGGTTGTAGACCTCCTCCCAGGCGTCGGCGGCGGGTTCGACCCACTCGCCACCTCTCAGCAGCGGGACGACAGAGGGCGTGGCGGTGGCGGACATGGCGCGACTTGGGGCAGAAAGGCGTAGGAGTTCGATTAAGATTCGGTTAAGGTAGCGTTCTCCGCCACGCGAACCAAGCTGGCGGGGCCCCCTTCCGACAGGCGATAAAAGGAACCACCAAGGCACAAAGAACGCGGAGAGAGGCCCCGCTGGGCTTCGCTCGGTGTCCTTTGTGCCTTTGTGGTTCCGATCCGTCAAATCCCAGCGGAGTGCAGCATGGCCCGACCCGTCCGCGGCGCCCTCATCCAGGCGACCACCTGCGAACCGAACACCTCGCCGGTCGCGAAGATCAAACAGGCGATGATCGATAAGCACGTCGGCATGATCGAGGAGGCGGCGGGGCAGGGCGCCCAGGTCGTCTGCCTGCAGGAGCTGTTCTACGGCCCCTACTTCTGCGCGGAGCAGGACGCCAAGTGGTACGACCTCACCGAGCGCGTCCCCGACGGCCCGACCGTGAAGCTCATGCAGGAGCTTGCCAAGAAGCACGAGCTGGTGCTAGTCGTCCCGATGTACGAAGAGGAGATCACGGGCGTCTACTACAACACGGCCGCCGTGATCGACGCCAATGGCGAGTACCTCGGCAAGTTCCGCAAGATCCACATCCCGCAGTGCAATCCGGGCTTCTGGGAGAAGTTCTACTTCCGCCCGGGGAACCTCGGTTACCCGGTCTTCGACACGGCCGTGGGCAAGGTGGGCGTCTACATCTGCTACGACCGCCACTTCCCGGATGGGGCCCGCTGCCTCGGCCTGAACGGGGCGGAGATCGTCTTCAACCCGTCGGCGACCGTCGCGGGCCTGAGCGAATACCTCTGGACAATCGAGCAGCCCGCCCACGCCGTAGCGAACCAGTACTTCGTCGGCGCGATCAACCGACCCGGCTGGGAAGAGCCGTGGCGGATCGGCGAGTTCTACGGGCAGAGCTACTTCTGCGACCCCCGCGGCCAGTTCATCGCGAAGAGCGACAAGCGGACCGAGGACGACATCGTGGTGGTCGATATGGACCTCGACCAGATCCGCGAGGTCCGCAACACCTGGCAGTTCTTCCGCGACCGCCGGCCGGAGACCTACGGGGCGATCACCGATGCGTGATTTGGATGGACAGGATTACAGGATTGGCCGGATCGACGAGATGAGTGAAGCGAACTCACGCTATGCACAATCAGAGTCAACATAGCGATGAAGACATCGCAGAACGGATCCGATGGCGTGCTTCCAAGCACAGCGTTCCGCATGGCCTGGCAACAGTTGTAGTCCATAACAAGGTCATGGCCCCAGAACCAGTAGTCATCGCAGCCGAGGACTCCAAGGCAGGAATGGTCGTGATGTTTGCTTACGACAGCGGGACAGAATGGACGGCTATCTACACACGAATGGTCATCGGTGTTAGGGGCAAAGTTTTTACGTGCTCAAACTATGAAGCGATCCGAAGCATCACTTCCCACGACTTTCCGCCACCGGATATTCAACAGCTCGAATGGGAAGAGATAGGGAAACTGAAGTCTTCATGGGAGTGCCTATCGGTCACGACAGAGGAGGATGAAGTTCTCAAGTTCTGGGTACCCGCAGGCAAAGAGGCTTTTGCATTTTGGAACATCTTACTGATGCTCTCACGGATGGCGTCGCGCTGATTTGTAACCTTGGATCTCGTTAATCCGGCTGATCCTGTTATCCCGTCAATCCTTAATGAGCCAACAACTCCTCTACGGCCTCGACGACAAGCCGCCCCTGGCTCGGGCGGTGGTGCTCGGGGTGCAGCATGTGCTCACGATGTTCGGCTCGACCGTCGCCGTGCCGCTGCTGTTGGCGGGGCCGATGGGGATGGACGCGACGCAGACCGCGCTGCTGATCTCGTCGGTCATGCTCTGCAGCGGCGTGGCGACGCTCTTGCAGGCGACCTTCGGCTCGCGGTTGCCGATCATCCAGGGGGTCAGCTTCTCGTTCCTCGCGGCGTTTAGCGGTGTCATTATCCCGACCGTGCTGCGACCGGTCAGCGAAGGGGGGCTCGGCGGTGACGGCGCCATGTGCATGCAGTACATCGCCGGCGCGGTGATCGTCGGCGCGCTGATCGAGATGGGGCTCGGCTTCTCCGGCCTTGTCGGCGGCATCCGGCAGTTCCTCTCGCCCGTGGTCGTGGGGCCGGTGATCATGCTGATCGGCCTGGCGCTGTACGGCGCCGGTGCGCCGGTCGCCGCGAGTGATTGGCCGATCAGCCTGCTGACGATGGCGTTGATCATCAGCTTCTCGCTGGTCTTCGCGCGCAAGCTGCTCGTCTTTCGGCTCTTCCCGATGCTGCTGGCGATCCTCACGGCGGTTGGCGTCTGCCACCTCGGCACGGTGCTCGGCTGGTACGGCGAGGGCCACGCCGCGCGGGTCTCGTTCGACGCGATGCAGAGCGCCGAGTGGTTCCGCACCTCAAGCGTCCTCTTCCCGTGGGGCCCGCCCGCGTTCCACACGGCGTTCATCATCGCCGTGCTGGCGGGGTACCTGGCCTCGATGATCGAGTCGTTCGGCGACTACCACGCGTGCAGCCACATGGCCGGCGGCGGCGACCCGACTCCCGAGCAGGTGTCACGCGGCATCGGTTTTGAGGGCGTCGGCTGTGCGCTGACCGGCGTGTTCGGCGGGTTCAGTTCGACGAGCTATTCCGAGAACGTCGGCCTGGTCGGCCTCACCAAGGTCGGCAGCCGCTACGTCGTGCAGATCGCGGGCGTGCTGCTGATCCTGCTCGGGCTGTTTGGCAAGTTCGGCGCGATCGCTGCCGCGATCCCGCAGCCGGTCGTCGGCGGGCTGTACTGCGTGATGTTCGGCCTGATCTCCGCGGTCGGCGTGCGGCAGTTCGCCAAGGCGGACCTCAACAGCGACCGCAACCTGCTCATCGGCGGCTTCGCCCTCTTCATGGGCCTCAGCGTGCCCGCTTACTTCAACAGCGACGCGGGCGCCGCGCTGCTCGCCTCGGCGCCGACGGGCCTGGGCGACGTGCTCGGCGCGCTCGGCAAGACCGGCATGGCGGTCGCCGCGGTGCTCGGCATCGTCCTCGATAACCTGATCCCCGGCACCCCCGCCGAACGCGGCCTCACCCCACCCCCGGGCGTGCTGGTGCCCGAAGCGGCCGACATCGACCAAGTGGAGATCACCGGAGCTTAAGCCCCTTGAGCCGACGGCGCTAGCCGCGGGCGAACCACCAACCGACACAGCCCGCGGCCAGCGCCGTCGGCTCAGGAACGATCGCCATGAAGCATCAACTCCCGATCTGCGACCACACGCCCACGCCGTACGACGGCCCGTCGCGCGACGAGGTGATCGCCCTCCGCAAGCAGTACGTGTCGCCCGGCGTGCTGACTTACTACAAGGAGCCCCTCATGGTCGTCGAGGGGAACATGCAGTACGTGTGGGACGAGAAGGGGACGCGCTACCTCGACGCCTTCGCGGGGATCGTCACCGTGAGCGTCGGGCACTGCCACCCGAAGGTCATTGAGAAGGTCCAGCAGCAGACCGGCAAGCTGCAGCACACGACCACCATCTACCTGCACCCGACCATCGGCCAATTCGCCGAGAAGCTCGCCGATAAAATGCCCGACGGGCTCGACAAGACCTACTTCACCAACTCCGGAAGCGAGGCGAACGAGGTCGCCATCCTCTCCGCCCGCGAGCACACCGGCAACACCGAAGTGATCGCCCTCCGCAACGGCTACCACGGCGGCACCTCGACCGCGATGGGGCTCACGGCGCACGGCAACTGGAAGTTCAAGTCGAATCAGGCGGGTGGCATCCATCACACGCACGGCGGCTACTGTTACCGCTGCCCGTACGGGCTCGAGTACCCCTCGTGCGACCTGAAGTGCGCCCGCGACATCAAGGAGGTCATCGAGTACCAAACGTCGGGCGAGGTCGCCTGCTTCATCGGCGAGCCGATCCAGGGCGTCGGCGGCACGGTCGTCCCGCCGAAGGAGTACTTCCAGATCGTCTACGACATCGTCCGCGCGCACGGCGGCGTCTGCATCGCCGACGAGGTCCAAGGGGGCTTCGGCCGCACGGGCGAGCACTTCTGGGCTCACCAGAACTACGGGGTCGTGCCGGACGCCGTCACCATGGCCAAAGGCATCGGCAACGGCGCCCCGCTCGGCGCCTTCACGACGACCGCTGAGATCTCTCAGGTGATGACCAACCGCGTCCACTTCAACACGTACGGCGGCAACCCGATCAGCATGACCCAGGGCCTCGCGACCCTCGAGGTGATCGAGGAGGAGGGCATCCAAGAGAACGCCAAGGTCGTGGGCGGCCACCTCAAGGAGCGGCTCCTCGAGCTGCAGGAGAAGCACCCCCTGATCGGCGACGTCCGCGGCATGGGCCTGATGCTCGGCGTCGAACTGGTCCGCGACCGCCAGTCGAAGGAGCCCGCCAACACCGAGGCGGCCGACATCATGGAACGGCTCAAGGAACTCGGCGTGCTGATCGGCAGGGGGGGCCTGTACGGCAACACCCTGCGGATCAAGCCGCCGATGTGCCTCACCAAGGACGACGCCAACTACCTCGCCGACTGCCTCGACACGGCGCTCGACGAATTGACAAGATGACGGGATCAGCCGGATAAACTGGATCGATCATGGAGAACCGCGAGCTTACCGAACGGGTGATTGGCTGTGCGTACGCGGTCCACAACGCGTTGGGCTCGGGTTTCCTGGAATCGGTATACGAACAGGCCTTGTTGATCGAGTTGCAGCATGCCGGACTCGAAGCCGTCAGCCAAGTGAAGCTAGAGGTCGTCTATCGAGGCGAGGTGGTTGGCCACTTCTTTGCCGACGTGTTAGTGCAAGGCGAACTGATCCTCGAACTGAAAGCCACTGAGGCCCTTACCTAAGCCCACGAAGTACAGCTGGTAAACTACCTCGCAGCGACAGGCCACGACCTCGGCCTCCTGATCAACTTCGGACCGGATGGAGTCACCATCCGTCGCAAGGTTCGCGACCTCAAACAGCTATCCCGTTGATCCCGCCAATCCTGTAATCCCGTCAATCCCATGCCCACGCTCGAAACCACCGTCGACGGCCTCAAGCTGCCCAACCCGTTCGTCATCGGTTCGGGCCCCCCCGGGACCAACGGCAAGGTCATCGGCCGCGCGTTCGACGACGGCTGGGGTGGCGTGATCTGCAAGACGGTCAGCCTCGACGCCTCGAAGGTGATCAACGTCCAGCCACGCTACGGCCGCTTGCGCTCGCGCGAGTCGGGCGAGATCTACGGCTGGGAGAACCTCGAGCTGATCAGCGACCGACCGTTCGAGAAGTGGCTCGACGAGTTCAAGGCGCTCAAGGACTCGCACCCCGAGGGCGTGCTGATCGCCTCGATCATGGAGGAGTACAACAAGGACGCCTGGCAGGAGATCGTCCAGCGCTGCGAGGAGGCGGGCGTCGACTCCTTCGAACTCAACATGAGCTGCCCCCACGGCATGCCCGAACGCCGGATGGGCGCCGCGGTGGGCGAGGACCCCGAGCTGCTGGAGGAGGTCTGCGGCTGGGTCATGGAGGTCGCCACCAAACCGGTCTGGGCCAAGATGACGCCGAACGTGACCCACATCGAAGACCCCGCGAGGGCCTCGTTGCGGGCCGGCTGCCAGGGCGTCGCCGCGATCAACACGATCCGCAGCGTCATCGGCGTCGACCTCGAAACGCTCCGCCCCGAGCCGAACGTCGAGGGCTACACCACCCCCGGCGGCTACTCGTGCCAGGCGGTGAAGCCGATCGCCCTGCGGATGTGCATGGAGATCGCCACGATGCTGCAGCAGGAGTTCCCCGGCCGCACGCTCAGCGGCATCGGCGGGGTGGAGACCGGCGCCGACGCGGCCCAGTTCATCCTGCTCGGCTCCCACACCGTACAGGTCTGCACGGGCGTGATGAAGATGGGCTACCGCTGCGTGCAGCCGATGTGCGAGGACCTCTTGGCCTTCATGGAGAAGCACAACTTCGAGACCCTCGACGACTTCCGCGGCAAGAGCCTCCCGTACTTCACCACGCACTCCGACCTGGTCAAACGCCAAGCCGAAGCCCGCGTCGCCAAGAAGGCCCTATCTCAAGCAAAGCAGCCCGACGCCAAGAAGATGATCAAGGGCGACGAGGAGTGGTCCGGCGACGACTTCGTGGATCAGTCGGATGCGCTGGCGCGGGGATAGGAAATTGTCCGCGAATAACTCGCATTATGCGGGTAGTTCGTAGTGATCCAGCGAATATGCCTAGTGGCCGTCAGAGTGAGTGAAAGTAGCGTTGCGTTAGCTACGGTGTCCATCCTAATGCGGCGTTCGCTTGGCGAGCCGTGCGGCCAAGACTGCATTGACTGGGCGGTCACACTTCTAGAAGCAGGTCGAGATGGTCCGCAGCTATGCCAGCTGGCGGGAATGATTGCACCGCACAATCATTTTGAGCTACAAGCACTTTGCGATCGTGTGCTGCTCGAACAATCTATTGATCGTAAGTCACTCGTTGAAGCGGCGAGTGACTATGCACGCTTACTGCTCGCTGATGCAATCGGCAGCGACGACAAACTGATTACCGCAGTAGGTAAGCTTGCAAACGTATACATCGCGTCGATGTCCACACCGAACCTTCTAGACGATTTGCAGCCGTTTTACCTGCTCAATTATGCGAGTGTCGATCTAGATTCTTACGACCACCAGTGGTATGTCCCAGATGTTGATCGCAGCAACATTGTCGACGCGATGCGAGAAGAAGCGGAGCGATTTATGAGGCCATAGTCGCGTCTGGCTCCGGAGGCTACTGCTGACGCCTACGGCCAGGCCACCTTCACAAAGCACAAGCCCCAACGTGAAACGTCGAACTCGAATATGGGCGTACCGCTCCCCGCTTCATACCCCGCCCATGCGCCCCATCACCACGACCTACACCGACCCGCTCGACCTCGTCTGGCTCCACGCGGCGGAGCGGATGGGGATGCGGGTTGAGCGGTCGGCGGAGGTCAACGCTTCGTGGGACGGGGCGGGCGTGCTGACGATCGGTACGCCGGAGACGCTCGACCCGGACGACTGCCTCGCGCAGATGATCCTGCACGAGGCTTGCCACGCGCTGGTCGAGGGGCCCGAGAGCCTCGGCAAGCTCGACTGGGGCCTCCGCAACGAACCCGACGCCGCCGTCCACGAGCACGCCGCGCTCCGGCTGCAAGCGGCGCTCGCGGACCGGCACGGGCTGCGGGCCTTCTTCGCTTCGACGACGGTCTTCCGTGCGTACTACGACACCCTGCCCGCCGAGCCGCTTACCCCCAGCCCCTTAGACGGGGATGACGACCCGGCGATCCCGATGGCCCGGGCCGCCTGGCAACGCACCCACGCCGGCGCGTGGGCCGAGCCGCTCGAAGAGGCGCTGGCTCGCACGGCGCAGATCGCCGCCGCGTTGCGGGGCGTTGCGTGTGAAGACTCACTGTGGAGTCTCCCCGCTGCGCCCTGAGCATTGCGTCGCGATGATCGAGCCGCGAAGATTAGGGTCCGAGCAACCGGCACTCTCCTTGTGCGAGTATTCTATGAACGAGCAGTTGATCACGGTCTACCGATTCATGATCGCCACGATCGAGCGGTTGATGGAGGACGTCGGCGAGGACCAAGTCGCCCATCAGCCACCGGCTGCTGAAGGAGAGGCGGGGGTCAATCCGCCCGGCTGGATCCTTGGGCACCTGGCCCTGGTGAACGACATGGCGACGGCCCGCCTCGGAGGCGAGGGGGGACTTGTCCCCGAGAGCTGGGCGGCCGAGTTCGGCCCCGGCAGCTCACCCGAGCCGATCGCCGACGCCTACCCGCCGATGGCGGAGCTGCTCGCTAAGCTGAACGAGACGGCCGACAACCTGGCGGCTCGGGCCGCCACCGTCGATCTCAGCACGCTGACCGAGGAGAACCCGTTCGAGCCGCTGCGCGCCGGGTTGCCGACGCTCGGCGACCTGATCGCGCACATCCTCTCGACGCACATTGGCATGCACGTCGGGCACCTCTCCAACTGGCGCCGCCAGATGGGCTTCCCGCCGCTGTTCTAGGGTCTTCTTGAAACCGTTGTGCAAGATGGCGGCCGACACGGCGAATCACCATCCTGCCCCTGATGCCCCGGAGCGACCTCGCCATGAAAGACGACGCCACGATGCCGGCCGGGTGGGATGAGCGTTTCCACCAACTCGCCCTGAGACTCGCGGTCGCCGGCGCGGCGATCGGATTCCTTGCCGCGAGCATCGCCTTCGTTCGGAACGGCCGCCTCGCCACCGAAACACTCCAAGGTGCTTGCTTCGCCCTGACCGCCGCGATCCCGGTGTACTACAAGTACCGACGCCTTCGCACCCAGCGGCTTTCAGGCGCCATTCCGTCGAGCGAGACCGCTCCGATCTAGTACGATGACAGGCCAATCGTCCGGAGCCTCGCTCCGTGGCCCTTCCTGTGGTGAGATAAAGTGCCCGCCAGGCAGCCCCCCTCCGTTGAGCTTGATCGGAACAACCCATGGACGAGTTCCTCGCCGCCGCGATCGACGAAGCCAAGCAAGGGCTCACCGAAGGAGGCATCCCGATCGGCTCGGTGCTGGTGATCGACGACCGGATCGTCGGCCGCGGGCACAACCGCCGGGTGCAGTCGGGCAGCGCCGTGCTGCACGCGGAGATGGACGCCCTGGAGAACGCCGGCCGGCTGACCGCGGCCGACTACCAGCGGGCGACGCTCTACAGCACCCTGTCGCCTTGTGACATGTGCAGCGGGGCGTCGCTGCTGTACAAGATCCCGCGGATCATCGTCGGCGAGAACCGCACGTTCCAAGGCCCCGAGGCGTACCTCCGCGAGCGGGGCGTCGATCTTTCCATCGTCGACGACGCCGAGTGCGTCCGGCTGATGGAGGCGTTCATCGCCGACCGCCCCGAGCTCTGGAACGAAGACATCGGCGTCTGAACGACCTCACAAAGACCAACGACAAAAGGCGTCGAAGTGTTCTCTTGGCTGCTCCGTAATCCGCCCACCGCCCCGGGCGAGCTGTCGCCCGAGTGGGTGGCCATCCTCCGCCGCAACGTCTGGCAGTACCGCTGGTTGCCCGAACCGTTGCGTGAACGGCTGAACAAAACCGTGTGCGAGATGGTCGCCACGCGTCGCTGGGAAGGGGGCGGCGGGCTGTCCGTGACCGACGAGATGCGTCTCACCGTGGCGGGCGCCGCCGCGCTGCTGACGCTCGGGCACGCGGAGCCGTTCGCGTTCAAGGGGCTGCCGTCGATCATCCTCTACGCGAGCGGCTACACGACGCCCGACGGCGATCGCCTCGGTGAGGCGTGGCATCGGGGGCCGATCGTCCTCTCCTGGGCGGACACGCTCCGCTCCGCCCGCCGCGCCGGGCGTGGCAACAACCTCGTGCTGCACGAGTTCGCCCACCACGTCGACGGCCTCGACGGCGAGATGGACGGCCGGCCGCCGCTCGAACCCGACGCCGACCGCCGCTGGCGTTCGGTCATCCACTGGGAGTACGACCGGCTCGTCGCGCGGGCCCGCCGCCAGGAGGTGACGCTGCTCGACCACTACGGCGCCACGAACCACGCCGAGTTCTTCGCGGTCGCGACCGAGTGCTTCTTCGAGCGCTCGCACGACCTGAAAGCGGAGCACGGCGAGCTGTTCGAACTGCTGGGGCAGCTCTACGGCCTCGACCCGACCGAGTGGGCGCCCCAACCGCACCGCTTGGCCCGCCGCCGCGACGCGACACGCGTCGCCACGCCCACCTACCAGGTCGACGTGAGCGACCTCGGCCTGAGCGAGGCCGACGCGGCGTTCTCGGAGGGGCACGTCCTGATGCAGCACCGGCGATTCGACGAGGCCGTTGAGGCCTTCGACCGCGCCCTTCGCGCCTCGCCCCACGACGCCGAGGCCCTCGCGATGCGGGCGACGGCGCGACTAGAGATCGACGACTTCCCCGCCGCCCGAGCCGACGCCGAACGGGCCCTTGAGATCGAGCCCGACAACCTGCAAGCCCACCTGGCGATGGCCGAGTGCCTAGTCGAACTGGAGGACTACACCGCCGCCGAGCCGCACGCGAAGCGGGCGCTCAAGCTCGAGGCGGACTCGATCGACGCGATCTTCTTCTGCGGGCTGATCGCGTTGCATTCGGGCCGCACCCGCGAGGCGACCCGGCTGCTGAAGCGGGCGTCGCTGCTCGATCGGTTCGACGACAACACGCACTACTGGCTCGGCAGCGCTTACGAGCGGGCGGGCGACGCGGCGAAGGCGGAGCACCACTTCCGCCGCGCCGAGTGGCTCGCCGCGCATCCGCCCGAAGAGAACGAGCCGGAGGAAGAACCCGATGCGTCTGATTGACGCCGACGTGTCGCACCTGCCCGCGATTCGGGCGATCGTCAACGACGTGATCGCCAGCACCAACGCGATCTACGAAGAGACCCCCGCTACCGAGGAGGAGACCATCGCGTGGTTCGCCGCCAAGCGAGCCAAAGGCTTCCCGGTGCTGGTGGCGATCGACGAGACGGGCGTCGCCGGCTTCGCGAGCTACGGCGAGTTCAACCCGAAGTCGGGCTACCGCGACACCGTCGAGCACTCGCTCCACGTCGCGCCCGACCGCCGCGGGCAGGGCCTGGGGAGGCGATTGCTTGAAGCGATAGAACAGCGTGCCCGCGACGCCGGCGTGAGAGCCATGATCGGCCTCATCGACTCGGGCAACGAACCGAGCCGGCGATTGCACACATCGGCCGGCTATCGGCTGTGCGGCGAGCTGCCCGAGATCGGCCACAAGTTCGGGCGTCGGCTCACCGTCTGCTACTACGTGAAGCACCTCGAATCAGCGGCCGCCGAAGGCACTGACTGAAGCAAGTGATCCGTCGGCGCTAGCCTCGGGCGAACCCGCGGAGAATCTCGTCCCTGATCCACCCGAGGCTAGCGCCTACGGCTCACTCACGTTGTGCGTTCCGAGTAAGGCACAGCTACTCGGGCGCCGACTCACCCGCTTCGAGCGATCGCACACAACGGAAGCCCGTGTGCGAGAGCCCCGTGTCCGGGCTGGTCCCCATCCGGGCCGCCGGCCGGTAGCTGCTGCAGTACGAGTCGCTGCACAGGAACGACCCGCCGCGCGTTACGCGCTGTGGCGTGTAGGGCTGCGACGGGTCGAAGCTCTTCTTGGGCCCCGTCGGGTTGTCGGCGACCACCCCCTCGCCCAGCCGCTTCACACGCAGGGCGTAGGCGTCGTGGCGGAACCAGTCGTTGGTCCATTCCCAGACGTTCCCCGCCATGTCGTACAGGCCATAGCCGTTCGGCTCGAACTGCTTGACCGGCGCCGCGCGGGTGTAGCCGTCGGCGCCCGTGTTGCGGTCCGGGAAACGGCCCTGCCAGATGTTGGTCTGCGGGTCGGTCTCCGAGAGGGGCTCGTCCCCCCACGTGAACGGCTTGCCGTCCAGGCCGCCGCGGGCGGCGAACTCCCATTCGGCTTCGGTCGGCAACCGCTTGCCGGCCCACTTGGCGTACTCGGTCGCGTCGAACCACGAGACATGCACCGCCGGGTAGTCGTCCTTCCCCTCGATCGAGCTGCCCGGGCCCTGCGGGTGTTTCCAGTTCGCCCCGTGGACCCAACGCCACCACGCCTGCACGTTGTCCAGCGGCACGGGCCGGTTCGGCGGGCTGAACACCAGCGACGCGGCGACCAGCTGCTCCTTGCTCGGCGGCGGCGTGCCGGGCGGCAGCTGCTTCATGATCTCCTCCAGCTCCGGCGGCTTCTCGGCGATCGTCACGTAGCCCGTCGCCTCGACAAACTCCCGGAACTGGGCGTTCGTGACCTCGGTTTGGTCCATCCAGAAGCCGTCGACACACACCTGGTGGATCGGCTTCTCGTTCGGCCGCGCCAGCCGGAACGTGCTCCCCATGGCGAACTCCCCGCCGGGAACCCAAACCATCCCGTCCCGCTCGATCACGCGCGACTCGGCGTCCGACTTGGCAACCGCGGGCGCGGAGGAATCGGCGGCGAGGGCCACACCGGCGAGGCTCAGGCAGAGGGCGATCGAGAGGGGACGCATCGGCGCACGTGGGTCGGAGGAAGGGGGACTGGCCCCATTCTACCGTGCTCCCCCCTCGGGGCGTACCGCGGCCGCCGCGGCGCGAATTGTTGGAAGCGAGCCACCCATTTCCGGCCTGAAACCCGCGATCCAGAGCCCGGCCACAAAAACAATTCGGAACGGCGCACCTCCCGAAGAGGGGTGACCAAGAAGAGGGCTTGCGATTGGCCGTCCGACTTCAATCGTTCAGAGCCCCACTCCCTCGGGGGCTGGTCGCTTCTGATTCCACAGCCGCTCGTACTCGGCGTCGTCGACCTCGCGGGGGATCGACAACGCGACCATCCGCTTGCCATCCACGCCTTCGGCTTCGAAGGCGACCGCGTGGTCGCCCAGGCCACGGAGACCGTAGCGAACCTTAAAGGGTTGGCCGTCGCGTTCGCTGATGAAGATCGAATCGATCTGATCCACGGTCATCCCCATCCGCCCCAGCTTCACCTGAGCGCCCTCATCGGTGCGGAGGTATTCCTTCAGCTCCTCTTCATTCTCTGGACCCCGCAGGTCGTGCTGGAAGAGATAGAGCCCGTAGGCGCCACGAAGCTTCTTGATGTTCGTGTTGTTCACCTCCGCCAGCGAAGGGACACGTTGGGAGGAACAACCAACAACCAACATCACCGCAAGTAGGGTAACGGCCTTCATGACAGATCCTAAGGGACATGGATTGCGTGCGACCAACGGTGTTCACTCGCTCTGATTCAACCCATCCGCACGCTCGCACAGATTGCGGAAGACCCGGTCATCGATCCCGTAGTTCAAGAGGCGGCCCGAGCCATCCCCAAGCACGGCGAGCACGCCACCGGGGTGCGCGGAGCCAAAGCCCCACTCGCTTGTAGTGAGGCACTGCCCCCCCCCTGTGCAAATCTGCCACCCGCCCGGCACGTCCCGTTCCTCGTCACTATCTGGTTTCAGCGAGCCGCTGCCGGAGCCGTTGCGCTGTGGAGGAAGATTGAATCGACCGTTTGTGAAGAAGCCCGGAGAGAACGCGCCGCCAACGTTGCCTACGTGCCTCCACGCCTGATTCGAAACGCCTGAGTAAGCGAGAGCGGATTGCGATCCCTCCGCGAACATCAAGGTCTTTGAGAGACCATCCGTGCAAGATCCTGGCCCAATACCTCTTGCTTTCTTGTACGCGTTGTTGGTGTCGTTGATCGGATTCCCCGATCTAGGCATGGTTCCCGCACGCGAGATGAGACCTGTGAAAAAAGTGATCTCGCTATCGTAGTCGTCGAAGCCGCTACCAGAGGGAACGGCAAGTGGTTCTTCCAGCGGATCGTTTGGTTCGACGCGTGCTAAACGCCCCTCAAAGTTGGCGTAGTCGCCGCAGAACCATGTGATGAGATTATCGCTCGCTGTCCAGAGGCGGGTCCCGCGAGATGGACAGGTCATCGAAGCGATAGGGACTTCGCACATGGGCCGGGCCCCATCGGTTATTCCCCCATTCACTTCACGCAGCGATGCAAGGGAAGAATCTTCCATGTAAGGCAACAACTGGTAGCACCAGCCAGCTTGCTCGACTCCACCGTTATTGACATTGGGCTGCTCGGGACGGTTGACATCCGCTTGCCACCACATGTCCGACTGCCGCGAGCCGCTTGTCGGAAAGGCTTCATAAGTTGACTCGAAATTCAGAGCCGCCAGCCCCAGTTGCCGGATGTTGTTTAAGCACTGAGTTCGTCGCGCCGCCTCGCGAGCCGCTTGCACGGCGGGCAGCAGGAGGGCGACCAGGATGCCGATGATCGCGATCACGACCAGCAGCTCGACCAGGGTGAATCCGCGTCGGCGGTCGGCGGTCGAAAGACCGTTGCATGAAAACGCCATGATGCGCGCCTTCGTTCGAGAGAAAAGGAGGAGGAGGCCAGGGCGAAAAGTCAAAGCAGCCGCCCAGCGCAATGCCGATTGTATGCAACGGGCGATCCTCTGACCAGCCTTTTCCAACGGCTTCGCGTCCTGAGAGAAGCCCCTCGTACCGTCAGCTGCCGGCCACCCCGAGAAACAAAAAAGGCCCGGCTCGCGATGACGCGGGCCGGGCCGTTGGGTTCTCGTTTTTTTTTACGGAGACGAAGGTCGCTACTTCTTCGAGGTGAGCTCGAAGTCGGCCTGGTTGGTCGTGTGCGGCTTCACCTCGAACTCGAGGCCGGAGGTGCCCGGCTTGCCGTAGGAAGGCGGAATCAACCAACGTTGCTTCGCCGGCTTTTGCCTCTTGCCGAATCCCCCTAACGCGGCCGCATCGGAATCGACCTCGGCCGACGCCTGCTTTGGGGCCGCGATCGCAATGATGCCGACCTGATTGAGGCCAACTTTGACGCCGTCGCCCGGCTCGAAGGTCTTGAGCTTATAACGACCTTCGGAGTCGGTGTGGCCGGTGGCCGGGCGCCCCCCCTCAGCAAGCACAAAAGTCACGCTTGCGTCGGCGAGCGGCGCCCCGTCGAACGTGATCACGCCCTCCACAGGCGCCATGGTGGCGTCGCCCCCGCAGCCCGCGAGGAGCAGGCTGCACACGCAGATCAAGCAACCGGAGTAAGTGCGACAAAGCAGTTTGATATCCATTATTTACTCAGAACGCCTCGCGGATCACTTCGCCGTCTGCCTTGCCACCCAGGTACTGGTAGGTCCAGTGATCGAGGCCATCGTTCAGGAAGTGAACCGAGCCATCACCGAATGCGAAGTTGGCGCCGCCGGGGTGGCTCGACTTGAATCCGAGCTCGGTCGTCCAGTTGCTCCAGCATCCGCAAGTGCCATCGGGTCCAGAATCGTCACGCGTGCAAGTGTCGTAGTTGATCGGGATGATCGTTGAGATCAGGCCGGCTCCGTTGTTGCCGCTCAGCCATCCCCCTTCGGCATGGATCGAGCAATTGGGCGTCACCTCGCCGTAGAAGATCGTCTTCGACAGACCGTCAGTAATCTTTCGCAGCTCGGTCGCGGACTCGAATCGAGTGAATACGCCCGAGTACTCGTCAAACTTGCCCCAGGGGGTCTTGGGCATAAGGGCGTAGTTGTTCCACTGGGTCATCTTGGAACCGGTGCAGGAGCACGTATTCGAGGCCCCATCACGCGGCATCGAGCCGTTCGACGCGGAGTAGTTCATCTTCGCGGCCGGGCGTTCGAGATTGCCATTGATGTCTTGCTTCATCACGATGAGGTCTGCGTCGTCGCTGGGGCAGACGTACATCTTGACGACGAAACCGGATAGGTACTCGCCGTTCGGGAGCCGCTTGAAGTGGCTGAAATCGGCGGTAGCTCCAGTATTTGTTTTGTCGTCGAGCAGTGTGCTCAGCGTCGCGTCTTCCGCGTAGGGCAAGATGGAAGCCAGCACACCAACTCGGTGCTGTTTGACGATCGGATCCTCGCTGAAGAATATCGACCCAGGGGGCAGGGTGCCGACCGACTGCTCGTAGTTGAGCGTCGCGAGCATGATCTGCTTCATGTTGTTCGTGCACTGCGAGCGACGCGCGGACTCGCGGGCGGCTTGCACGGCGGGGAGCAGCAGGGCGACGAGGATGCCGATGATCGCGATCACGACCAACAGCTCAACCAGCGTGAAACCGGCTCGGTCGGGGGATTTGCGATAAATCGCCATGTTGTTGTGCCTTCTATTCGTGAGGAGGGGTTCTTAGATGAGTGATCGGCCAGCAACCGTAGCTCGTGAGCTCACGGCCGACGCCAGCATTAGCTGATTGTATGCAATTAACTTGCTGCCGTAAAGCCCTTTTTGCAGAACCTGGGAGGGGCGCCGGGCAGAGAGTTTTCCGGAGGCGAACCGGCCGATTAACGGGTATCGGTCCGCCCAGTATGAAGAGAGAGCGTTTTTTAGGCACGCGAATTATGCTGAAAACGCGTCCCCTCCTCTTTTTACGGCTTTTCCCCTCCGGCTTCGGCATGAGCCCGATCACGACCCAGGTGCTCGACACGAGCCTCGGCGAACCGGCTGAGGGGGTGGTCGTTACGCTCGCCCGGCTCGACGACGCCGACCTGGCCACGGCCGTCGGCCACGGCGTGACCGACGCAGAGGGGCGGGTGACCGACCTGCTGCCGCCGAACCGGGCCACGCCGGGGGTGTACCGGCTGACCTTCGAGACGACCGCCTACTTCGCCCATTCGCACCGCGAGTCGTTCTATCCGCGGATCGAGATCACCTTCCACGTGACCGAGGCGAGCGAGCCGCACCACGTGCCGCTGCTGCTCTCGCCTTACGGCTACTCGACCCACCGTGGTTGAAAGACCCAGCGGGGGCTGAGAAGCCGCTCGTCCGGCGCGTGAGGCGTTCGGCTCGGGAATCGTTATGATGGGCCATCCCCTCAGGCGTATTCTCTCTTTCAATGACGGATCGCGATGTCTCTGCTCATCAAGAACGGACGGGTCGTCACGGCGACCGAGGACTTTGTTGGCGACGTCCTCTGCGAGGGGGAGACGATCGCCGCGGTCGGCCGCGACCTCGCCCCTCCCGCCGACGCCGAGGTGATCGACGCGACAGGCAAGCTCGTCTTCCCCGGGTTCATCGACCCGCACGTTCATATCTATCTCCCCTTCATGGGGACCTACGCGAAGGACACGTACGACTCGGCGAGCCGCGCGGCGCTGGTCGGCGGGACGACCTCGCTCATCGAGATGGTCTGCCCGGGGCGTGACGAGGACCCGGTCGAGGCGTACCGGATGTGGAAGGCGAAGGCCGAGGGGCTTTCCGCTTGCGACTTCGCGTTCCACATGGGCGTGACGCGCTTCGACGAGTCGACCCCCGCCGCGATGAAGGAGATCGTCGAGGACGGCACGGCGAGCTTCAAAGTCTTCCTGGCGTACAAGGGCGCGCTCGGCGTCGACGACGAGGAGCTGTTCAAGACGCTGCAGCTCGCCAAGGAGTTGGGCGTCATCGTCACGGCGCACTGCGAGAACGAGTCGCTGGTCGCGAGCCTGCAGGCGAAGCTGCTCGCCGAGGGGAAGACCGGCCCCGAGTGGCACGAGCCCTCGCGGCCCGTGCAGGTCGAGACCGAGGGGGTGCGGCACCTGATGACCTTCGCCGAGCTGACCGGCGCCCACGTCTACGTGGTGCACACCAGCTGCAAGGGCGCCGTGCACGCGGCGACCGAGGCCCGGTTGCGCGGCGTGAACGCCTGGGTGGAGACCGTCATCCCTTACCTGGTGCTCGACGATACGGCGGCCCAGAAGCCAGGCTTTGAGGGCGCCAAGTACGTGATGTCGCCGCCGATCCGCGCGGCGCGGCACCAGCCTTTCTTGTGGGACGCGCTGAAGTCGGGCGCGGTCAGCACGGTGGCGACCGACCACGCGCCGTTCGACTTCGCCGGCCAGAAGGAGATGGGACGCGACAACTTCACGCTCATCCCCAACGGCATCCCGAGCGTCGAGCACCGTGTGCGTTTGCTCTATACGCACGGCGTGGCGACCGGGCGGATCGACCTGAACACGTTCGTCGACGCCGCCAGCACCCAGGCCGCGAAGCTGTTCGGGCTCTACCCCCGCAAGGGGACGATCGCGCCGGGCACCGACGCCGACCTGGTGGTCTACGACCCGAGCATCACCGAGACGCTCTCCGCCGAGTCCCACCTGATGGACACCGACTACGACGCCTTCGAGGGCTGGGAGGTGAAGGGGCGTTGCGACCTAGTCACCGTCCGCGGCGCGAAGATGGTCGAGGGGGGCCAGTTCGTCGGGCAGCTAGGCCACGGGCGGTTCTTGAAGCGAGTGCCGACACACTAAGGCGAACTCCGGCGAGGCTGCTCAGGAGAAGGGAGTCCGCAAAGAAGGGCAGGGCGCCACGTCGGCGGCCATCGCTCGGCGTGCGATACGCCCGCAAGACCTGCAACCCGAGGCCCGCACTAGGATCGGGCTCGGGGCAATGCGAGTCGATTCGCACAGCCAAATCAGTACCCCGTAGGGGAGTCGAACCCCTGTCTCCGCCGTGAGAGGGCGGTGTCCTGGGCCACTAGACGAACGGGGCAGGACAGCGAACTTCGGCGGAAAAACCGCCGAGTCACATAATATCGGTCGGAATCGCCCGGAAGACAAGGGCCCAAGGTCGAATGCGGAAAGAGGAAGTGAGAACGGGGAAAGCGTTGGGGTTGAGTTTGCCGGCCAATCAATCGACACCCCGCATCCCTGGCCCACACTCAGCTCGTGATCCCCTGGGTCAGGGTCATGAAGGCCGTTTCGAGGTTGATCTCATCTTCCTTGAGCGTGGTGAGGCCGTAGCCCGCCTCGAAGAGGGCCTGGGCGACCTCGCTCGGGTCGTTGGCGTCGGCCTTGAGCGTGACGGTCATCAGCTCCGCCGGCTCGCCAGGCTGGGGCTCGGTGGGGGGCTCGACCTTCTCGACGAGCGGGTGACCGGCGAGCAGGTCCTGGGCTCCCTCAAGGGTTTTGCCGTCGCGCTCGGCGACGCCCACCTTGAGCACCATCTGCTGGCGGACCTGCTTCATCACGTCGGCTACGTCGGCGTTCACGATCAGCTCGCCCCGCTCGATGATGCCGATCTTGTTGCACACGTCCGCCAGCTCCGGCAGGATGTGGCTGCTGACCATGATCGTCTTGCCCATGTTGCGCAGCTCCTTGAGCAACGCGCGGATCTCGATGCGGGCGCGGGGGTCGAGGCCGCTCGCCGGCTCGTCGAGCAGCAGCACCTGCGGGTCGTGCAGCAGCACCCGCGCCAGGCCGAGGCGCTGCGTCATGCCCCGGCTGAGGCTCGTGACCAGCGCGTCCCGCTTGTAGCCGAGGTCGACCAGCTCGAGCACGTCGTCGCACACTTTGCGTCGGGCGGCGCCGCGGATGCGGTAGGCGGCCGCGAAGAACTCGAGGTACTCGATCACCTTCATGTCGTCGTACACGCCGAAGAAGTCGGGCATGTAGCCGATGGCCCGCCGGATCTCCTTGGGGGCGGTGTAGATCGAGTGCCCGGCGACGTACGCCTCGCCCCAGGTGGGCTGCAGCAGGGTCGCGAGGATGCGCATCGTGGTCGTCTTGCCGGCGCCGTTGGGGCCGATGAAGCCGAACACGTCGCCCGCGTCGAGATCGAGCTCGATCTCACGGATCGCGAACAGGTCGCCGTACTTCTTGGTGAGTCCGCGGATTTGGATCATGAGAAGCGCTGATTGGGGAGTCGCGGAGACGCGGGTTATCTTACGGGCGGCCGGGTTGGCGTGGTTTCAGTATCCTTCGGCGAGCCGCCGACGCCAGCCGTGGCGTTCTTCTGTCACTCTTCTTGCACGGGCAGGATGAACCGGGCGTAGACCCAGCTCTTGCGGCTCGGCCCCTCTTCGCCTTGGACGGTATCGTCCAGCAGGGGCTCGCCGCCGCGCGTCAGCTCGCTGACCGGTCCGTCGTCGATCCGGGCGACCAACAGGGCCTTGCCGGCCTCGAGGTGATGGACCAGGTCGAGGTCGTGCAGATAACGGCTGGCCGGTCCCCGGGCGCCCGAGGCGAGGGAACCGAAGGTGAGCCGGTCGGCGAAGGCGTCGAAAGTGGCCGCCTTGTCGCCCAACAGCTTCTTGATCCGTATCGGAGAAGTGGCGGGATCGATCGAGGCGGTCTCCCCATCGTTCAGGTTGCCCAGAGCCCACGACCACGCTCCGAAGAGCAACCGGCAATCGGTCAGCTGCGCGCCGGAGTCGTTGGTCACCAGCCCCTCGATCCCGCCGACGCCGTCCTCCGCCAAGGTCGACTCGACGGTCCGTGGGGTGGAGCCGCCGTAGCGGGAGACGAGCGACTTGGTGCTCCAGACCTGCACCGGAAGCCGCGAGATGCCGGTCGCGCCAGCGCGGGCCGTCGGGTCCAGCAAGTAGCTGGCGCTCAGCGATCGAGCGGTCGAAGAGCCCGACGCCTGCATGCCGCCCAAGCCGCCGCCCGTCTTGCCGAGCCAGGCGTTCCAGGAGGCCTCCGGGACGAGCTCCTCACCGAGAAGCGAACGGGCCGTCAGCGACAGGTCGTAGCGCACCGCTTGTGGGCTGAACAGGTGCGTCAGCAACAGACCGCGGGTCTCGCCGGTCACCGCATCGACATCGATGATCTCGACCTGGTTGATCCGCAGCTTGTCCCCCTTCAGCCAGTACGCCCCGGCATAGGCGGCGGCGCTGGTCGCGATCACGATCAAAGGGAAGGTGACCCAGGTCGCCTCGACCCGCTTCAGGACGTTCTTCACGAAGAAGTAATCCCCGGGACCAATCAGCAGTAGGTAAAGCAGCACCAAGCCGACGATCAGGAGGAAAGGGGTCGTCTTGACCCCCGTGAAGGCGGTGTCGAGCTTCTCAACAAGTTGATTGACGAGGTCCTGCGACCAACCGCCCCCCTGGTACTGGGCTGAGGTTTCATTGTCGCCCACGAGGGGCCGCAGCATGTTCTTCAGCAGATTCTGGCGCCCCTCCCACCCGGCGAGGGCCGGGTGGTCCAAGTCGCAGGCGACGAACGTCACCTCGCCGAAGCCGCGCGTCGCGCGCACGACGAGTGGGGTCTCGGCGGCCGACCGCCCGGCGAACGCCTCGACCACGCCCGTCACGTTCTTCAGCTCGCTGATCGGGAGCGTGCCCCCCTGCAGGTCGATCGGCCCCGCCTCGGATTCGGCGTAGGTCTCTAGAGGCGTCGCGATCGACAGGGATCCGGGCCCCGCGTACTCACCCGGGACCAAATGGGCCAGCGCCCCATCCGCAGCCAGCAGCGTGGGCCCTCCCGCGCCACAGGTCAGCACCAGCCGACCGCCCCCCTCGACCCAGGCGGTTAGCGCGGCGATGCGGGGGTCGTCCGGCGAGAGGCCGCCGAGCCAGCCGCCCCCCTCACCATCGGCGCGGGAGCCCGCGGCGAGCAGGACCACGTCGAAGCTGTCGTAGCCGATCGCGTCTCGGGGCAGCGTTGCGGCATCGGTCACAACCGCCGCCGCGACCTCGTAGCCCGTTGAGCCGAACGACGCCGCCGCGGTCGTTGTCACGCCGCAATCGGCGCCGAGTTGCAGGGCCAACCATCCGGAGGTCTCGGTCGGCAAGGGCAGCACCTGGCCGGCTTCAACTTCGTCTTGGCCGCCGTCGCCCACCGAGAACAGACGCTGAGCCTGCCGGCCATTGGATTGGACGAGTTTGACATCGACCGGCGCATTCATCTGGCCGACACGGACGTAGAGAATCTCCTCGGTCACCCTCCCCGGCTCGAGGGCGAGGGGACGCCCGCCGGGCGCCGAGGTGCCGACGTTCACCCCGTCGCTGTCCGGCGTGACCGCTAGGACCTGAGCGGCGAGCGGCTCGTCTCCCCCCTGGACCAGCACACGCAAGGGGGCCCAGCAACCGATCTTGTAGCGATCGCCCAGGCCAAGATGGGCGGCGACGATCTTGGGGCTCTCCGCCGCCACCGCCAGCGGAGCCGACAGGGCGACGGCCAACACGGCCCAGCCGAGACATAGGGTTCGGAGACTCACGTCGTGCGATGCTTCGGGGCGGTTGGGAGCGGCGGAGACGTTTCTCTAGCCGAACGCCCCATTGTGGCCGCCCACGCCCGGCCCGTCGACCGGAGCCTCACGGCTTCTCGCCCTCGCAGTCGCAGGCCATCTTGCCGCACCCCGGGCACCCGGTCCCGTACTTCTCCTGGATCGCCTCGGTCAGGTTGACGCCCGCGACATTGGCGATCGTCGTCAGCCAGGCCAGCACGTCGGCGAACTCGCCCCGCTGCTCCTCGAGGGTCCCCTCGCGCAGCGCGGCCGCCAGCTCGCCGACCTCCTCCATCAGCCACATAAACGTGCCATCGACGCCCCGCTCGAGGTCCTTATCGAGGTACATGTCGCGGATCAGCTGCTGAAAGTCGGCCACGTGCATCGGCGTTGCTCGGCTGAAAGAGTCGGGGAGGGGGGGCGCCTCCATCGGCGGGCGGCCCGAACGAGCACGACCGACCGCCACAACCGGCGCCGTGACGGGTATACTCTCCCCGAAGCCCCCCCGGCCCGACAATCCACCCAGAGGGGCAGAGCCTCCAATCACCGAGAGGCCAGCACGCGCCCGTAGCTCAGCTGGATAGAGCAGCGGACTTCTAATCCGCAGGTCGCAGGTTCGAGTCCTGCCGGGCGTGCTTTCAAAAATCCTTTCCATGGAAGGAGTTAAGTAGCCGAGAGGGCGTGTCGCCATCGACCAAACCTCGAAGTGCTACATCGAGTGCTACACGTTTCTCGGAGCGTTCTCTAGGGACTCGCCGCCTACTTCATCCTGTGGCGGAACGGAACCCGATGCTCGATCGGTTGTCGCTGCGTCGCCTTCGACCCGGACCTCACGGGCGTCGGCCACGGATCGCATTGCTGGCTTCGTGTTGACGTAGTAGTTCTCCGTCGTCGCGACCGAGGCGTGACCGAGAAAGTCCTTCACGACGATCGTCGGCACATTGCTCGCGATCAGGGCCGAGGCACAGGACGACCGGCAGTTCTTCAGCGTGTAGCGGCGAGGTGCGTCGCTTGCTCCGCCAGATCGTCTGGACGATTCAACACGATCCGAAGGCCTCACTCAAACGCTCACGCTGGCGACGACGTCACCAAGCCAACGCCAAACGCTGCCACTACCGGACTCGTGGCCATCCAGCACCTCGGTGAAGCGCAACTGTAGTACTAATTGCAACGCCAACTTCGAGCTATCTGGATGTCGCCTCATCTGCGAGATCCCAGCCCGTCCGAGACCGCTATAGCTCGCTCACGTCTATCAGTAGTTAGCAACCTTGCTTCACGCACTCGTCCATCTGTTCACGCCACACAGCTCTGACTATCAGCTGGGCACGGTCGATCACTCCGAGGCTGAGGTCGATCAGGTAGTATGGCGAGTTGGGGAAGGAACTTCCCAAGAGGGAAAGATCGACTGACGACTGATTAGGAAGCGTTGCGCACACAGCCGACGTCAGCATGTCGCCATCGTCGTTCAACAGAACCAAAACGATAGGAGACGCGCGAGCTGACCGCGATATGGCCCGGCGTTCGACTCCACCGTCTTGTAGCTGACTACGTAGCGAAGCCAGAATCGAGACGAGCTGCCCCTGGCCCGCTATCGAAAACCTGGTCCACGGTTTATGAAGGTCTCAATCAGGAGACCGAAAGATGAGCACGAAGCGTAGGAAGCGGCACACGCCGGAACAGATCGTGAAGAAGCTCCGCGACGCGGACGCGATGCTCGCGGCCGGCAAGGACCAAGCCGCGGTGCTGCAGGCGTTGGAGGTAAGCGAATCGACGCTCGAGCGTTGGCGGAAGCAGTACGGCGGGATGAAGTCCGAGGAGGCGGTGCGGTTGAAGAAGCTGGAGGACGAGAACAAGCGGCTGAAGCAACTGGTGGCGGACCTCTCGCTGGACAATCAAGCGTTGAAGATCGTCGCGGAGGGAAACTTCTGAGCCCTCTCCGGAAGCGAGCGGCGGTGACCCTAGTGCGATCGCAGTTGGGTCTCTCCGAGCGGAGGGCGTGCCGAGCGATCGGCCAGCCGCGATCGAGCCAGCGATACCGATCGAAGCCACGTGGCGACGAGCCACGCCTGATCAAACGGATGCTGCAGTTGGTGCGTCGGCGGCCACGGTTCGGCTACCGGCGGATCGCGGCGTTGCTCAGGGCCGACGGCTTCCGGGCGAGCGAGTCGCGGGTGCTGCGTCTGTGGCGGAAGGAGGGCCTGAAAGTGCCTCGAAAGAAGCGGAAACGACGCCGATTGGGCGTGAAGGAGAACGGTTGCGATCGTCGTCGAGCCACACACAAGAACCACGTGTGGGCGTGGGACTTCGTGTTCGACAAGACCTCGAAGGGGACTCAGCTGAAGTGGCTCTCGATCGTCGATGAGCACACGCGCGAGTGCCTGGCCTTGAAATGCGATCGGGGCATCACGAGCGAGGACGTGATCGACACGCTGGCGGAACTCTTCGCGATGCACGGCGTGCCGGAGCACATCCGCAGCGACAACGGCCCAGAATTCACGGCGGGGACGATCCGGCGTTGGCTGGAACAACTCGACGTCGGCGCGCTGTACATCGAGCCGGGCAGCCCGTGGCAGAACGGCTACGCGGAGAGCTTCCACAGCCGCTTCCGCGACGAGTTCCTGGCGGTCGAAGAGTTCGAGTCGCTCGCCGCGGCTCGTCGGCTCACGGCCGCTTGGCGAGACGACTACAACCACCACCGGCCGCACAGCTCGCTGGGGTACGTCGCCCCGGCCGAGTTCGCGACCCGCTGCCCCGCTTCCGCTCCGGAGTCGCTTTCGGCTACGCCTCAAGCACGCCTCCGCTCCAGCAGGGCAGCGGCCTTACCCAACCCGTACCTTCATAACGCGTGGTACAGGAATTCGATGCTGGTCACCCCGATTCCATCTTCGACCGTGTGTTAGGAGTGTGTGCGAGAGGATGGGGAGCCTGGTAAAGCCATTGAAGAGTTGGGAACAGACTTGGCTCCGAGTTGCCAGCCGCTTGAAGTACCGATCCTGGCGATGCCCCTCTCAATTTCCACCGCTTTCGGTAATGCCGGAGCCTACGGCTCTCCTGCGTCGGTTTGCCAGCGATTGTTGCGGTGCGGGCAGATCAACAGGATGCTCCGTTCGGCGAGCCGTTCGCGGAATGGATGCTATTGGCCGCCTTGTCGTCGATCAACTCGCTGGGGACGTAGGTGGTCGTCGCCGAGTCGACAAGCTACTCGATGAGGTTCACCTTAGCGTTGCTTAACCGCCAGTGCTCGTCCTGAGTTCGGTTTACAGGCCACAGCTGGGATGCCCCCCCGCAACAGGCGGTCTCGCGGAGCGGATATAACTAAGGCAGGTCGACGACCATCCCGTCGCTACGATCGCCGAGAGAGTTGAACATGATAACGTCGATTCCATACTCGATCGACTGGACGTGGCCGTCCGCAAAGACCGCGTTGAAGGCCGCCGGGTGGGCTGACCCGAAGTGATAACCGTAAGCGTCGGTGTCCTCGGATTGGGAATCGACGTCTGGCGCCGGCGCGTACCCGGTGTAGCGGATGATGTCGGGGTCCCAACCGTCGGTCCAGCCAATGTCGTCGTGTGTGGCGCCGACCTGGTAAAGGTCCGTGTGGAGTCGCTTTTCGCCGACGACCATCGTCTTCGACAGTCCGTCGGTGATGTGGCGGGTCTTCGACGGTGACGACATGCCGGTCCGCACAACTACGCCCTTGAACTCGACGTCGTACTTCTTGCCGCGGAAGCGGATCTGCTGGGTGGCCGCCGCCAGGACGTTGCCGTGCCGGACGCCCTGCCAGAACCAGGGCTCAAAGTTAAGTCGGTCAAGGTCAAGGATGTTCGCGGGTGTCGAGGCGGCGTAGTCCGAGAGGGCGCAACCCCCTTCACAGGCGTCGGCCTCCCCGTCGCCCTGGTCGGCGCGGGTGTATACCACGGTCGCGCCCCGGCGTGAGGGGCAGTTGTAGAGCGGCACCGGCGTGCCGCGGACGATCCGGTCACGTTCCTGATCGCCGGCTCCGTAGCCACTCGAAATCGCCTGGAGGTTGCCACTCTCAACGTAGGGCAAGATCTGAACCATCCAGCCATAGCCGTTGGCGTACTGAACGCTCGCGTCTCCCTCGTTGTGCCAGGGCTCGGTGCCGCCCGTCGGAAACTCCCGCTGGGTGCTCTCATAGTTCAGAACGGCCAGCCCCATCTGCTTCAACTGATTGACGCAGGTCGTCCTCATGGCGGCTTCCCGAGCGGCTTGCACCGCGGGCAGCAGCATCGCCACCAGGATTCCGATGATCGCGATGACGACCAGCAGTTCGACGAGCGTGAACCCTCGGGCCGTACCGTCGGGTCGCCTCTCGGCGGTGAGACTCTCGCGAATCGAAGAGCCACGCACGTCCATGCTTACCTCCGGAAATCAGGCGGGTTTAGCGACGTTGGCCAGCAGCCCGAGCGTTCAGACTCGGTTGGCGACGGAATGCCTGCGGGCTCTGAGCGACCCGACAACAAGCATGCCGCCTACAATCGCCAGCGAGCCCGGTTCGGGGACCGCGAGGGCCGCCGCGGGGGCCACCGTGACAACCGTGAGCTGCTCGCCCTCGGCGCCGTAGTTGGTCTCCCACAGGTCGTAGTGAAGCTGACCGACCACGCCGAGGCCGTCGTCGTTGGGCAGGCCGTTGAGGCCGCCAACGTTGTCTCGGTAGACGGTGTAATCCGCGGCGTCGACGACTCCGTCTTCGTTGAAGTCGCCCGAAACACTGCCGCTGGTGAGGGAGACATCGATGTTGCCCTGGACGCCCTCACCGGTGATCAGACCGGCGTCGACGTAGCCGTTCACGCTGCCGACCTGGTCTCCCTTGATGGTGACCTGACCCGACCCGAAGATATCGATCTTCGATCCGGATTGGATCGAAAGCTGCGTGCCGCCGCCGTGGATGTTGTTCAGGTTGAACTCACCGCCACTGCGGACATTGACCGTCGCCGTCCCGCCGAAGACGCTAAAGTCCTGCGATCCGAGGCCGAGGATGCCGCCCGTCTGATTGAGTGTGCCCGAGATTTCGACAACGGCTTCGCCGGTGCTGCCCCACCAAAGGTGACTCGCCACGTTGACGACGCCCCCCTCGTTGATGTTGAAGAAGGCCAGCGTGTCGCCGATGTTCGGCCCCCTCGCGAGCCAGAGGATGCGACCGACATCGACCACAGCGCCATTGTTAACGTCCATCGTGGCGTCGACGAAGCCGTTGTTGCCGACCACCAAGTCCTCTATGAGGGTTAGCTTGCCGCCGCTGTTCACCTCGAGAACGCCCCCCTCATCGACGCCGATCAAGAGCCGGTTGATCTCGGGGGCTTCGTAGTCGAGCGTGACGGTCTGAACCGCCCAGTTGATCCGCGCCTCGTCTCCTAGACCGGGAACGTCGGCGACGACCGTGCCGTCGTTCAATCGCCAGCCGGGCGTCGTCCCGTCCGAGATGTCCTGCCAGGCCCCACCCTCACGGTAACGGAAGGTATCGGCGTTGGCGTCTTCGGCGACGATCGCCAAGGCAACGCTAAGCAGCCCAACGATCTGGGTGATTTTGAAGAGCTTCATGGAATGATTCCCTTAGCTATGGAGCACGTGGGACAGAGGAGAACGAGTCTGACAGGCGATGAACCTAATCACCCCGCGGCTCCGCAGGCGTCTTTGCCTGCCAGCATTTCGCCTGGTGAAGGGCAGGGGGGATCAACCGGTTCGGCTGAGTCGCTGAAGTTTGATTGAGTGGTCTCGCAGGGAGTCCATTCGTTTCAGATATTTTCTGACGAGCATGAGCGGTATCCGCAGCTCACAAGCGTGAGTATACCAAATATGGTCTAGGTGTCAACTAGATTGGCGTTATTAGTGCTTCGATCCGTGACGAATGGTGATGAGAAGGCGTTTCCTCGCTGCTTGAAATCGATTCTGCCCTGTCCTTCTCTTCCACCGCTGGGACTTGAGGCGGTTCAGCCCCTGACGGCCGCTCGACCAGCAGCAAGTCGAGATGTCGATCCGCAGGCGTCGGATCAAGAACGACACGTGTTCTTGGAATAACCGGCTCGGCGTCGCTGCTCGCCAACGAGAAGGAAGCCAAGGCGAGATCAACGGCCGTGCTTCGATCTGGTGGGCTAACCGGGGCGACTGAGGCGAGAGCCATGAGACTCAGCTCCTCCTCGGCGATCAGCCGGGGCCCAGCCGCCTCCAGGTCCGTTGCCAGGCTCGAAGAGGGCGAGGCGGTCGCACCGTATTGAACTCGCCAGACATCGTAGTCCTCCGGGCCGACGGAACCGTTGCCGTCACCGTCCGCGCCACCATACGGGGCGCCGAGTGTTCCCTGAGCATCACGCCAAACGGTGTAATCAATTGCATCGACAGCGCCATCGAGGTTGTAGTCACCGGGTAGCGCTGGCGGAGCGTGGACCGTAAACTCTTGCGTGACGATTGACTCTCCAGGATTCCCCCTCCCATCGACCGGGGTCAGCCTCATCCGGTAAGCCCCGGTAGCGAAGCCGCTCGTTGAAACCCGGAAGTCGTCCGACCAATTGTGCACACCGCTGGCCGTGTCGTACGTGCTGACCGCGTTGGGGCTGGTTGTCTCGTAGAAAGTTGCGATTGCTTGCCAAGTGCCGCCGCCATCGTCGCTCACCTCGGCGAGCACTTGGTTGTCCTCTTGACGCGTCCACTGATCGAAACGGCCCGTTTGCCAATCATCGCTCACAGCGACCGCGACGTTTACCAACTGGCCGGGTGAATCAACGACGGGGCTCCCAACGTTCAGCTCCGGCGCCATCAGGTCACCGAATGACTTGAGGACGCGGACCCGATCGATCGGGATGTTGTTGCCGACGAGGCGCAGATCGGCGCCGCCGTTCTGACGGTTGCCGAAGAAGGCGTCGTCGAGGTAGATGCGTCCGGTTCGCCACTCGTTCGATCCGGTCAACTGGATCGACTGGGAGTTCTTGTAGGCGGCGCCGGTCGCGTCGTATTGGACTCGCAGCGATCCAGTGCCGACGTCTTGATAAGTCACCTCGACGATCGCGTTGAGCCCCGCGTGGACCTCATTCGCGAAGGCGTCGTCGATGTTCAGATAGAGGTAGTGCGACTCGGGATCGCCGGTGAGCTGTCGGGCTTCGCGCCCCCCGCCGACGACCACCTCGGTCTGCCCGTCGCCGCTGAACTCGAGGTTCTCAAGCCCGTTGGCCGTATCGACCTGCCCTAGATCGGCGTCGACCGCGAGAACGCTCTCTTTCAAGACGCTGGCGCTGCGGACGAACAGGTTGCCGCCGGGGACGGACAAGCGGAAGTCGGCGTCGCCGTTCTGCCGGTTGCCAAAGTGCGCGTCACTCACTTCGAAGCGGTGCGTGCGCCACTCGCCACTGCCCGTCAGCGGGGCGGCCGAGCCCACCGAGTAGGGTGAGGCGAGCCCGTCGTACTCGAGATCGAACTGCCCCACCAACAGATCGAGGTACTCGACCTCGATCGTCACGTCGCGACCGTTCTCGTCCGCTGAGAGGTAGCTGTCATCGATCGAGAAGTAGAGGTAAGGATCGGTCGACCGGATGGCGGTCGTGCTGACGCCTTGCACGACGACGTCCACCGTTTCGACATCGCTGTCGCTGGTGGGCACGCTGTGCAAGCGGTCGGAGGCGTCCGGGTTCCATCGCGCCTCGCCCCCCACGTTCGAACGGTTCTCCAGGTCCGACTCGCTCGGAATTAAGCCGTTGATCGACGCCTTGTCCTGCAGCGCTTGCTTAGCGGCGCCGGTCAGCGCCATCCACCAGTCGTTCGGCCGCGGGTCACTGACCTGATAGGTCAACGGATTGCCCTGCCCATCGGTGTCGGGGACGGGCGGGTCGTCGCTTGCGGGGATGAGGTTCGTCCCCTCGTCGTACTCGTCGAACATGCCGAGGAAGAGCCACGGCGCGTCGGTCTCGTTGACGGCGTCGTCCAGCATCCGCCAATAAAACTCACCGTCCTCACGATCGCGTGAGGTCGCCGTACTGCTGTTCTGCAGGTGGGTCCAGGAGAAGCCTGGGAAGACGTGGGGAATGTGCGTCGTGACCCCATCGAGAGTCGCTTCGTCCGGCGCATAGGTGTCGCCCCCCTTCCAGTAGCCCTGCCAGGGGATGTAAGCGTCGTGGAGGGCCGCGTTCGCGAGCTGCGCGGGCGACTCCGAGTGGCGGCCGGCGCCGACCACGTACACGCCGCGGGACTGAAAGTAGCTGATAAGCTCTTGCTGCTGGGCCGTCGAATAGCTGTTGCCGCTGCTCACGTAGAGGCCAAAGATGGCGACCACTGGCTTGCCCCCTTCTCGCTGGTAGTGCGAGTCGTTCAGCATGTCGAGGCCGCCAGGGTCAGTCAGGTACTCCCAATCATCCTTCACGTGCTGGATGACTTGATCCCGTTCCGAAGGCGAGCCGCCGTTCTGGATGTCGTACTCGATCGCCCAGGTGCGGCCCGCCCGGTGCGCCGCGTCGCGAGCGTTGACAACCGGCCATTGCGGCTCGCCCGAGTAGTCACCCGCGCCGTCCTTGTACATGAACGAGGGGCGGAAGCGTTGCAACAGCACGCCGTCGATGTCGTGCTCGCGCATCCAGTGGAAGTGGCGATCCACCACGGAATCGTTCGCCGACGAGAAGAGGTACGCCTGATCACCGCTGGCCGTCGTGACGCCCGGCACGGGGAAGAGTTCGGTCGAGTCGTAATCGTTTGCGTCGGGCCACTGTTCGATCGACCAATCGCCGGGCACGCCCCAGTGGACGTAGCCCTCGTCGGCGGCGTCGTTTGGGGTGTTGAACCACCCCTGGTAACCCGTGAGCACTTTGCCCGCCAGGTTCGAGGCGTCCACCGGTCGGCTCGGGCCCGTGTAGGGCGCCTCCCAAGGCGGCGACCAAGCCCACTCGAGCCCGCTGCCCGCGAACGGTTCGTCCGAGACAGTGACCGAGGCAACCGGAGCGCCCAACGCGATGACGCGGAAGTCATGTCCGTTCGCTCCGTTGGCGAACTGGGCCTCGGTCAGGTAGTGATGCGAGCTGACGAACTGCTGTGTGTCGATGCGCGAAGAACGCGAATGGTACTCCGTCTGATCGAAGTTCGACGCGAGGCTGTCGTACTGGACCTTAATGGTCCCCGAGCCTTCGTCGAAGTAGTCAACCTTTACGTACAACGAGTCGCCCTGCGTAAAGCCGGGCAACGACACAATCGGATTCAGATTGTAGTACAAGTAGGCCGGCCCGACGACGACGGGTGTGCCCGCGCGTTGTTCGGCGTCCCAAGTGCCGTCTCCGCCATTGGTCGAGGGCGTGTTGAAGGTGACGCTCGCCAGCAGCAAGCGCCCCTCCAGGGGCTCGAGCCGCAAGCAGTTCCGCTTCCTCGTGACATCCGATCGCCGGGCACGCGAACAGCGAGTTAACAGGGAGGCGAGACGCTTCATCGAACCCGTTCCTAAGTCCGTAAACAGCAGCGCGAACACGCGACCTTGGCGTGGCGTTCGGCCAAGCCATGCCGATGAAAAAATGAGCTGCCGCGGGCGGCTTGGCCCGCGGCAGCTCCTGTGCAGAGCTTCAACCTAACTGATCAGCGACGGCGTGCCCCGAGAATGGGGAGACCCGCAACGAACAGCAGCAGGCTCGTCGGTTCGGGGATCGCCGACAGATAGACCGTCGTGAACCCTGGGTTCTTCGTCAGATCGACGACGAGGCTCGACGAGCCCGGGACGCCGGCGCCCGCGATCTTGTTAGCGCCAACGTAGCTGTTCAGCAGCCCCAGGACGTCACCGGGAACGGTGAGCTCGCCCGAGCCTTCGATGTTGATAAGCGATCCGGCTTGGACCGAGGGCAGTCCGGCCGCGCCCGAGATGTTGTTCAGCGCGAGCAGGCCGCCGTCTTGGATGTCAACCGTCGCCGTGCCGCCGGTCGCGGTCGAAGCGTTGTTGGTTCCCAAGCCGAGGATGCCACCGGTCTGATTGATCGTGCCGTAGATGTCGATGTCGGCCGCGCCGGTAACACCCCACCAGAGGTGGCTCGCGACGTTGATCACGCCGCCCGCCTGGACCTCGATCACGCCATCCGAGTTGTCCTGAGCGGCCCAGAGGATCCGCCCAACATTGACCTCGCCGCCGTCCTTAACGATCAGCGTGCCAGTGGCGTTCGAGTTGTTGTTGCCGGCCAGGATGTCCTGGTTCGCGGTCAGGACGCCGCCGCTGTTAACCTCGACCGTGCCGCTCTCGTCCACGCCGATCTGCACACGACTGACCGCGGGGACCGCCGAGTTAACGCTGACCGTGTTGCCGCCAAAGTTGATACGGGCGTCGTCGGCGGCGCCGGGGAGGCTCCCATGAACGGCGCCATTGTTCTTAGCCCATCCGTTCGTCGCCCCACCGGTGTGGAGGTCCGTCCAGTCGCCGCTCTGTCGGTAGCGTAGCGTTTCCGCTGTTGCTTGGTCGGCGATGATCAACGTCGCAACGAGGAGGATCGCGATGCGGCTGCCAAGGGGTGTCCAATTCATGAGCTCATTGACCGTTGCAAGGATCGAGAAGAAGTAACCGGGATGCGTGCTGTTGCCAGCCAGTAATGCTCAACTGGGACCTGCTGCGGACACAACTTAAATCACAGGCGGTCGCTGCCTGTCGTAGGCGTGGAACCGGAGCGGGCGATGAGTTGGGGCGATGCCGATGGGAAAAGCGACGCGACTCGTCGAATGAGTGCGACAAGGCCGACTATACCAAAAATGGTACGCATGTCAAATATTCGGGCAAAAACACTCTGATAGGCCGTCCAAGAGTGATCGCATCGCTCAGGAACGAAGGTTCCACGATGCGAACTACTGGGCCTCGCCCGGGCTGATGGCATGCCCACTGGCCACTACAGTAGAGGCCGTTCGATCTCCCCTCGATTCCCTCGCCCTGCGTGCTCGCCGTGTCGCTGAGCTCCACAGACCTCGCCTTGGTATTCGCCTACGTGGCGGCGTTATTCATCGCGGGGCTCTGGCTCCGCCGCCGAGCTTCGGCGGGGCTGAACCATTACCTGCTGGCCGACCGAAAGACGCCGTGGTGGATGCTGGGCGTCTCGGGGGTGATGGACTTCTGGGACCTGGCCGGGTCGATCGTGATCGTCACGTTCCTGTTCCTGCTGGGGCCGGCGGGACTGTTCATCGAGTTCCGCGGCGGGGCCGTCCTGTTGCTGGCGGTCGTCATGCTGTGGACGGGCAAGTGGCGTCGTCGGTCGGGCTGCATGACCGGCGCCGAGTGGATGCGTTTCCGCTTCGGCGACGGCCCCGCGGGCAAGCTCGCTCAGTCGGCCCGCGCGCTGGGCGGCATCTCGCTGTTCATCGGCCTCGTGGCCTACGCGACTAAGGCGCTGGGCGTGTTCCTCTCCTCGATCGTGCCGCTGACGCCTTCGCAGGCGGCGATGGCGGTCGTGACGCTTGTTGCCGGCTACAGCGTCTTCTCTGGGTTCTATGGGCTCATCGCGATCCAGGGCCTGCAGTTCGTGTGCGTCCTGGTGTCGTCAGCGGCCCTCATTGTCCTCGCCATGACCACGGCGCCGCCGTTCGAAGAGCTGCAACAATCGGCGGTCGCCGTGACCGGCAATCCCGAGTGGGGCAAGGTGTTCCCCGGCGCCGAGGTCTCGCTGCCACCCGCCTACGACGCCTACGAGCCGCTCCTGTTCTTGGCGAGCCTCTACCTGGTCCGGAACGTCCTGTTCGGCATGGGCGCTGGGGATGACCCCAAGTGCTTCGCCGCAAAGACCGACGCCGACTGCCCGAAGCTCACGCTCCTGTGGACCTCGCTGATGGCTCTGCGCTGGCCGACCATGATGGCTTTCGCGGCGATAGCGATCTCGATCGCACACGACGACCAGCTGTCAGGCGCCGATTACCAGGCCGCGTCGGCCGCTGTGCGGGCGCACCGCCCGACCGGAGACTGGGACGCGGTCGTGGCTAAGATCGCGGCTGCGCCGGATTCTCAGCCCAGCGAGCTGTGTCGATCGCTTGAAGAGTCGCTCGGCCCCGACTGGCCGCCTCGTTTGGCCGACCTAACCGAAGGTGGCCAACTCGATCTGGAACGGCTACTGCCGATTGTCCTCGAACGCAAAGTGCCACCAGGCCTGAGAGGCTTGGTCCTGGTCTCACTGCTGGCCGCGGCGACCGCGGGGCTGAGCGGCTGGCTCAACCAAGCGGCCGGTCTCTTCGCCAACGACATCTACCTCGTGTGGTTCCGCCCCTCGGCTTCCACGGCGGAACAGATCGCGGCGACCTGGGCGATGGTTCTCGTGATCGTCGGGCTCGGTTATCTGCTCGCGTTCTCTTCGGCTACGGTCAACGGCATCTGGTCGTGGCTGACGATGGGGCTCGGCAGCGGGCTGATCTTCGCTCAGCTGCTGCCGCTCTACTGGCGACGCTTCAACGGGATCGGCTTCGCGGCGGGCCTCCTGGGGGGCGTGGCAGCCGCCGCAATTCAGCGGGTCGCCTTCCCCTTCTTGCCCGAGACGTGGGGCGTGCTGAACGAAGAGTGGTGCTTGCTCATGCTGGTGTCGATCGCCGGGCTCCTCGCCTCGTTGATCGGGACCTATCTGTCGCCTCCGACCCAACGCAAAGTGCTCACCCGATTTTATCTCACAACGCTCCCGTTCGGGCTGTGGAAGCAAGAGGAACAGAACCTGTGCGCAGAGCACCTTGGCAAGCTTCGTTCCCACCACGCGCGCGACCTCGGCGGGTTGCCGGTCGCTCTGATTTACCAGATCACACTCTTCCTGGCCCCGATGTGCGCGGTCATCGGTGACTGGAAATCGGCGACGGCCTTAGGCTCGGCGGCGGCCTTCTGCCTCGGCGGACTATGGCTGATCCGCTTCCGATCGCTGAACGAAGAAGCGGACCTCGTCCGCGAGATCGGCGAGGCGCATCAAGAACTGCTAGGCGAAGCCTAGTGCGTGCTTCCGTTCCGCGGGCCCGACGATTCGCCCTTGATCAGTTGGAGCTTGCTGGGCACGTACAGCAGATCGCGTTGCCACTGGTCTTTGGCTCCCCCCGCTTCGATCCATCGCAGGCAATCGTTGATAAAGTCGCGCGGACTCGGACGCTCGAACGAGGTGATCGAGGGGGATAGGAATCGGCCGACACCCTCGTTGTCGATCGTGCAGAGGGAGAGATCAGAGCCGATCTCGATTCCCTGCGAACGCGCCGCGCGAACGACCCCGAGCGCCGCGGGCAGCGTGACACAGAGCACCGCGCTAGCCCGGCCGGCGTTCTCCGTCAGCCACTTCTCCGCGGACGACATAGCGGACTCGAAGATGTTCTCCTCAGCCGACGAGGGGCTGTCGAACAGCTGACAGCCCGCGAAGCCCCGGGCGTCGCACCACTCTCGCCACGCCTCGATCCGCTGTGTGGTGATCGCGTCGTGCCCCTGAACGTTCAGGCAGTCGATCTCTTCGTGACCCAGCTCGTGCAAGTAATCGAGCAGCAGGTGGGTCTCACGCGGCGGGAAGAGCACGACGGAGGGGATCCCCAAATCGCTGAGGTCTTCCGACAGAGAGACGAGGCCCTCCGCCTGAGCCAGCAGGGTCGAGGTCCACTCGGGGATCGGTTCGGAGCTGGTCACCAAGAAGACGCCGTCGTAGCCGCGGAGCGACTCGGTGACAATCGGGTCGTCCCAATGCAGGTAGTTTTGAACACGGACCCGAGCCCCATGCTCGCGAGCCACGTGTTCCGACACGGAAAGCCACTGCTGAAGGTCGGGCGAAAAGGAATCGGGAGCCAAAGAGGGCGTTAGGAACGCGATCTCGACCGTGCTCTTGCGGGTCTTGCTGGCCGTCAGCTTGGGACGGCGGTTGGGAGGACGCTCGACCAGCCCACGCCGCTCGAGTTCGCCCAACGCCTTGCGGAGCGTGACTCGGCTCACCCCGCACTCATCGGCCAGGTCGCGTTCCGCCGGCAAACCGCCCCGGGCGTAGTCTCCATTGGAGATACGCCTCTCGAGCAGGTCGGTCACCTGGGCCAGCTTCGTCTTCGCCACCTAGTCACTTTCTCGATGCTGAATAATGAGACGCCTGAAACCGCCGAGGGCGTCGCTGTGTCTCCACGCGACGAAGACTCTCTATCCCTCAGAGGATCGTCACTCGGAGGCTTTAACAACAGCCCAGGTTACCCGCGCGATCCTGCTTAAGGGCGAGGCTGAGAGTAATAACGCCGAGCCGACTGGGCAAAACGACTCCCATCGATCGACGACCAGGGCATTTCGTCGGGCGATGCCATTATCCGTTTCGGCAGCAAGCCGGATCTCGTTTGCCACGGTTTTTCTCGCGTCGGCAACCGAATCGCTTGCGTTGTGTACCATTTTTGGTACACTCGGTGCTGCGGCGTTGGCGGCGTGCGCCGGCCCTCGCTCATCGATACGCTTCTCAAACGGTTTCGTCGGAATCCTTCTTGGGCTTGTTCCTTCTCGGCCTTAGCGGTGCAGCGTGCAAGGTATCGCCGGCAGGGCGACCGATAGACGCTGCCTCGCTGTGGTCCTGAGTTCTTCAATCTGAATCAACTTATCGAGTAACTCCGGGGTGGGAGACGTGCGTTGCGAGGGGGTGGAGCGTGGATCAATCGGTTCCGCCCCCTCGCCACACGTTACGCTCGGGAGCACAACCCTCTAAGCAACCGGACGCCGTTGATGGTGAGGCTGCGAACACCGAACCTGGGCTCCACGCCTCCTGTTAGGAGGCGGCCCGGTCGCTGCGTCTTGACGCTGGGAGCCTTGCTGGCTCTGGCCGTTTCGTCGCCAGCGCGTGCGTCGCTCTTCCAGCACTTCGACGCCTCGCTTCCCGATTCCTACATCGACCAGGGGGGGACGGGCGTCTGGCTCGATCAATCAGGGAACGGCCTGCACGCCGTGGATGATTCTTCCGGATCGGGCTCAGTGACCCTCTCGACGGACGCATCGGTCTTTCCGACTGGCTACAGCAGCCTCCGGTTCCAAGGCAGCAACTCGAACAACTACGGTCGCGTCCGTTTGATGACTTCCGGTCTCTCTTCGATGTTGCTCGATCAATCGGGCCCCGACGCCATGGGCTTCAGCATCTTCGTCGTCGCCAAGGGAGACTCCCCGTCTCCGGTGAGCACCTGGAACGACCTGATCGGCAACACGACCGACGTCGGAGACGGCGCCTTCTTGATGCGTTTCGCCGAGGACAACGGCCGGTTCCAAGCGGCCCTGGGTGGGCTGACCGTACAGAACAACTTCTCGGGCCAGAACAACTACGGCGCGGGGGAGGGCTCGGTCTACGCATTCCAGTACGACCCGAGCAATCAAGCCGGAGAGATCTTCCTAGCCAGCTCGCACAACGACTACGTGCAAGTGTTCAACCTAAGCGATTCGGTCACCGACCGCGACTTCTCCAACAACGACCCGCTGACGCTCGGCAAGGCGTTCGACAACATCTCGCGACTCTTCGTTGGGCACGTCGGCGAAGTGAAGGTCTTCGACGAGGCCCTGCCGGCGAGCCTCTTCCAGGGCGAGATCGAATCGCTCGCATCTAAGTGGACGGCGAGCCCCGACGGGCGACTCGATCTGGTGGTCGATCGTGCGACCGGTGGGGTGACACTCCACAGCCCGGGGAGCCTCGACGTCCCCCTCGCTGGTCTCAGCCTGAAGAGCCCTTCGGGATCGCTGGACCCGAGCGACTGGCGACCGATCGCCGAAACCGACAACAGCAGCGGCCCGTGGCTCGAATTGAAAGCCGACGCGACCGAGCTCGCCGAGGCGACCCTCGGCACAGCCACACTCTCGCCCGGGGAGAGCCTCGACCTCGGCGCGGTGCTCGCCCTGAACGGGGAGCCCGACCTCGTCGCCACCTACGCCGACCCGTTGAGCCTGGATACTCGGGACGTGTTGGTCCGCTATGTCAACGCGCCGCCGGCGGGTCTCCTACCCGGCGATTACAACGACGACGGCGAGGTCAACAGCGCCGACTACACCCGGTGGCGAGATGGCGAGGGGCAGGACATCGCGTTCCCCAACGAAGTCGTCTCACTAGGCCGTGTTACCCAAGAAGACTACGGCGTCTGGTCAGACCATTTCGGCGCCACTCCTGCGTCCTCGGCTTCGCAAGTCCCCGAGGCGCGCGCCTCGATGGTCGGCGCGCTGGCGATGGTGCTGACCGCGTCCTTCGTTCGCCGGATTCCGAACACGCTGATCGGGTCGGCGGCGCTGGTCCTGGCGTCGCTGTCGTTGACCGCCCCCGCCTCGGCACAGGACGCCACCGTTGGCGTCTACTACTACCCGTGGTGGGACACGCACAACTGGGACGAGACGCTCCGCGCCCGCATGCTCCCCGAGGATCATCGCCCGACGGCTGGCTACTCGCGCAGTTCCGACCCGGGGGTGATCGAGGACCACATCAACCAGAGCCACCGCGGCAACATCTCCCTCTGGGCGAGCAGCTGGTGGGGCCCCGGCTCGGTGGAAGACACGGTGCTCCAGACCAGCATCCTGACGCACCCCCGCGCGGGCGAGCTCAAGCACGCCGTGCATTACGAGTCGACCGGACGGTTCGGTTCCTTCAGCTCGCCCGACTTCTCGGTGCTCAAATCGGATTTGCTCTACCTTGCCGAGAACGTCTTCGACGACCCCAACTACTACCGCATCGATGACCGCCCGGTCGTTTTCATGTACGTGACCCGGGCCTACTTCGACGCCCCGGCGGCCCAACAGGCGCTCGCCGCCGCGCGGCAGTCGGTGCTCGACGATTACGGCTACGACCCCTACATCGTCGGCGACGAGGTCTTCAACGCCTCGTTCAATGCAACGCGGGCGAGCCACTTCGACGCGGTGACGACCTTCGACGTCTACGCGATGTCAGGACTCAGCAGCGGGGCGGTCGACGCGGCTGACATCCAGCGGGCCGCCAACAAGTACGCGGCGGCCGAGAACGCCGGCGCGACGGTCATCCCGGGAGTGACTCCCGGCTACAACGACACGGGGGTGCGGTCGGGCAATCGCCCCACGGGCCGCTACTACACCGGGGACACCATCGCCGACGCCGGGGACGTGTTCACCGACCTGATCGATCAGGCCGCTTTGCCGTACGTCGATGAGGAAGTCGACCGCTTGCTGCTCGTCAACTCGTTCAACGAGTGGCACGAGGACACCCAGATCGAGGCCTCGGTCGTCACCGCCCCCAGCAACACGGACGACTCGTCCACTGGCGACCAGTTCACGCAGGGCGTGACCTACGAGGGCTACGGCACGAAGTACCTCGATCTGCTGCGCACTCACACCACCCCCGGGGCGCCAGTCTTGATCGATGGCGACGCCGACTTCGACGGCGACCTCGACATGGACGACCTGCCCGCTTTCGCCGCCGCTTGGGGGGAAGAGAATCTTGTTAACGGTGTGCGTGTGGGCGGCTACGCCAGCCGCATCGCCAGGCCCGATTTCAACTACGATGGCGTCGTCGATTTCGAGGACTGGTTCGTGATGCGAACCGCCCACCCCTCGGTCAGCAACGCGACGCTGGCGTCGCTTCTCGCGACGCCGGAACCCGGCTCGATCGTCTCATGCGGAATCGCCCTGGTGATGGCCTCCTGGCGCAGGCCGCGGCATCGGCAGGGCTCGGCTCGAATAGGCCAAGGAGAACAACTGTAATGTTAGGCGCTGTTCCCTTCGCGTTCCTCGTCTGCCGCCCCAAGCGGCCGCGACGCGGATTCACGCTCGTCGAACTTCTCGTGGTGATCGCGATCATCGGCATCTTGGTGGCGCTGCTGCTACCCGCCGTGCAAGCAGCCCGCGAGGCCGCTCGCCGAGCGCAATGCGTCAACCAGCTGAAGCAGCTCGGGCTGGCGATCATCAACCACGAGGCCGCCCAGCAAGAGTACCCGCCGGGTTCGGTCGTCTACGGCCCCTGGTGGCGGCGCAACCAAGAGTTGATGCCTTTCGATTGCACCGGCTCCACGGACGACTGCACCGGGGAGAACTGGGCCATCGAGATTTTGCCGTACCTCGAAGAGCAAGCGCTCTACGATATGTACGACCACGACGAACGGAACTTCGCTCTGGGCGATCCGGACGGGGACGGCCAGATCAACCAGAAGGTGCGCGACACCCGGCTCGAGGCGATGCTCTGCCCATCGGATGCGTTCGCCCAAGAGTGGGGAGGCGCCTTGGGCCCCGGCTCCTATCAGGCGATGGCCGGCGTCATCGCTCAGACCGACAGCGGCAGGTGGTTCAACTGGACAAGCCCCTACATCGGCAGCAGCAATCCGACCGTCGATGAAATGAAAGATTACTTCCAATACCGCGGATTGTTCTACAACGTCGGTCTGCCGGGGCTGAGCGTTGCGAAGTCAGCGAACGTCATCGACGGGACCTCGAAGACGTTCATGGTCGGCGAGTTCCACGTGGTGAACCCCACCCCGGATTCGAGACCGCTCTACTGGGCGGTCACCCAGCGATGGTACGCCCGTGGCGAGGCGATGGCCGATCCGTTGCTCAGGAGCTCGGACCTCCAGTACTGCCTCGACAACATGGTGACGGCGCCCCAATGGGCCTGCAGCCGGGCGTACGGGTCGAGCCACCCGGGAGACGGCGGCAACTGGCTGCGTATCGACGGCTCGGTCGCTTTCCTCACCACCTCGATCGATGGCGCACTCTACGAAGCCTTGGCGACAATCGCGGGCGAAGACGGCTTCTGACCAACGATCGACCCTTCGGATCCGCTACGAAAGACGCAAGAACCCTCCCCGTCCCCCTTAGCCAGATATCACAGGAATCATGTTTGGCACAACACAATCGCACCGCTACCACGGCGACTTCTGCTCGGCGGTTATGGCCGCGTTGCTGCTGGCGGCCATCGGCTGTAACAACTCGAAGTTCGAGTTCGCCGAGGTCCAGGGGAGCGTGACCCTCGACGGGCAGCCGGTGCCCGAGGCCAAGGTGGTCTACATGCCCGTGGCCAGCAACGACGACGGCGAGGCGGGGCCTTACTCGCAAGGCGTAACCGACGCCGAGGGGCGATACACGCTGAAGTCGGTGGAGCCGAGCCCACACAAGGGTGCGGTTGTCGGACAGCACAAGATCGTCGTGAGCACAAAGAGGGCTCACCTCGATCCCGATAAGCTCGACGTCGAAATCATCGATTCGCCGGAGACCATCCCGCGCCAATACACCTATTACAAGCGGACGCCTCTGACGTTCGAGGTCCCGTCCGGAGGGACCGAGATCGCCGACTTCCAACTCACCAGCTCCCGCCGCTAACCCGCTCCCGCACCAAGAGTGCACACCGCGAATGACGCTCCTCTCGCCACCCCGTCGACTCGGCCAAACGCTCCTGCTTCTGAGCGCCGCGATCGCCGCACAGGCGGGCGGAAGCGAATGCGCGGGCGACGAAACGGTTCGGCGTTTGCCCAACATCATCGTCATCGTCGCGGACGATATGGGGTACGGCGACCCGGGATGCTTCAACCCCGCTTCGCGTATCGCGACGCCCCACATCGACTCGCTCGCCGCGAGCGGAATGAAGTTCACCGACGCCCACGCCCCCGGGCCGCTCTGCCATCTCTCTCGCTACGGGCTCCTCACCGGCGAGTACCCCTTCCGCACCGACGTGACCCTCTGGCCGACCGAGGCAGTCGTCCGCGAGGGGCAAGAAACTATCGCGACCGTGGCCCGGCGCGCCGGCTACCAGACCTCGATGGTCGGCAAGTGGCACCTCGGCTTCGACGAGAAGGGCTACGACAAGCCGCTGCGGGGCGGGCCGGTCGATCGCGGTTTTGACACCTTCTTCGGGATGCGTGCCTCGACCGACATCCCGCCCTACTACTACATCCGCGGCGACCGGGCGACCGAGCAGCCGACGGCTTCGATCGAAGACGACTTCTCAAGCGACTGGTCACGGATCCAAGGCCGCCGCCGGCTTGCCGGCAAGATTGCGCCAGGAATGAAACTGGAAGAGGTGCTACCGCGGTTCACCGATGAGGCGATCCGCGTCCTCGAAAGCCACGTCGTCGATCAAGAAGATCGCCCCTTCCTGCACTACCTCGCCTACCCGGCGCCGCACACGCCCTGGCTCCCCTCGGAGGAGCACCGAGGCGAAAGCGGCGCCGGTCTCTACGGCGACTTCACTCAGATGGTCGACGCGGAGATCGGACGCGTGGTGGCGGCCCTGAAGAACGCCGGCGTTTGGGAGGAGACTCTGCTCATCTTCACGTCAGACAACGGCCCGTGCTGGTACGACGACGACGTGGCCAAGTTTGGTCACGACTCGGCCGGCGGCCTGCGTGGCATGAAGGGCGACGCCTGGGAGGCGGGCCACCGGATGCCGTTTATCGTCACCTGGCCCGGCGTCGTGCAAGCCGATGCAACCTCGATGCGGACAATCTGCTTCACGGACCTCTTGGCGACCTTCGCCGACCTCCTCGAGCAGCCACTCGAAGACCGCATTGCTCCAGACAGTTATAGCTTCTTGCCCGAGCTGCTCGACGTTCAGCCAGAAGACAAAGCCCTGCGTCCCCCGGTGGTCACCCAAGCGGGCAGTGCTCCCGAGATGTTCGCGATCCGACACGAGCGTTGGAAACTCATCAACGGACTGGGCTCGGGCGGCTTCTCAAAGCCGAAGCGGATCAAGACCTCCGAGAGTGGGCCTGCCGGACAACTCTACGACCTCGACTCGGACCGCGGCGAGCAAGAAAACCTCTACGAAGAACGCGCCAGCGTGGTGGCGGGCGCACTACGGGTGCTGAAGCGGACCCAAGAAGAGCCCATCCCACGGTCCGCCCTCCGCCCCTCCGACGCGGTGAGCACGGACACGCTCCACGGGAAGGTGATGTGCGGCTACCAGGGCTGGTTTAACGTGCCGGACGACGGCATGCGGCTCGGGTGGAAGCACTGGGTGCGGACATCCAAGAAGCCCTTCGGACCGGGCAACGTGACGATCGACCTGTGGCCCGAAGTCTCCGAGCTCAGTGAGGAAGAACGCTACGCTACCGATTTCCGCCTCGCCGGAGGGGATGCCGCCGAGGTCTACAGCAGCGTCAACGAGAAGACGATCCGCCGCCACTTCGAGTGGATGCGCGAGTACGGCATCGACGGCGCCTTCTTGCAGCGCTTCGCGAATGGCCTCACCAACGACAGGATCCTGAAGAACAAGGACCGGGTGCTGGCCGGCGTGAGGTCCGCCGCCGCCGCGACGGGGCGCGCCTACGTCGTGATGTACGACCTGTCCGGCTTGAAGGCGGGTCAGACCGAACGGGTGCTGGATGACTGGCGGGAGCTGCGCAACCGCCGCCGAGTCACCTCGGACGCGAGCTACCTCTCGCACAACGGCAAGCCGCTGGTCGCGATCTGGGGAGTTGGTTTCTCCGACGGCTCGAAGCCGCGAGAGTACACGCTTGACGAATGCCGCCGGCTCATCGCGGAGATCAAAGCCTCGGGGTGCTCCGTCATGCTCGGGGTGCCGAGCGGATGGCGGACGCTGACGCGCGACGCGATGCGTGACAAGCGTCTGCACGAGGTCATCGAGATGGCCGATGTCATCAGCCCCTGGACTCCGGGCCGCTACCGCAACCGAGAGCAGGTCCTCACGCACGCCAAGGAGCGTTGGACGCCGGATGGCGAATGGTGCTCGGAACGTGGCGTCGACTATTTGCCGGTCGTCTTCCCCGGCTTTAGCTGGCACAACCTCACGGGCGACCCGCTCGACGACATCCCGCGGGAGGGTGGTCGCTTCCTCTGGTCGCAGTGCGTCGCCGCCAAGCGGGCGGGAGCCAAGATGATCTACGTCGCCATGTTCGACGAGGTCGATGAGGGCACGGCGATCTTCAAATGCACCAACGAACCGCCCGTCGGCGAGGGAGTGCGATTCCTCACCTACGAAGGCCTACCGAGCGATCACTACCTGTGGCTCACCGGCGAAGCGGGGCGGATGCTCCGTGGCGAAAGGCCCGCGACCCGAGTTCTGCCGCGGAGGAACAAGTGACACCGGAGACTTCTCCACCGCGGCGCCACCGCTCCGGATGGGCGCGTTTCGTCTTGCTGACTCTCTTCCTCCTCGGCCCGTCGCTGTGCGCAGCGGGCGACCGGCTGAACGTGCTGATGATCGTCATCGACGATCTCCGCCCCGAACTGCACACTTACGGCATCGACGCGGTCAGCACGCCGAACATCGACGCCTTCGCTCGGCGCGGCGTCCGCTTCAACAACGCTTACTGTCAGTACCCGGTCTGCAATCCGAGCCGTTCGTCCTTCCTCACGGGCAAGCGACCGGACGAGCTTGGCATCTATAACAACGAGACGCCGCTGCGGCAGGCGCACCCGGAACTCGTCACCCTCCCACAGGCTTTCCGCCGGGCGGGCTACCACACGACCGGTCTCGGCAAGCTCTTTCACAAGGGGCTCGATGAGAAGGGCAAGCCGACGCTCTTCCGAGACGACGCCTCGTTCGACCATGCCTACCGCGCCCTCGGGAAGAGCCCCGCGATCGGACGCGAAGGCGAGGGCCGCTTCGCCGGCGACGGAAGCATCCCCTGGTGCCGCTGGATCGCCGCCGAAGGGGGCGACGAAGCTCAACCCGACGGCATGCTGGCCTCCGAAGCTCTGCGGCTTCTCGAGTCGGCGGGCGAGGAACCCTTTTTCCTCGGCGTCGGATTCCACAAGCCGCACGACCCGTTCATCGCGCCGCGCGAGTACTTCGAGCCCTACAAGATCGGCGAGATCGCGTTGCCTCAGGCGCCGAGCGATCGGACGCCCCTGTCGCGCTACGCCCTGCCGCGGAGCTACGACTTCTCCATCTTCACCGATCGCGACCGTCGTGAGATCAAGCGTGCGTACCAGGCGTGCGTCACCTTCGTCGACGCCCAGGTGGGCAAGCTTCTGGATTGCCTCGACCGACGGCGGCTCTGGGATGACACGATCGTGATCGTGATGGGCGACCACGGCTACCATCTCGGCGAGCACGGGTGGTGGAACAAGGTGACCGTCTTCGAGCTCGGAGCCCGCACGCCGATGATCGCTTGGGTCCCGGGCGCCGGGGGAATGGGGAAGGACTCGGATGCGGTCGTCGAACTGCTCGACCTTTACCCGACCCTGATCGACTACTGCGGCGTCGAGGCCCCGCACCGTCTCTCCGGCAAGAGCCTGCGACCACTGCTCGAAGGCGCCGACACGGGCGCCGGGCCGCAAGCGGCCTACACGCAGGTCACCCGAGGCGGCATCGGCATGGGGTTCAGCGTACGGACCGAGCGTTACCGCTTCACACAATGGGGCAGGGCAGGAGAGGGGGGCTTCGAGCTGTACGAGCACCCGGCCGACCCCGACGAGTACCACAACCTCGCGGACGACCCCGCGTACGCCCGCCAGATCGAAGAGCTGACCACGCTGCTCCGCGCCGGATTCCCCTCCGTGAACTGAACACGACACAGGCCGTCGAGCCACAACGGACACCCCACCAGATGGCGGAATCCCAAATTACTATCGCCGATTCGCTGCCGGACGAGAAGCCACAAGCTTCGGCCGCTGGCCCGTTCGCGGTCGTAACCTCGCTGTTCTTCTTCTGGGGCTTCATCACGGTGATGAACGACGTGCTTCTCCCGTACCTGAAGGAGAGCTTCGTCCTGTCGTACTTTCAGGCGGGACTGATTCAGTTCGCCTTCTTCAGCGCGTTCTTCGTCGTCTCACTGATTTACTACCTGATCTCGCTGCGCGGCGCCGACCCGATCCAGCGGATGGGCTACAAGCGTTTGATCCTGGTCGCCTTGGTGATCTGCGCGGCGGGGTGCGCCCTCTTCTGGCCCGCGTCGGTCACGACCTCCTACCCGTTCTTCCTCGGTGCGTTGTTCTTGCTGGCCACGGGAGTGACGCTGCTGCAAATCTCCGCGAACCCCTACGCGGCGGTGCTCGGCAAGCCGGAGAACGCTTCGGCAAGGCTGAACCTAGCCCAAGGATTCAACTCGCTAGGGACCACGCTCGCCCCGATCGCCGGCGGGCTGCTGCTCTATCGGGTCTTCGCCAGCGACGACGCGAACTCACTCGAATCGGTGCACACGCCGTACCTGATCTACGCCGGCATGTTCCTCGCCTTGGCGGTGGTCGTCGCGTTCTGCAAGCTGCCCGCGATCAAGAGCGATCAAGTAGCCACCAAGGCGACCTCGGGCGCCCTAGGGTTCCCCCAGCTGCGTCTCGGCATGGCGGCGATCTTCCTTTACGTCGGTGCCGAGGTCGCGATCGGCAGCTATCTCATCAACTTCATTAGCGACCCGGGCGTGATGGGCTGGGCCGAATCAATCGCCAGCGTCTACCTCGCCTACTACTGGGGCGGGGCCATGATCGGCCGGCTCTGCGGCGCCGTTGCGCTGCGCAGCGGCCCCAGCCTCGCGCACAAGGCGACGATGATGGTCTTGTTGGCGTGCGGGCTCACGATCCTGGTCTACCTGATGACCGGTCTGCGGTTTGAGGAGGGCCAACTTACGATCCAACTCGCCCCGCTGGCCTCGATAGCCCCCTTCCCGGCTCTGGTCGCCGGGTGCCTGGCCGCCTTCGCGTTCGGGAAAGGCTGTCCCGCGAAGACGCTCGCCTGCTTCTCCGTCTGCCTCATCGCCTTGCTGGTGGTCGCTGCGACCACCGGCGGCCAGGTGGCGATGTGGGCGGCCCTCGGGGCCGGTCTGTTCAACTCGATCATGTGGTCGAACATCTTCACGCTCTCGATCGACGGGCTGGGTGAGCACACCCCGCAAGCCTCTTCTCTCTTGGTGATGATGATCGTTGGTGGCGCGCTGTTCCCGCTGCTGATGGGACGGTCAGCTGACTTGATCGGCGTCCGATTGTCTTTCCTGGTCCCGGTGATCAGCTACTTCTACATCGGCTTCTTCGGGCTGTGGAACGCGAAGCGGTTGGCCTCCAAACGAGGAGCCACCGCGTGATCGCCTCCCCGTCCAACCCGAAGAACGCCCCCGAGCCGACGGTCGGCAGCGACCCGCGTATCGTCCTGACATTGGACGCAGGCGGGACCAACTTCGCGTTCTCTGCGCTGCGTGGCGGAGAGCCCGTTGGCGAGGCGTGCGTCCTGCCCTCTTGCGGCGACGACCTGGAGCAGAGCCTGCAAAACTTGGTGCAGGGTTTCGAGCGGCTGATCGATTCGCTCGGCGACGCTCCCTCAGCGATCAGCTTCGCCTTCCCCGGGCCGGCCGATTACCCGAACGGGGTCGTCTTCAACGTCGGTAACCTGCCGGCCTACGGCGGGGGCGTCGCGGTCGCCCCGTTCCTCGAAGACCGTTTCGGGCTGCCGACTTATCTCAACAACGACGGCGACCTTTTCGCCTTGGGCGAAGCGGTCGCCGGCGTGCTGCCACTAGTCAACGAGCGGCTCATCGTGTCGGGCTCGTCGCGACGCTGCCGCAATCTGTTCGCTGTCACTCTGGGGACGGGGCTGGGCGGTGGCGCGGTTATCAATGGCGAGCTGCTCCGCGGAGACAACTCCGCCGCCGCCGAGATATGGCGTCTGCCGAGCGGGCTCGACGGCTCACTCTTGGCGGAAGAGGACGCGAGCATCCGCGCCATTAAGCGGGTCTACGCACAGGAGGCGAGCGTCGATCCGGCCGCGGCCCCCACGCCGGCGCAGATCGGAGAGATCGCCCACGGCCGTGCGCCTGGGGAAGCGGACGCGGCGAAGCGGGCTTTCGAACGCTTCGGCCGTGCGGTCGGCGCCACCATCGCCACCGCGACTTGCTTCTTCGATGGCGTCGTAGTCCTCGGCGGAGGCCTGACCGGCGCCGCCGACCTGTTCATGCCAGCGCTCCTCGAGGCGATCGGCGAACCGCTCAACCAACACGACGGCTCGGGCCTGCCACGCCTGGGGCACCAGGTCTTCGATCTACGGAGCGAAGCCGGGCTCGCCGGATTCGCGCACCCCGGCTCACGCCGGGTCACGGTCCCCGGATCGACACGCACGATCGCCTGTGCGCCCGAACCCCGCCTCGGCGTGGCGATCAGCTGCGTGGGCGCCAACCGCGCGACCGCGATCGGCGCCCACGCCTTCGCCATCCAACAACTCGATAAGCACTGAGACTTTACGCTCGGAAAGACCACGATGAACCGCAACCTACTGAGCTTCGGCATCCTGCTGAGCTGTGTCGCCCCTTCGCTCGCCGACCCCTGCGTTGATGAGTCCGTTGAGACCGTCTCTAGGTCGCGGTTGACCCAACATGTCGATCCGCTCATCGGCTCCGACGCCCACGGGCACGTCTTTGTCGGCGCGAGCGTCCCCTTCGGCGCGGTTCAGCTCGGCCCGACCAACTTCCACCAGGGGTGGGACTGGTGCTCGGGGTACCACTACTCCGACAACGTCGCGGTTGGTTTCTCGCACACGCACCTGAGCGGAACCGGCATCGGCGACCTGTGCGACATCGTCGTCGCCCCGTTCATCGGCGAAGCGAGCCCCGTACGGGGCGACCGCGAGAACCCCGAGCCGGGCTACGCCTCGAAGTACTCGCACGACAACGAGACGGCCAAGGCGGGGTACTACGCCGTCGATCTGCTCGACGACAATATCCACGCCGAACTGACGGCGACCGAGCGAGTCGGCTGGCACCGCTACACCTTCCCGGAGGGCGTCACGCCGCGCATCGCGATCGACCTGGAGTTCGAGAACGGTTCGGGCCGAGCGACTGTCACTCGGATGCAAGCGGTCGAAAACAACCGGCTGGAGGGGCGCCGCTTCTCGACCGGTTGGGCCAAGGATCAACGCGTCTTCTTCTCGCTGCAGTCTTCAGTGCCCTTCGAATCTTGTGACCTCTTCCTGGAGGGCGAGCCCGTCGACGCGGGGGCGACGGACGGTGAGGCTCCGGACTCAGACGTCGCCATCCTAACGTTCAAGCAGGGCGTCCGTTCGATCCTTCTCAAGGTCGGCGTCTCACCTGTTAGCACCGAGGGCGCCCAGGGCAACCTCGCCGCCGAAGCGCCGGGGTGGGAGTTCGACAGCGCCGTGCAAGCGGCCGACGCCGCTTGGGAAGAGGCCCTGAGCGTGCTCCGTTTTCGATCAGCGGACCCGAAGCGCGAGCGGGTCTTCTACACGGCGCTCTACCACACGATGATCGCCCCCGTATTGTTCAACGATCACAACGGGGATTACCGCGGAACGGACCTCGTCGTTAGGCGGGGGGTTGAGCACGAGAACTACTCGATCTTCTCGCTCTGGGACACCTACCGCGCGGCGCACCCGCTCTTCACGCTCACCCAGCCGGAACGCGTCCCCGACTTCGTGAACTCGATGCTGGCCATCAACCGCGAGCAGGGGAAGCTGCCCGTGTGGCACCTGCTCGGCAACGAGACCGACACCATGGTCGGCTACCACGCCGTTCCGGTGGTCGTCGATGCGGTGCTGAAAGGCCACGCCGGGATCGACGCCGACGAGGCGTTCGAGGCGATCAAAGCGACCGCCCTGCGCAATGAACGCGGCCTCGACTTCATCAAGGATCGTAGCTACATCCCCGCCGACGAGATGCACGAGTCGGTCGCGCTCGCGATGGAGTACGCCATCGACGACTGGTGCATCGCCCAGCTCGCGCGGCGTCTCGGTCGAGAAGAGGACTACGAGCATTTCCTCAAGCGTTCACGCTACTACAGGAACTACTACGACAAAGAGACCGGCTTCATGCGCGGCAAGCGATCCGACGGCTCGTGGAACACGCCCTTCGATCCGTTCTTCTCTAAGCACCGGGCGGACGACTACTGCGAAGGCAACGCCTGGCAGTACCTGTGGCTCGTCCCACAGGACCCGCACGGCCTCATCTCGCTTCTGGGTGGGGATCGGGCGTTTACCGAGCGGCTCGACCTGCTCTTCACGCAAGACTCCTCGAAGAACGCCGAGGCCTCCTTGGACATGTCGGGCTTCATCGGGCAGTACGTTCACGGCAACGAACCGAGCCACCATATCGCTTACCTCTACGCCTACGCGGGGCAGCAGTGGAAGACGGCGGAGCGGGTGCGTCAGATCATGGACGAGATGTACACCGACCGCCCCGACGGCCTCTGTGGCAACGAGGACTGTGGGCAGATGTCCGCCTGGTACGTGCTGTCGGCGATGGGCTTCTACCCGGTCGACCCGGTCGGGGGGAGGTACGTGCTCGGAAGCCCCGAGTGCGACGAGGTCGAGCTCTCCTTGCCCGGCGGCAAGGTCTTCCGAGTCCGCGCCAGCAACAACAGCAGCGAGAACCGGTTTATCCAATCGGCAAGCCTCAACGGCAATCCGCTGACCGCTCCGTTCTTGACGCACCATGCCATCCTTGCCGGGGGCGAACTCCACCTCACGATGGGCCCCGAGCCCGCCAAGGTGTTCCAGCATGAGGAGCGGCTGCCCGAGGCTCGCTTCGAGCCGGTCGGAGTTCGCGCATCCTACGAAGCGCCTCCTCAGCCGTCTCACGCGGACCGATAGGCGGCCAGACCCCTCCACTAAATGGGCGCGCCCCGTGCGTGACTGGAATCGCTATGCCTACATCGAACCGGCCCTTGGTTCTGTTGCTCGTCGCGTCGGGATTGCTCGTCACGTCTGGCAGCGTCTCGGCGGCGTCGCCGCCGAACGTGATCCTCTTTGCAACGGACGATCTTTGCGACTGGGTCGGACCGATGGGGCACACCCAGGCGGTGACCCCCAACCTCGACCGGCTGGCCCGTTCGGGCGTCACCTTCACCAACGCGCAATCCCCGGGCACGTTCTGCGCTCCTTCGCGCACCGCCATTTTCACCGGCCAGTACGCCTCCACGACTGGCTGCTACACCACCCAGGTCTACTTCCACGAGAAGCCCGAGCTGCTGCCGCTGCAAGCGAGCTTCCAACAAGCGGGCTACGCGACTTACGGGGCCGGCAAACTATTCCACCATCCGGCGGGATACATCGACCAGCGTGGGTGGAACGAGTTCTACCTGCGGACCGAGAAGCAACGCCAAGAGGGCTGGCCCCTCGATTCGTGGGGCGACGGCACGCCGATCCCGCAGCCCTACCCGAACAGCCGGTACAACCAGGGGCGCGTCCCCGCCAACCGCTTCTTCCTCGAGTGGGGTCCCGTCCCTGACGAGCTGGAAGAAGAGATGGCGGACACCATACGAACCAACTGGGCCTGCGAAGTGCTAGGCCGTGAGCACGAGAAGCCATTCTTCCTGGCCGTCGGCTTGTACGCGCCGCACTTCCCGAACTACGCCCCGCAGAAGTACTTCGACCTCTACGACACGAGCAAGATCAAAGCGCCCCCGTATAAAGATAACGACCTCGATGACTTGCCGCCGAAGATACGCAGGCAAAAGATCGCCCGCCGCAAGCAGCACCACGAGCGGCTGGTGGAGATCGGTGCTGTTGAGGACGCGATCCACGGCTACCTGGCCAGCGTCACCTACGCGGACGCCATGCTAGGGCGCGTGCTCGACGCCCTCGAGGTCAGCCCCCACGCGGACAACACACTTATCGTCTTCTGGAGCGACCACGGCTACCACCACGGCGAGAAGGGTGACTGGGGCAAGCACACGCTCTGGGAACGGACCTCGAATGTCCCGTTCATCTGGGCGGGGCCGGGCGTCGCGAAGAACCAGAGTGTGGACGCCACCGTTAGCTTGATCGACATCTACCCAACGTTCGCGGAAAGGTGCAACCTCCCAACCAAGAACGACCTGGAGGGCGTCTCGCAGGCCGCAGTACTGGAGAACCCTTCCACCGCTCAGGACCGGGACGTCTTCCTCCCGTACCTAACCCCCGGCGCCTACGCGATCATCAATCAAGACTGGCGGTACATCCGCTACGACGATGGGACCGAGGAGCTGTACGACACGCAACACGACCCCAACGAGTGGCGCAACCTCGCAGGGCGCGAAGATCGATCGGAGATCAAAGCGAGCATGCGCGCCCAGGCCCCCGCGTCCTTCGCTCCCGCCGGCGCCTCCAGGGACCGCCTCCAGCTGGTCCTCGACAAGCAAGACTATCACTGGCGAACCAAGCTCCCGAGAGACCAATAGATCGAGCAACGAGAGATACCGCGGGTCTTCATTGGGGCAGGGGGATTCGGTGGCCAGAGCCTTCCGCAAACACACTCACGCAAGACGCTAAGCCAGTTTCACGACTCATGCCATCACCGCACTTCATCCGACTGGCGTTCTCCGTCTTGGCTTCGCTGCTGACGATGGCGGCAGCCGGCCGCTCCGATGAGGTTCGCTATAACCGCGACGTGCGTCCGATTCTCAGCGAGAACTGCTTCTTCTGCCACGGCTTCGACAAGGAGAAGCGGGAGGCCGACCTCCGCCTCGACACGTTCGAGGGGGCGACCGCCGACCTCGGCGGCTACGCAGCTGTTGTGCCGGGCTCGCCCGTAGAGTCCGAGCTCCTCGCACGTGTCCTGTCCGACGACCTGGACATGCAAATGCCTCCGTCGGACTCGGTCTACTCGCTGACGGACGAACAGAAAGAAGTCCTGAAGCGTTGGGTCGAGCTGGGCGCCGAGTACGAACCGCACTGGGCTTACCGCCACCTCGACCGCCCCGAAGCCCCCGAGGCGTCACGCGGCCCGGGGGTGGTCGACGCCTTCTTGCGTCGTGGCTGGGAGCAGCGCGGTGCTCAGGCTGTTGACGAAGCCTCGCCTCGCGAGCTGCTGCGGCGCTTGAGCTTCGACATGTGTGGCCTGCCCCCCAAGCCCGGAGAGGTTGCCGCGTTCGAAGCCGACCCGTCCCCCGAGGCTTACCGTGGTTTCGTCGAGCGCAGGATCGATTCGCTCGCGTACGCTGAGCACCAAGCAGTCCGCTGGTTGGACTTGGTGCGCTGGAGCGACTCCTCCGGCATGGTGAGCGACGAGCCGATTGCCTCTGGCGCGTACCGGGCGTACGTCATCGATTCGTTCCGCCAGAACAAACGCTTTGACCGCTTCACCCTCGAGCAATTGGCCGGCGACCTGCTCCCCAACCCGACCGACGAGACATTGATCGCTTCGGGCTACAACCGACTGGTGAAAACCAACTGCGAAGACGGCGTGATCGACAAGGAGGCGCTCTACGCCCTCAAGGGGGAACACGTCCGGGCGGTCGGCGGGGTGTGGCTCGGCGCGACGCTCGGGTGCGCCGAGTGCCACGATCACAAGTACGACCCGATCACCGCCCATGACTACTACAGTATGGCGGCGTTCTTCGACGACCTAGTCGAGGTCGGTGTTTACACGCCCGGCGACCGACGCATGCCGCTGCACTACACTTACCAGCAGACCGGCGACGATCGCCGCGATCGTGAGTTGGCGAAAACCCAGCAGCGTCTCTACGACGAGATCCACCACGACGACGCGTCGCTCGGCGCAGCGCAAACCGAATGGGAGAAGCAAACGCTCGCCAAGCTCGGTGACAAGGAAGGCGGCCTCGACTTCGTCTGGCACGCCGGCCGCCGCCACACGGCGCGGGTCCACCGGGGCGACGCCTACCGTCAGACCGACCTCGACGGCCGGTCAGCGCGCCTCGTCGAGGCGGCCGACGGCGCCCTCCACCGCCACCTGATCGCGGAGCCCTTCACCGGCTTCTTGAAGCGGGGGCATCTGCAAGCCGACGAAGACGGGTACTACGTCGACGTCCACCTCGACGCCGATGACCGCCCTCAGCTGCTCTTCGTCCAGCACCTCCGCGGCGCTTACGGCCGCCTCGGTTGGAAGAGCCAATTCGACGAGACTTACTACTGGGGCAACGACTCCACAGGGCTGCTCGCCGGGGAGACCGGCTGGCACGGTCCGGAAAACACCAAGCGGATGGGCGCCATCCCCCAGGGACCTGGGCCCGACGAGGACGGTTGGGTCCGGCTCCGCATCCCCAAGTCAGAGGCGATCAACGTCGACTTCCAAGACCGGATCGGCATGGCCTGGGGTCAGGTTGGCGGCAAGGTCGGGTGGGGCGACAGTGGGCTGCGGCTGCGTGTCGGCAAGGCAACCGAACTCGCCCTGGCCGAGACCCTCATCCGCAAGTGGGCCGAGAAGCCGCACTACCGCAATCGGTACGAGGAACGCATGACGCTGGCCGCCCAGGCGCTGCGGAAGAAGCCGGAGGAACGCACCGCCCTCCAGGCCGAAATGCTCCGCGACGCGTTCCGCGAGCAATCGCAACCCGAGCTGCTGCAGGAGCTGCGACGCGTTGAGGCCGACCTCTACCACCTCCGCTCGCACAGTGCGCCGGTACTCGTCAGCCGCGCCGGCGACCCAAAAGAGACCCGCGTGCTGAACCGGGGTGACTTCATGGACGAGTCTGGCCCGGTCGTTCAGCCCGCCGTGCCCGAGTTCCTCGGAAGCCTCCCGACGGGCGGCCGGCGCGCGACGCGACTCGACCTGGCCCGCTGGCTCGTCTCGGACGAGAACCCGGTCACGCCGCGCGTCTTCGTGAACCGCCTCTGGAGCCACTTCTACGGACGCGGCCTCAGCGAGACCCTCGAAGACAGCGGCGGGCAGGGCGCCTGGCCCTCGCACCCCGAGCTGCTCGACTGGCTCGCCGCCGAGTTCCGCGACAGCGGCTGGGACTACAACTACATGGTGCGGCTGCTGGTCTTGACCGACGCGTACCGCCTCGGTTCGCGTCCAACCGCCGAGCTCGCCGAGGCTGACCCAAGCAATAAGTGGCACGCCCGCCAGGGGCGTTACCGACACACGGCCGAGGAGGTCCGCGACTCGGCGTTGCAGGCGGCCGGCCTGCTCCAACGGGCGAGCGACATCCCCCGCGAGAGCTTCTACCCGCGCCAGCCGCGGCGGTACTGGGAGGTTTCCAGCAAGGTGATGTACGGCAGCCGCCACCTCGACTGGAACACCTCGCACGATGCCGAGCAGCACCAGCGGACCGTCTACACGTTCTGGAAACGTCAGAGCCTGCATCCGACGCTGCTCGCCTTCGACGCGCCGACGCGGCAGGAGTGCACCGCTCGGCGCGCCTCGACCAACACGCCCGGTCAAGCGCTCTCGCTGCTCAACGACCCGATCTTCGTCGAGGCGGCGGTCGGACTCTCCCGGCGGATCCTCCGCGAGTCGCCGGGCGACTCGGTCGAAGACCGAGTCCGGCACGCCGTGCGGATCACGCTCCAGCGCGACGCCGAGCCGCGCGAAGTTGACCTCTTGGTGAAGCTCGTCGCCACCGAGCTCGACCACTACCGGCAACACCCGGAGGCGGCCGAGTCGCTCCTCGCTCCTTACGCAAACAGCAACGGCCCCGAAGAGCAGAGCACGGAGACCGCCGCCTGGGCCTCCGTTGCACGCAGCCTGCTGAACCTGCACGAGTTCCTCACCCGCTCCTGACGCATCCCCGTCACGCCATGCCCAGCAACCGCCCCCTCACGCCGGCGCAGCACACGCTGCTAACTCAGACGACACGGCGGCACTTCTTCGCCCACGCGGCGCGGGGGATCGGCGCGGCGGCGCTTGGTAGCCTGCTCGGCCGCGACGCCCTCGCGCTGCCAGCCGGCATTCCTGGTTTCCCGAACTACGCACCTAAGGCGAAGCGGGTCATCTACCTGTACATGGCGGGAGGACCGAGCCAGTTCGAGACCTTCGACGACAAGCCGGAACTCCGCGCGCAGCACGAGCAGCCCCTGCCCGAGTCCCTCTCCAAGGGCGTCAAGCTCGCGTTCCTGCAGGACAGCGAGCTGAAGTGCATGGGGTCCGACTTCAAGTTCAAGCGGTGCGGCGAGTCGGGCCAGATGATCTCCGACGTCTTCCCCCACCTCCAGAAGGTTGCCGACGACCTCTGTATCGTCCGCACACTCCAGACCGAGCAGGTCAACCACGACCCCGCCCACACCTTCATGAACACGGGCGCGGCGATCACCGGCCGCCCGAGCATGGGGGCGTGGTGCTCGTACGGGCTGGGCAGCCCGGCGGATAACCTGCCCGGCTTTGTAGTGATGCGTTCGGGCCCCGAGGGGCAGCCCCTCCCGACGACCGCTTGGCACAACGGATTCCTGCCGGGCCAGTACCAGGGCCTCGAGTTCTACGGCCAGGGGATGCCGATTAACTTCGTCGAGTCGCCCCCCGGCATCGACGCAGGCAACCAGCGGCGTGCGCTCGACACGATCCGCGGCCTAAACGAGATCCACCAAGAAGAGACCGAGGACCCGGAGATCGCCACCCGCATCGACCAGTACGAGCTCGCGTTCAAGATGCAGACCAGTATCCCCGAGCTGGCCGACTTTGCGAGCGAGCCGGCTTCAACGAAAGAGCTCTACGGCGTCGAGAAGCCGGACGGCAGCTTCGTCTCGAACTGCCTGATGGCCCGCCGCATGGCCCAGCGGGGCGTCCGCTTCGTGCAGCTCTACCACACCGGCTGGGACCACCACAGCGAAGTGGCGAAGGGCGTCCGCGACAGGGGTGCCGAGGTCGACCAGGGCTGCGCCGCCCTGATCACCGACCTCAAGCAGCGCGGCATGCTCGACGACACGCTCGTCATCTGGGGCGGCGAGTTCGGCCGCACCCCGATGTCGCAGGGCACGGGCCGCGACCACCACACGAAGAGTGGTTCGATGTGGCTCGCCGGCGGCGGCATCCGCCCGGGCGTTACCTTCGGCGAGACCGATCCCCTCGGCTTCACCGCTCAGGAGGACCCGTTTCACGTCCACGACTTCCACGCCACGGTGCTCCACCTGCTGGGTGTCGACCACAAGCGGCTGACCTTCAAATTCAAAGGCCGCAACTTCCGCCTGACCGATGTGCATGGGCACGTGGTGGAGAAGATCTTGGCATGAGCCGATTGCCCCTCTGACCGTTATCTACTATCTACGAGGCAGCCAAGAAGCTAGCCCAACCGGTAGGGCTGGATGACTCCAATCTGCAGAGGTTGCCTCACCTTCGCGAAGTTGGGGCAACGGGCATGCCTGCACGGCGGTCACTGCGAGCTTGGCGTGATCCGCCAGGCGGCCCTCTGGTTGCTAGAACAGCTGTGGCAACCGAGAGTGGGGAGCGTCCGCTACATGCACGTGATCGCGGGCCGTCTGACGGATCGGTCGGTGAGGCAGCGGGGCCTCTTCGATGCGGATAGCGGCGAGATCAAGCCGCCCGAGAAACTGGCGGCGGTAGCGAGCGTTCAGCAGGCGATCAACGATCGGGTTGGTCGGTTCGCCCTCCGCAGCGGATCGACCCTGCCGCTCAGGACGTCCATGCCGACCCGGCCAACGATTACGACATCTGCGACATCTACGGCAAATCGTGCTTCTGAGAGACCCCCATATGCAAAGGCATCTCGATCCTCAAGGCGAAGCTCAAGCAAGAACTCTTCGACGAGTACAACCTGGCCAGCCGGGTGACGGCTCGCGGCGAAGCGTCCGAGCCGGAGCTGCACTTCCTGTTCCCCGACCCGGTGGTGGAGCTGCCTGTCGAGTGGGGCAGACAGACCCAGATTCTGGAGTGGGGCAATCGGGGCAACAAGGAATCGCGGCTGCCCCCGATCGGGCTGGTGCCGGCAGGAGAGTCTCGACGCGGGCAAGTGGCGTTGGCTGTAGCCGGAGCCAGTGGTGATCCCCGCCGACTTCGGCCTGGAGAAGGGGGTCTGGTTCGCCATCGACGAAGGGATCCGCGGCATCGTCGTCCACGACGAGCAGCAGCGTCCACACGTCTACATGCTCACGACCGAAGCCAGCGTCTACTACCGCAACATGACGCGGCACGAGCGGATGCCGGGTGCTCGTGGGGCAGGTGATCTAGGCACGCCAGAGCTGCTGTCGCCTAGCCGCCAGCGCAATGAGCAAGATCGCGATCGAGAGGGTGAGCAGACGCATTATGAGGGGCGTATCGAGGTGCGAGATCAGCGTGACGGGAAGGACGCCCGGCCGAGGCTAGAGGCCTTCGCCACTGGCTTTGCGCAGCTTTTCGATCCTCGAGACGTACTCCCCCTTCCAGAGTTTTTCGTAGTCTTGATCGTTATCGACCTCAATGAGCACGTCGGCCGAGACCAGCCGAACGCCATCCACACCGGTCGTCTCGAAGGCGATGGGCAGAGGCTTGTTGGGGTTGTATCGAATCCCGTAGCGAACCTTGAGTGGCTGCCCGTCGCGCTGACTCGTGAAGATGTCCTCGACCGCCGTTGAATCGATCCCGATCCGTTCCAGATTGGCGTCAACTTCTCCGCTGGTCAGGAACGCTATCAGCTCTTCCTCGCTCTCGGGGTACTGCCTGCCGTTTCGAGACGCGTACATCTCGAAGCAGGCTCGCAGCTTCATGACGCTCGTCTTATTGAGATCCTTGACCTCCTTTAGTAGACGCGCTTCCTCGCTTACGCAGCCCGACAGCAGAGAGGCAACGAGAACGACTGCTCCGACTTTGGCGCACTTCAAACTAGGCATACTAGAACTCCAGGGATTGCACCGCGTTTGTCTAGGCAAGCGACGCCTTGGACAATTGGGGTCAGGCGTCGTGGCTAGTCATCGTCCTGAGCGTACCCATCCGCCCGCATGCCGATGGCCCAGAACAAAGTCTTGTCGAGATCCATGCTCAGGGCGTGCACCGAGCCGTCCGCGTAGACCGTGTTGAACACCCCCGGGTGCGCGCTGCCGAAACCGCGTTCGAAGAGGGGCGACCACCAAGTGCCGTCAAGAATCTTTGACCGCTTATGTGCCGCCAGGTCGTTATCGGGAACGGGAATCTGGAGCCACCGCATCGAGTTATTCTCTTTCATCTGCCCCAGGGCGCCCCATTGCTCTCCGTGAAGCCACTGGTCTTCGCCCTCAACAACGCCGCTGTAGCGCGACGCGAACGCCGACTTCTCGCCGAACAGCATCGTCTTGGAGGAACCGTCGGTGATCTTGGCGAAGGTCATCGGGGGGGCGCTCTTGTGCGTGTTCTGAACGGCCAGAGCGATATTCCCCGGCGCGATGACGCCCTTGAACTGCTCGTGATTGCCCGGTTGGTGCTCGAACTGCTTGGTCCAGTACCCTTCGTTGTCCCAGGTCTGCTCGATGTCGAAGACCTCGGGGATCGGTCCGAACCCGCCCCACCCCGAGGGGAAATTGACGCCAGCGTAGTCGGCGCAATAGACGACGTCCGCGGTCGTGAGGATCCAAGTCCGGACTCCGCGGGTCGGGCAGATAAACATCTCCATCGGGGGCGTCAGGCCGTTCATCCGCATCGTGTTGCCATGCACCTCGCGCAAGTCGTAGATGTTCTGCTGCTCAACGAACGGCAGGATCTGAAAGGCCCAGGGCCAGTTCTCCTTGGGGAATCGGCCATCGCGGCCCAACCACCAGCCGGACTGATGCACGGTGCCGCAGGTCGGGAACTGGTTGTAAGTCGACTGGAAGTTAAGCGCCCCAATGCCAATCTGCTTGAGGTTGTTGACGCACTGCGTGCGACGCGCGGCCTCGCGAGCCGCTTGCACCGCCGGCAGAAGCAGAGCGACCAAGATGCCGATGATGGCGATCACGACGAGCAGTTCGACGAGCGTGAAGCCGCGACGGCGTAAAGTCAGCGATTTCATCCGTTGTTCCTCGCTAAGTACCTTCAGGCAAGGCTCGCCGTTGAGAGCAACGGCCCGCTGAACCGCGCACCGAGGGGCGCTGCCTGAAGAGGAGAAGAGTGTGGTCCGCTACATCGCTAAACGAGAGTCCGGAGATGGGAAGTGGCGTATCCCGCTCCCGCGATGGCTGCCCGAACGCATCCTGTGGTGACAACCCAAGACGGTGGATGGCCCTGGGTAACGGCGCCCAAGCAACGCGGAAGGACGGTCCTGCCTTGCATCACCTCTACCTGTCTTCGTGCGGCGTCGGGCGAAATTACGAAAAAATCGTTCCGAGAATCTGGCGGGATCTCTTCCCGATCGCCCGCAGCTGGGCGGCGAATCGCGATTCGCCCCTTTTTGATATTTTCCGCCGTAATACGCCCGGGCGTCTCACGATAGCGTTTGGAAGGCCCCACACTGGCCCAGCTAACTCATCCCGCATGCGGCTGCTCCCGACCGGGCAGGCAGCACCGCCTAACTTGCGTCTCAGCCTGTATGAGCGCAGCCTCGGCGCCCGCGTTCTAGTCACAGCCGTTGGAAGACCTGCTACCCACAGAAGGTAAGGCGATCATGAGATTCTACCGAGCTACTCTCTCCCTCGCCGTGCTGTCGGCTCTCCTGCCGTACGGCGCCGCCTCGTCAGCACAGTCGACGGTCTTCTCAACGGATTTCACCTCGGCCAGCTACGTGAACGGCCCACTCGGTGGGCAAAGCGGCTGGGCCGCTAGCGGTGGAACCACGATCACTTCCGGCGTCGGCGCATCGATCGACGGCTTTGAAGACATCGTCAACAGCGCTTGGTCGCCCGCCTCGAAGGTGGCGGAAGGGGAGACCTACACCTCGACTGTGACCTTCTCCTACGATGACAACTCCCTTGGCACGGGGAGCGGCCCACACCTTGGGGCCTCGCTCTACTCGGGAACGGCTATCGACTCGGGCCAGCTCAACATGCTGATCCGTCGCACAGCAGACGCCTACCGGCTCACGCTGGCTGACAACTGGGGCAGCGCTTACGGAGCTTTCGGATTCAATCAATCTCCTACGTTTACTCCCGAGTCGATCGGCATTGCGCACGGATCCGATTCAACCAGCGATACGCTCTCGCTCTCGCTGGCCCTGACGGCTGGCGCCGACGTGAACAGTTGGACCGCGCTCGGCACCCTGTACAACGAGACAACCGCCACGGAGGTCGCCACCTGGGACGTGGGCGGGGCGGCCATCGATTTCGCGGCGCCGATCGGCTCGTCAATCTACGGCGGGTGGGCTGGCGGCCAATCGGATGGCAATCAGACGATCGCCAACCGAACGGCGACCTCTTTTGAGTTTGGCTCGTCGGTCAACGCCCCCATCACGAATGTCTACCAAGCGGATTTCTCCGATGCGTCCCGATTCCCCGGCGGGGGTGAAGATCCGTTCGTCGAGCTCAGGCGGGATGGCTTTGTCTCCGATAAGGTGAGCGTCACCAACAACGGCACGGCGACCGACGCCAGCTGGTGGGACGACAACCCGGACACCGGCTTCGCGACAACGATCAACCGCAAAGCGGCTGCCTACGTGTCGGACGCGGCGGTCTACACCTCGAGCATCGACTTCTCGTTTGAGGTCGATCCGGAGACGGCTGGGGCGGGGCCCTTGATCCAAACGGGCCTGTTCAACGGTCAGGATCCGTTCGAGGCGGAACGCTTAGCGATCTATCTGAATCGTGATGGCTCGGGTGTCGATTATCGCCTGCGGCCCACCACGAACTGGGGGAACGCTTACCCCGACCCCCAAGGGTTCCAGCAGAGCGGCGCCTTCGACGAAGCCGCCCTAGGCCTTGATTCCGACGGAGCCGAACCGGACGTGACCTCCGATCAGATCCGCCTGACGACAACCCTGATCCAGGGGGTGGACGAAACGGGCGCTTGGGTTGTTAAGGGAGAGCTGACGAACCTCGACGTCGATCCCACAACTCCCTTCTTCAGCTACACGGTCCCAGTGAACTCGGACTTCGACGCTCCGCTCGATTCCGTCCTGTACGCCGGCTTCGGCACGGGGCAGGGCGGCGCCACTAGCCAGAGCTTCAACCGTGAGGTCTCCGCCTTCAACTTCGACGTGCAAGGCGCAATCGCGTTGGAGAGCCCAGAGGGAGACTTCAACGACGACGGGGTTGTCGACGCCGCTGATTACTCGGTTTGGCGTGACAACCAGAATGGGTCGGAAGGCCTGCCCAACGACGGCGGCCTCGGTACGCCGATCGCTCAGGCGCACTACGACCTCTGGAGCGATAACTACGGCGCGATCATCGGGGTGGATGTGATGGCGGCGGCCACCCAGGTTCCGGAGCCCGGGACCTGGGTGCTGACCGCTTGCCTGAGCCTCTTGAGCCTCATTCCACGCTCGCCCCGCAAGGCATGAATTGATCTTTGGTTAGAGAACGAACTTGATTTTCCTCTTCGACATCCCCAAGGCGATCTAATGAGCACCACCCACGGCGTCCTGCTACCGCTAGCGATCCTGGCGGGCTTGCTTTCCACCGCGCATGCGACCTCGATCTATTCAACGGACTTCACGTCCGGTTCCTACGCCGACGGCTCAATCAATGGTCAGGACGGCTGGGCCGCCGCGGGTGGTGGAACCGTGATCTCAGGGACGGGCGTCACGTCCGATGGCTACGAGAACATTGTTCAGAGCGCCTCATCGCCCGCTTCGATGGTCGCCGTTGGCGAGACCTATACCTCGAGCGTTACGTTCACGTACGACGACAACTCGGCGGGCGTGGGCAACGGCCCCCATTACGGCGCCGCGATCTACAGCGGGACCGACCCGTCCGACAGCCAACTCAACATGCTCGTCCGCCGCACCGGCGACAGCTACCGCCTAACCTTGTCGTCGGATTGGGGCGGCAGCTACGGCGGCTTTGGTTTCAATCAATCTCCGACCTTCGCGGACACGACGCTCGGTTTCGACCACGACATGTCGGACCCCAATTCCGATGTGCTAACGATGTCGCTGTCTCTCACCGCTGGCGCCGACACCGATAGCTGGACGGCCGTTGGCACGCTGTACAACGAGACGACCATGTCGCAGGTCTATCAGGTCACCCTGAATGACATCCCCTTCGACGCGGCGGCGGGTTCGACCGTGTACGGCGGATTCGGCGGCGGTCAGTCGGACAACAACCAGACGATCGCCAATCGGACCGCCTCGGCGTACTCGTTTAGCTCAACGGTTTCGGAGGTGCCCGAACCCTCGACATCGATCATCTTGCTATCGATCGGCCTCGCCTTGGCTCACCGGCGCTAGCTTTCCACGGGTTGGATCCTTCCTGGTGGCTGTGGGCGCACCCGCAGCCACCAGGGGTATCATGGCCCGCATTCCGTGCGGGTGCGCGAACTGCGGACAGAGAACTAAGGCGCAAGCTGAGGGGTTTTACAGAGTGATGCAGGTAAACGTGATCATACGCTCGCGAGCTAGGCTGAGGCGCCGCGCGTGCGTCTTGGCGGTTCTTGGCGGCTACATCGATATGAGCGACTACGACGTCTGGTCCAGCAAGTACGGAAACACACGGACATCGCCCGCCTCGACGGCTGTCGTGCCTGAACCCAGCGTCGCTTCGCTAGCGATCCCCATCGCCATGCTGTCGTATGCCGCGCGGGCCACTCGTTGTTCTGACCAGTAGCAGGTCATGCCAGAAGCGATCACCGATCCTCAGTTCATCGAACTCCTGACCGCAAACCAGATGCGGCTGCGTTCTTTCGCGCTCGCGCTGGCGCCCTTCGGGGCCGACGCCGACGACGCACTGCAGAGCTCCTGCCTGAAGATGTGGGAGAAGCGAGACAAGTACGACCCCGGCCGTGCCTTCCTCCCCTGGGCCTGCGGCTTTGTGCGGCTCGAGGTGCTCCGCATCCGCCGAGAACGCGTGCAGGAGAACTTGCTGTTCGACGAAGAGCTGATCAGCACGCTGGCGATCGACTACGTCGAGGACGTCGCCCGATACGATGCTCGTCGCGAGCAGCTGTGGTACTGCGTCAAGAAGTTGCCCGAGAAAGACCGGAACCTCCTGTCGGCACGGTACCTGCAGAACGCCAAACCGAAAGAGATCTCCAAGGAGCACGGGGCTCCGCTCACCACGATTTACAGCGCCCTGGCGCGTATCCGAAAGTCCCTACACCGCTGCGTCGAAGCGTTCCTCGCCCAGCAAACACACGTTGAGGGATGAGCTAGCTGTGAGTCCGATGTCGCCTTCGCGGGCGACTGGTTAGCCGAATAACGCCACGCGCGTTGAGACACACGATGACAGAGTCCGAACTACATAAACTGATCGCCGGCTGGCTCGATGGCCGCATCACGCCGAAGGATCACGCGCGGCTTCAGCAGGAGCTGAAGGAGAGCCAATCGGCCCGGCGTGTGTACCACGAGTGCCTGACCGTACACGCCGAGCTAACGAATCGCTCGGCCGCCGATCGGCACCTCCAATCGATGACGCTGTTCGAGGACGACTCGACCGGAGAGACAACGCCCGCCGTGACACGAAACGCGTCTCCGCGTGCTTACGCCGCGGCCCTCGCTGCGGTGTCTTTGGCTATCGCAGCGTCGGTTGCTTGGTTGCTCTTCCCGCCCGGCAAGGCAGGTGAGCAAGACCCGGACACCGTCGCTCAGAAGGCAGACGAAAAAGACTCAGGAGTTACCGCGCAGACCGGGGCCACTTGGTACGTCGCCCAGATCATCGGGATGACTTCCGAGGTGCGTTGGGGAGCCGGCGTAGACAGCCAGGAGTTCCTGCTCCGCTTCCGGATCGGAGACAAGTTGGTTCTCGAGGAGGGCCTCGTTGAGCTTGAGTACTACACCGGCGCCAGAGTCGTGCTGAATGGACCGTGTGAGTACGTCGTAACCGGAGACAGCTCGGGGCGGCTGGCGAGTGGCAGTTTGTCTGGGAACGTGACCCAGGGCGATTTTATCCTCACCACGCCCTCCGCCGAAGTCATCGACCTTGGCACCGCGTTCGGCGTGACACTCGACCCCTCGGGGAACACCGAAGTCTTCGTGGTCGATGGCAAAGTGAGCGTATCGGACTCACTCGCCGGGCCCAGCAAGTCGTCACAGTTGCTCGAAGAGGGGATGGCGGCGCGGATCCCCCGGACAGGCGGTGTCGAGGTGCTCGATGGCGCATGGCCTAAGACCCCCCCGCAGAGTCTGCCAACCGACAAGTCAACGGTGGATGTGGCCCAGGTCGGGGAGGTGAGCTTGGTCGATCTGCTCAGCGGCGTGCGGGATGACCGCTTTCGCTTGGCGGGTGTCATCGCGCCGGACACCGGCGAGTCGGACCGGCATCCTTGGCTCCGAGCCGAGGGCCCAGGCCACAGCCTCAGCCACGGCTACCAAGTCACGGAATGGCATCCGTTCGTGGATGGCGTCTTCATCCCCGCGGCCGTCGGCACCGCGACACAGATCGACTCCGAGCAGCACCGGGTCGATTTACCAGGTTCGCTAGGCACCACCTGGGGTCCGGTCTGGTCTCGCAGGAGGAGCGACCACCCCGAGGCAGTCAGCAATTTGCAAGACTACTGGGGCACCGACACCCTGACCTCGGTCGGCGATCGGCTCAAAGACTGCAGGAGCGGGATGATCGGAATGCACGCAAACGTTGGGGTGACTTTCGACCTACAAGCCATCGAGAAGCAATGGGACCTCCGACCAACAAAGCTGCGCGGAATGACTGGCAACCTCGACAACTCCTTAGCGTGGACGGACGTGGAGTGGGCCAAGCAGCACCGCTTCAGCGCCAGCCTGCGGGTGTTTATCGATGGCGAATTGCGATTCAGCCGTCTCGATTTCGCGCGCGAGGACGGCGAGATCTCGATCGAAACCGAGCTGAAACCAGGCGATCGCTTCCTGACGATCGTGAGCACCGACGCGATGGACGTCGCGACGGCGGCGCCCGATGCGTTTGACCACGTCGTCTTGATCGATCCGGTCCTTGAACTCTCTCCTAGATAAACCAACTTCGACGACACCGTGAAGCCGCTCCAAATCTACACCCAGGCCCTGTTGATTTCCGCCGCGCAGTTTGCCATCGCGGTGGAGATCTATCAGGCCGATTTTTCGGACACCTCCGTCTTCATGCCGGGCGGGGCGGACCCCTACGTCGAACTGGCTGTCGACGGATTCTCGTCGGCGGACATGAGTCTGACCAACTCCGGGACAGTCACCGACGCCCGCTGGTCCAATGACACGACCAACAAGGGCTTCGCCGAAGCGGTCAACAGCAACGCGACGGCGCTAGTCGCAGCGGGGGGCGCCTACTCCTCGTCGATCGACTTCTTGTTCGGCCTCACCGCCAACGGGAACGGTCCCGTGATCCAATCGGGGCTTTTCGACGGCGCCATCGCCAGCTCCGATGGGCTGGCGATGACGCTCGTGCGAGGGGACAGCGACCCCAACGTCTATCGGCTCCGCCTCCAAACCAATTGGGGCAACACCTACCCGACGATTGACGGCGCCCCATCCTCGTTCAATCAAAGCATCCCCTTCAACGAGTCTCTGCTAGGCCTCAACTACAACTCGGGCGGGACGCAGGACCTACTCTCGGACCAGCTGCGGCTTACAACAACCCTGACAGCCGGCGCCGATACCAGCTCCTGGGACGCGACCGGGGTGCTGACGAACTTGAGCACGAACACCCAGCTCGCCACCTACACGGTGAACAACGTGAGCTTCAACGCCCCGGCGGGCTCGAGCCTCTTTGGTGGGTTCGGAACGGGCCAAAGCGGCGCGCATATCGGCGTAACCAACCGAGAGATCTCCGGTTTTACCTTCAACGAGGAATCGCCCCTGACCCCGGCCACATGGACCGATCTGAAGAACGAGTTGACGCTCGTTAAGAACCAACTGGCCAGCAAGATGACCGAAGCCCAAGGCGTCGGCATCAGCACCGGCTACGCCCGCGTCTCGCAGGTCGTGCTCGATCGTTTCACCGTCTACGCGCAGTACGACTACGACAACCCCAACCAGCTAGAGCAAGCCGTCGACGACCTCTGGTGGAACGCTATCGTCCCCGACAACTACCACCTGACCCTTCCGTTCAAGGAGATGCGGGACTCGATCGAGATCGGGAACCGAGCGATCCAGGACCTGCAAGATCAGCTCGACGGGGTCATCACGCGCAAGGCCCCGGTCGATTTCAACCAAGGCGGGGTCACGCAGGGCGCCAAGCACTGGATGCAAGGCGGAAAGCCCGTCTTCCCTAGCGGCTTCAACTGGATGCCCGACGATCCGGACACCATCGAAGCGTTCGGCCCTCAAGGGGGCTGGTACTACCCGCTTTCTGAGTTGCGATCGGACGGAACGCTGCCCTCATGGAGCATCAATGGCGATGTCAGTTCCATCCAGTCCGCGCGGGCGAAGAACCAAGTCCCGCTCGTTTCGTTCTTCGGCTCCCAGCTCGCTTCTTGGATGAAGGAGCAGCACCCCGAGGTGGAGGACGGCCGGCGGAACTTCATCCGCTGGGACATCGATCACCCTCAACTCCGCTCCTGGGTACAGCAGTTCTACTCGCAGTCGTTCCCCCAGGTGATCCCCGCGGCGGGCGACACGCCGCGCGTGCACCTCCTAGCGAACGAGCCGCACCTCTCCATGCGAGAAGGGGGCTGGAAGGTGGAATACGGGGTCTCCGAGTACACCAAAGACAACTACCAGGCCTGGTTGGAAGACAAGTACGGCGGGGACATCGCCGCCCTGAACGCAACGCACGGAACCTCGCACGCCGACTTCGGCGAGGCCCGCGACGCCTTCCCCTTCCTGACCGACAACCCGGACCCAACCAAGTGGGGCGTGCCGCTGAGCTTGCAGGGCTCGGCACTCTGGTACGACGTCATGCGGTTCAACATGGACCGGACCAACGACTGGTTCTCCTTTAACAAGCAAGCCGTCAACGCGAATGACCCGGGCGCACCGGTGACCATCAAACTGCTGGGGGGATCCCTACGCGACAACTACCGCGATGGCGGGATCGACATCGAGTACCTGGCGAATCTCCAGGACGTGCTCGGTTCGGACTTCACCGCGATGCCGGGTAACTTCCAGGAACGGAGCGGCGAGGTTCTGGAATGGAAGGACCGCTACACCATGGAATGGCGTATCCAGACCATGGGGCTCGACTTTTTCAAGTCGATCGCTCCCGACAAGCCCTTCTTCGACTCCGAGTGGCACGGGTTCGACAGCAAGGGCAAGTCGTTCGACATCCCCCCGGAGTACGTCCGTGCGGCCCTCTGGCTTGGCTACACCCATGGTTACAGCATGACGCAGGCCTGGGTTTGGGGGCGCGAAAACGACGGAGATTTCAGCGACGTGAATTCCGAGTTCGTTGGCGAGGTGCTGACGCAACCCAAAGCGCTCGACGCCTACGGCCGAACGATGAAGGAACTGAACGCCCACGCCGAGGACGTCGCGCGGCTGGTCCCCGCGGAGCGGAAGTTCTGGATTTACTACGTCAACGATTCCGCGATCCAGGACACGACCTACATGGCCGACGTCGAGGCCGTCTACGAGTCGCTCAAGATGCTGAACCTCCCCCTCGGGTTCACGACCCCCACGGAGATCGCCGGTTTAACGGGGGATCACACCATCATTGTTCCGCGCACGCCTTTCATCTCCGACGAGAAGCTGGCGGCGCTCGAGGCGTTTGCGGGCGAAGTCCTGCTGGTTGATCCATCGCTCTCCTTCGGAAAGGATGAGCACGGGTTCGGCCGAGCGTCGACGGACCTCGACCCCCTGGCGTCGATCGACCTGGGTGAAGTCTTCACGATGGCCGACGACTTTGCGGACGCACTCGCCCCCCTGGTTGAGACGCCCCCTCTCACGATCAGCATCGCCGACCTCGACCAGCAGCCCGCCTACGGCGTGCTCATGAACTACGCGATTGATCCCGACACCGGCGAGATGACCTTCTCACTCGTGAATGTCAGCAAGGACTCGCGTCAGGTAACGATCAACCTGCCTGAGGGGGTCGAGTCGATCCTCGATCTGATCACGGGGCAGCCCGCCGCAGCCGAGCTCGTCTTGGCGCCCTACGACGTGCATCTGCTGCAGGCGTCGATCGCCGGTTCGCTGGGCGACTTCAACCGCGACGGCGTTGTCGACGCCGCCGACTACACGGTATGGCGAGATAACCTCAACGGGACCGACGAATCGGCAATCGCTTTCGCGGGCGTTATCGACGGCGTGATCAATCAGGCCGATCTGGACGTGTGGCGGTCCAACTACGGCTCGGACACATCCAGTGCCTCCCAATCGCAACTCGACTCCACCGCGGTCCCGGAACCCAACGCCATCGCGGCGGCAGCCACCGCACTCGCCTTACTGAATCTCATCCGCCCTGCGAAAGGCACACGCCGCCGCTGAACGTCGTACGTGGCTTAGCGACTCACGACCGGCCATCTCAGCAGGACGGCGTCGTTCGACCCGGACGCTTGTGCCTCCAGCACGGACGCCGCCTCGCCTCCGCTAAGTCCGATCAGAAAGGGCTCTAGCCGTTGCGGCCGATCTGGATCTCGTCCGGGTAGGGGGCGCCGCGGCCGGTCTCCGCCGCCTGCTTGAGGCTGAGCAGGAACGCGACCCACTTGGTGCCGCAGAAGCGGAAGAAGTCGGTCGCTTCGGCCCAGCCCCGGTGGTCGAAGCGGAGCGTCGTCCAGCCGTCCGCCTCGGAGAGGTCGAAGACCAGCTCGGTGCCGGGCCACTCGTCCGAGTCGTGCTCGGCGACCCGCCAGCGGACCCGTGACCCGGTCTCCTCGAGCTTCTCAAGCACCACCCGCCAGTCGGCGCCGAAGCGGACCACGACCCGCCCCTCGCCGTCGGCCGAAGTCTCCGGCGACCACCACGCCGCGATCCCCTCGGCGGACGCGACCAGGGCGTGGACCGTGGTCAGCGGGGCTTGGATGTCGACGACTTTGAGGAGGTCGGGCATGGGAGAAGAGGCCTACGGCGGGCTAGCTCTCGTTGTAGGCTTGCAAGAACTCATCCCGTGGGATTCCGGCTTGGGGGCAGATCGCGCGGAGTGTCGAACTCTTGATCATCCGGTGATTCGGGATCGTCATCGGAGTGACCGAGCCATCGGGGTTCTCTCGACGAAGGGCGATGTGCTCCGCTTCGCGAACGACCTCAAACCCGAGCAACGCCATCGCTTTGAGCACGCGACGCTTCGGGGCGTCGACCGGGAAGCGGGGCATCAGGCATCGACCCCGGCCTCGACGATCTCGGCGCCGAGCGGGGCGTCGTCTCCGAGAACTCCGGCGCCGAAGGTCTCCAGGTGGAACTTGGCGGCCGATTGCGCATCGGCGAGCGCCGCGTCGCGCGTCTCGCCCTGACCGACGACCACGCCCTTCAGGCCCAGCGGGTAGGCGACGAAGCCGTCGCTGTGCTGCTCGATGATGAACTTGAGATTCTGCATAGAAAGAGTTCTCGCTACTGCCTAATAGTAGACAAAACTCGCTAAGACTCAAAGTTGGAGACGTGGCCTCGGAAAGTCTTGTCAAATCGAGTAACACGCTCAGTTAGCCATTCAAATAGCCCTTGCCACTTCGAGCGGTCTGTGATGTCGCACTGGTGTGACGACGTAGCAATCCTAGATGCTGTCTTCTTCGGCAGTGGTTGCCAGTCCAACGCCGCTCCGAATGCGGTTTCAAGGTCGTCCTTATTCTCTTCTAGATTAGCGTACCTCTCCTTCGCTTGGTCACCATCAAGATAGAGTTCTACTCTCACATACCCAGACTGCTGACTTGCAACTGCTGCTATCGCGCACCCGGCCTTTCCAATTGAGACCCGGAGATGGTGCTTCGCGCGAGCAGGAGAAACCTTAAACGTCGACTGCTCTGCCAATAGGTGCTTCCTGAATTCGCTCCAAAATGACAGGTAGATATCGGTCGTTTCTGTTTGCCTTCTGGATTGGGCACGCTTCTTTGTCCAATCGTTTGGCTTGCTGACAATATTGAACTTAGGTGCAGGTGACGACTCGTCTATCTGCCACAGTTCGATCTCTAGGCCAAAGAAGCAAATCGCTTCGTCGGTGACATCATTGAGCCAATCCAGTGCTGCACGGTGTTCATCTGAAAACTTACTAGCTATCCAGATGATTGAAACTGAATCCAGTCCCGCAGCGTAGGTCAAGAGTTGTCCAAGATGGGAGTGATCTGTTTTCTCTAACTGGTTCTCGATCAGAACCTGTGATTCGGACAAGACATCAGTACAAACCAAATCAGCTCGGTAAGGTCCGACTGCAGCCTCCCTGCCAATTAGCTCGAGTTCCATGCCGAGCGTTTCGGCTAGCAAACCGAGATTCTCCGTCTCGGATAACCATGGCGTGAAGTCGCTAGCTTCACGAGGCCACGTATTTCGTAGTTCTATAGTCTTCAATGTGCCAAGGGCTGTCATCTTCCCAGAGTACTCCTAGCGGATAGGGTCATTGCACCGCCACTATCCTACCCCTTCAACAGCTTCCGCAGCACGAACGCCAAGATGCCGCCGTGACGGTAGTAGTCGAGTTCGACGGGGGTGTCGATCCGCACGGTGACCTCGAACTCCTTGTCGCCCGCCTTCACGGTCAGCTTCTGGCGGGGCTCCAGGTCGTCGGAGAGGCCGGCGAGGTCGAAGGTCTCTTCGCCGGTGAGGCCGAGGGATTCTTTGGTTTGGCCGTCCGTGAACTCCAGCGGCAGCACGCCCATCATCACGAGGTTGCTGCGGTGGATCCGCTCGAAGCTGGCCGCCATCACCGCCCGCACGCCGAGGAGGTACGTCCCCTTGGCGGCCCAGTCGCGTGACGAGCCGGTGCCGTACTCGGCGCCGGCGAGCACCACCAGCGGCGTGCCGTCGGCCTGGTACTTCATGCTGGCGTCGTAGATCGGCATCACCTCGCCCGTAGGCAAGTACCTGGTGACGCCCCCCTCCGTGCCCGGGGCCAGCTGGTTGCGAATACGAATATTCGCGAACGTGCCGCGGGTCATCACCCGGTCGTTGCCCCGGCGGGAGCCGTAGCTGTTGAAATCGACCGGCTCGACGCCCGCGTCTTGCAGGAACTTGCCGGCGGGCGAGTCCTTGGCGATCGCGCCGGCGGGGCTGATGTGGTCGGTCGTGGTCGAGTCGCCCAGGACGGCGAGGCACTTGGCGCCGGTGATCGGCTCGATCGGGGCGACGTCGGTCGTGATCGTCGTGAGGAACGGCGGCTCCTGGACGTAGGTGCTGTCCTCGTTCCAGTCGAACAGGTTGCCCTCGCTCGTGGCGATCGCGTTCCACTTCTCGTTCTTGTCCCAGACGCCGTCGTACTGCTCGACGAACATCTCGGGCAGCACGCACGCCTTCACGACCTCGGCGACCTCGTCGTGGGTCGGCCAGATGTCCTTGAGGAAGACCTCCTCGCCCGAGTCGCTCTTGCCGATCGGCTCAGTGGTCAGATCGATGTCGGTCGTGCCGGCGAGGGCGTAGGCGACCACGAGCGGCGGGCTGGCGAGGTAGTTCGCCTTCACGTGCGGGTTGATGCGGCCCTCGAAGTTCCGGTTGCCACTCAGCACGCCGGAGACGATCAGGTCGCCCTCGACGACGGCGTTCGAGACCGGCTCGGGGAGCGGGCCCGAGTTGCCGATGCAGGTCGTGCAGCCGTAGCCGACCGTGTAGAAGCCGACCTTCGCGAGCTCCTCGTCGAGGCCCGACTTCGCGTAGTAGTCGGTGACGACCCGCGACCCGGGGGCGATCGACGTCTTCACGTACGGCTTCGCCTTGAGGCCGTGGGCGGCCGCCTTCTTGGCGACGAGGCCGGCGGCGACCATGACGCTCGGGTTCGACGTGTTCGTGCAGCTGGTGATCGCCGCGATCGCCACGGCGCCGTGCGTGATGTCGGTCGTGTGGCCGTTGTCGACGACCGTGGCGGTGCTCTTGAGCGCGTCGCCCGAGAGGCCGAAGCCCTGCGGGCCGACTTCGGTGGTGAGCGACTCGGCGAACGACGCCTTCATCTCAGTGAGCGGCACGCGGTCCTGCGGACGCTTGGGGCCGGCGAGCGAGGGGACGACGGTCGACAGGTCGAGCTCCACAAGCTTCGTGAAGGTCGGCTCAGGGGCGTCGTCGGTGCGGAACAGGTGGTTCTCGCGGCTGTACGCCTCGGCGAGGGCGACCTCGTCGTCGGTGCGGCCGGTCTGGCGCAGGTAGTCGAGCGTGACCTCGTCGACGGGGAAGAAGCCCATCGTGGCGCCGTACTCGGGGCTCATGTTGGCGATCGTCGCGCGGTCGGCGAGCGACATGCTGCTGACGCCGGGGCCGCAGAACTCGACGAACTTGCCGACGACCTTCTCCTTCCGGAGGATCTCGGTGACGGTGAGCACCATGTCGGTCGCTGTCGCGCCGGCGGGGAGCTTGCCCGTGAGCCGCATGCCGACGACCTCGGGCGTGAGCATGTAGATCGGCTGGCCGAGCATGACGCCCTCCGCCTCGATGCCGCCGACGCCCCAACCGACGACGCCGAGGCCGTCGATCATCGTGGTGTGGCTGTCGGTGCCCACGAGCGAGTCCGGGAACGCGACCGCGCCCTCTTGGTCCTTGCCCGTGAAGACGCACTTCGCCAGGTACTCGAGATTCACCTGGTGAACGATGCCCGTGCCGGGTGGGACGACACGGAAGTTGTCGAACGCCTTCTGGCCCCAGCGGAGGAACTCGTAGCGTTCCTTGTTGCGGGTGAACTCGAGCTCGGTGTTGAGGTCGAGCGCCCCGTCGCCCAGGAAGTGGTCGATCTGCACCGAGTGGTCGATCACCAGGTCGACCGGCACGAGCGGGTTGATCTTGCCCGGGTCGCCACCGAGGCGCTGCATCGCCGAGCGCATCGCCGCCAAGTCAACGACGCACGGCACGCCGGTGAAGTCCTGCAGGACGACGCGTGCCGGCTTGAAGGGGATCTCGACCGGCTTCGTCCCCTTGTTGTCGGCCCAGGCGGCCATCTGCTTGACGTTCTCTTCGGTCACGACGTAGCCGTCGCAGTTCCGCAGGACCGACTCGAGCAGCACGCGGATCGAGTAGGGCAGGGCGGCGAGCTTCGTGAGGCCCGCCTCTTCGAGCTTCGCAAGCCGATAGATGCCGAGCTCCCCCTGAGGGGCCTTGAACGTGTCGCGGGCGGAGAACGGGTCGAAGACGGTGGCCATGGCGGGTTTCTGATAGCGGTTTGCGGAGATGCCGTAGGGACTGCGATGGTAGCAGATGACGCGAATAGCGCGGAGGCGCCGACGTCGAGAGTGGACCTGATCAAGATTCGGCAAATCGGGACGCCACGACGACATAAAACTCGGGCCCGCGGACGTCTATACTGGCGTGGCTTATCACCGCTCCTCGGGACCAACCACCATGAGATCGCTCCTGCTGCTCGCCCTCGCCACGGCCCCCACCCTCGCGGACGACCACGGCAAACCACCCGTGCGGGCGCCGTTTGAGGGCGTCGACACGCTCTGCGTGAACGACTGGTGGAACCGCAAGCCATCGGAGATCGTCGATCTGCGCGTGCCACGGGACGAGGTGGTGGCGTTCGCCCTGTACACGGTGGCGGACAACACGCTCAAGCTGACCGCACAGCTCTACCCGCTGTACCCGAAGGAGTCTCGGACCGTCGTCCTGGAGGTCGAACGGGACGGCGAGTGGGTCAAGGTCGGCGAGCAATCGGTCAACGACCTCGGCTGGTGCACCACTTTTCGCGTTAGCCACTGGGGCACAAAGCGGGACGTCGCCTACCGGGTCTCGCACCTGGACGGTTCGGCCTACGAGGGGACCATCCGCCGCGATCCAGCCGACAAGCCGGAGATCGTGGTGGCGAGCCTCTCGTGCAACTCGAACAAGGACCGCGGGATGCGGCCGAACTACGTCCGCAATATCAACCACCAAGACCCGGACCTCGTCTTTTTCGCGGGCGATCAGTCGTACGACCACAAGCAGCACACGGCGGCCTGGCTGAAGTTCGGCCTGCAGTTCCGTGAGGTCTTCCGCCACCGCCCCTGCGTGACGATCCCGGACGACCACGATATCGGCCAGGGCAACCTGTGGGGCGAGCGTGGCAAGAAGGCGACAACCCACGCCGGCGACGACGGCGGCTACTTCTACCACCCCGAGTACGTTCGGATGGTCGAGCGGGCCCAGTGCGGGCACCTGCCTGACCCGTACGACCCGACGCCGATCGAGCAGGGCATCGGCGTCTACTACACGAGCCTGAAGATCGGCGGCGTCGACTTCGCGATCCTCGAGGACCGCAAGTTCAAGTCGGGCCCCAACGGCAAGATCCCCAAGATGGGGCCACGCCCGGACCACATCAACGACCCCGCCTACGACCGCGCGGCGATCGATCTGCCGGGGCTCAAGCTCCTGGGCGATCGCCAGCTCGCCTTCCTCGAAGAGTGGGGCCAGCAGCCCGGAGCCAAGATGCGCTGCGTCCTGTCGCAGACCGGCTTCGCCGGCGCATGCCACCTGCACGGCGGCGGCGACGACGTGAAGAACCGGCTCCTGGCCGACCTCGACTCCAACGGCTGGCCGCAAACGGGTCGCCTGAAGGCGGTGCGGCTCATCAAGGCGGCCGGCGCCGTGCACCTCGCCGGCGACCAGCACATATCGACGCTGCTTCAGCACGGCATCGACGGCTACCGCGACGGCCCGTGGGCGTTCCTCTCGCCGGCGATTCACAACAGCTACTACAGCCGTTGGTGGCGTCCGCTCGGCGAGGTCGCCGGCGCCAACCGCTCACCCGATAACCCGCTGCCGTGGACCGGCGACTACGAGGACGGCTTCGGCAATAAGCTGACGATGCACGCCTACGCGAACCCGGACAGCCCCTCGCACGGTTCGGGCTACGGGCTCGTCCGCTTCCACACCGACCGCAACGAGGTCACCTTCGAGTGCTGGCCGCGCGAGACGGACGCCACGCAGCCCGGAGCGAAGCAGTTCACCGGCTGGCCGAAGACCGTGAAGATCAGCCGCTGACCGATTCGCCGGCAAGGACCGCGGCGAGCGCCGCTTGGCTGGCGGGCACGTCGCTGTGCGTGACGAGCCGAGCCGCGGCCTCCGGGTAAGCGTCCAGCGCGTTCTGCACGCCGAGGCAGGCGAGCACAACCGGGCGTGCTTCCAGCAAGCGCCGGATCAAGCGGTCCTGCGACTCGGTGAGGCCAAACGCATGCCATGCGGCCGGCTTCACGATCATCGCGACGACGATCGGCTCCCCCTCCGCGGCGCCGGCGAGCAGGTCGTCCACCAAGTTATCGGCGATCTCCGGCCCGGTCTCGAAGTAACGAACCGCCGCGAACCGCTCACGCAACGCGGCGGCGAGCGGCTGCTCGTCCGGATCGGTCGGCCGGTGGTGCGGCTTCAGCAGCAACGCGGTGAGTGACTTCGACGGATCGAGCCCCGGTGCCGCGTCGAGCGGAGCGGTGGCGGCCGTGGCGATGCGTGCGGCCAACGCCGCCGCCTCCTCGGCAATTGGCCGAGCCTCCGCTGCCTGGCAAGAGAGCGCCTTCTCCTTCAGGTACCACACCCGGCCGAACGCCTCGTCGATCCGCTCCGCGCTGAGGCGGCCGTCGGCCGCTGCGGCGGTGAGCGCTTCGACCACGGTGGCGGGGTCGTCGATGTCGAGCAGCAGATCGACACCCGCATTGAGCGTCGCCAGGGCCATCTCGCCTTCGGAGTCAAAGCGGTCTCGCACGCCGGCCATCAAGAGGCTGTCGCTGCAGACGACCCCCTCGAAGCCGAGCTCGCCCCGCAAGAGGTCGATCAGGATCGCTGGCGAGAGCGTCGCCGGCAGCCCGGTTGGGTCGAACGCGGGGTACTCGACGTGCGCCGTCATGATCATCGCGACGCCCGCTTCGATGGCGGCCCGGAACGGGACGAGCTCCCGCTCTCGCAAAGTCTCGGCGGACGCCTCGACGCGGGGCATCGCGTCGTGCGAGTCCTGATGGGTGTCGCCGTGCCCGGGGAAGTGCTTCGCGCAGGTCGCCAGGCCGGCCGCCTCAGCGGCGCGGACGTAGGCGGCGGCCAGCTCGGCCGCGCGGGCCGGCTCGTCGCCGAAGGCGCGGGTCGCGATGATCGGGTTGCGTGGGTCGCTGTTCACGTCGGCCACCGGCCCGAAGGTGGCGTGAACGCCGGCGGCGTGGGCCTCGGCAGCCGTCGTGCGGCAGAAGGCGGCGATCGCTTGCTCGGCGTCGTCGAGCCCGACGAACGCGCGCTGGTGCGGGAAGACCGTCAGTCCTGCGATTTGCTGGCCGGCGCCCCGCTCGATGTCGCTGGCGACCAGGAGCGGTGTCTTCGAAGCGGCTTGCAGCCGCGCCAGGCTGTCGCGGGTCTCAGGCCATGTGCCGTTGAACAGCAGCAGCCCGCCGACCGGGCATTCGCGCAGCCGCCGCGCGACCCGCTCCTCGTCCTCGTGGACGCGGAGGATGGGGGGCAGGTTCGATCCGATGCGGATCATCACGAGCTGCGCGAGCCGCTCGCGGAGCTCGGTGGGCGGCGTGAGCGTCATGATTCGGTCGTGCTGTCTGCGGTCGGTGCGTCGGAGGTCGCCTCTTCTCGCAGTGGCGCCAGGAGCGTAATAATCAGGCTCGGGACCACCGCGGCGAGGACCCACCAGAAGAAGTTCTCGTAGCCAAGCCAAGTGACCAATTTGCCTGCGTAGCGTGCGGGAATCTGGTAACCCAAAGCCATGAACCCGGTGCAAAGCGCGTAGTGCGCGGTCTGATGCTTACCTCGTGATAAGAGGAGCATGTAGAGCATGTATCCGGCAAAGCCAAAGCCGTAGCCGAAGGCTTCGATGCCGATCGCCGCCCCGATGAGCCAGAGAGATTCGGGCTGGTAAGTCGCTAGGTATAAGTAGGCCGCGTTCGGCAGGTTGATCGCCAAGGCCATGGGGAAGAGCCAGCGGCGCAACCCATCTCGCGAAACGAGGATGCCGCCAAGAATGCCGCCCGCGAGCAGCAGGATGACTCCAATAACCCCGTCCAAGGTGCCGAACAGCTCATTGCTGAGACCGAGACCGCCTTCTTCCTTGTTGGCGAGCATAAAGAACGGTTTCACGGCGCCGAGCTGCGCCTCGCTGAAGCGATAGAGCAGCAAATAGGCCAGGGAGAGAATGACCCCTGGCTTCTGAAAGAAGCTAACAAAGGTCTCGGCGAACTCCTTGGCGATCTCCGCTACCGTCCGCGATCGACCCTCTGACGGCTGCCGGGGTCGTGGCAAAGCGTAGTGGTGATAGAGCCCAGCCAGGGCGAAGAAGATCGCGACGGCGCCGAAGATCCAGCTCCAGGCCTCGCCAATCGGCAAACCCCTGGAGTTGGAGAGCCATCCCGACAGCCAAACTAGCAACCCCGACCCGACCACCATCGAGACGCGGTAGAGCGAGTTGCGTATCCCAACAAACCAAGCCTGATCGCGTTCCGAGAGCCCGGCCATATAGAAGCCGTCGGCGGCGATATCGTGAGTCGCCGAAGCGATCGCTACTAGCCAAAAACCGGCGAGCGTAATCACAAGGAAGTTGGGCGAAGAAGCGCCGAAAGCGATGATGATGGTGGCTAGTGCAATCGCCCCCTGAGTTGCCACAATCCATCGTCGCTGCGTGGAGAGCACATCAACCAGTGGGCTCCAAAGGGGCTTGATCACCCAAGGGAACATCAGGTCGCTCGTGTACTCGGCAGCGCGATCGACGGCGACGCCGAGGTTCTGGTACATGACCGACGCCATCTTCGTGACGGCGACATTGGGCAACCCCGACGCGAAATAGAGCGTCGGAATCCACGTCCACGGCGACTTCCTGGTAGACGAAGACTGGGCCTCTTGGTCAGTCATCCTGCGCCTCGATCGCCAGGACGGTCGGCTCGCTCGCGCGGCCGAGCCCATCGACCGCGTAGACGGCGATCGCGTTCGCTCGCTCCCCTTGCGCGTTGGGACGGATACGCAGGCTCTCGATCTGGGCGCCGATCAGGCCGGTGGTCCACTCCTCGCCGCAACGCTTCTGCAGCACCCAGCGCGTCGCTCGGCCGTCGGGCGAAGCGACCTTGAACTCGGGCGGGGACGTCTCGCCGAGGCGTTCCACTTGCGGCGAGGCGGGCGCCGGCGTGTCGCCCGCCAGCCAGTCGGTCGCCGGCGGCAGGGCGGCCTGCGTGTAGACCTCGTCGCGGAGGCGGTCCGCCAACCCCGCCCAGTTGTTCGACAGCGCCTTCATGCTGAAGTGGACGTGGCCGGTCGCGCCGATCTGCTCCCGCGCCGTGACGATCTGATCGATGATCTCCTGCGGCGGGTAGCCCGGCTTCTCGCCCCCCACCTTCGAGGTGTAAAGGCCCGGCCAGAGGTGCTTGCCCGTCGGGTTCTGGGTCGCCCACCAGCTTAGCAGCGTGGTGAAGCTCTGCGGTTTCTGGTCGATCGCCCAGTAGAGCTGAGGTGTGAAGTAGTCGACCCAACCCTCGTGCAACCACAGGCGCGCGTCGGCGTAGAGCTTCGCGTACTGGTCGAAACCCTGGATCCCCTCGGGCGTGCCGGGGCGCCAGATTCCGAACGGGCTGATGCCGAGCCGCACGTGCGGCTTCTCACGGTGGATCGCCTCGCTCAGGTCGCGGACGAAACGGTTCACGTTGTCCCGGCGCCAGTCGTCGCGGCTGAGGCGATCGGCCTCGGGCGTCGCGTCGCAGTAGACCCGCCAGCTCGCGTCGTCGGGGAAGGGGACCTCGACCTGCTTGGGCCCGTCGCCGCTGTCGCCGAGGGCGTCGGTCACCGGGTAGGGGTAGAAGTAGTCGTCGAAGTGGACGGCGTCGATGTCGTAGCGCCGCACCACGTCGAGCACCACGGCGATCGAGTGCTCGGCCGCTTCAGCGGCCCCCGGATCGAGCCAACGGTGCTTGCCGTACTTCGGCGCCAGTTCGGGTCGCCGCACCGCGATGTGCTGGTCGTCGAGCGGGCTCTTCGCCGAGGGGTGGACGGCGCGGTACGGGTTGAACCAAGCGTGCAGCTCGAGGCCACGCGCGTGGGCTTGTTCACACGCCCAAGTGAGCGGGTCGAAGCCGTCGGGCGGGGCCTGGCCCTGCTTGCCGGTCAGGTACTCCGACCACGGTTCGAGCTCCGAGGCGTACATCGCGTCGCACGCCGGACGGACCTGCAGCACGACGGCGTTCAGCCGCAAACGGACGCATTCGTCCAACAGCGCCGCCAACTCCTCCTGCATCTTCTTTACGGGCAATCCCGGACGGGAAGGCCAGTCGATGTTCGCCACGGTCGCGATCCAGGCGGCGCGGAACTCGCGGGCGACCGGCGGGGGCGCCAGGTTGTCGTCACCGAGTGCGGCGCCCGACAGGGGCAGGGCGGCGAGGAGAGCGAGGAGGAGTCGTGGAAGCATGGCGCCCGAGGGAGCTATCGAGTCGGTTGATCGAACCGCTGAGATTAGCCGATCGCTCGCCCCGCAGGTAGACGATGGCGCACTTCCATCTCTCCGAAGCGCAACCCTCCCCCATGATCCAAAGCTTTTCTGTATAAGGGATTGGGGCGACCGCCCTCCGGAACAGACCCTCCTCGAACGACAGAACGCGGCATGCGTGGCCCTCTCTCCCTAGCGACACTCGGCGTCGCCACTCTTTGCGTCTTGCTTGTCACCGCTTCCGCCGGCGCGGAGACGTTCGACGACTTCCGCGGCTTGTGGGTCAGCCGGTTCGAGTACAACGAGGACTCGACCGTCGATATCCAGAACAAGATCAACAACGCCGCCGATTTGGGCATCACCGATGTCTTCTGGCAAGTGCGGGGCAAGGCGGACGCTTACTACTTCAGCAACCACGAGACCCCCGCGCAGGGCTGGCAACAGAACATCGACCCGCTGCAGGTCGCCATCAACCAGGCGCAGCAACGCGGCGTGAAGCTGCACGCTTGGCTGAACACGATGCCACTCTGGCGCGACAGCGCGGCGCCAAGCGACCCGAACCACATCTTCTACAACAGCGATCCCAGCTTCCGGGTCACGGACATCAACGGCAACGTGGAGACCCTGGTGAACGGCAGCAGCTCGTTCAGTGGAAGCTACGCCCGCGTAAACCACGTCCTCCCCGAGGTGCAGACGCACCTTAACAACGTGGCGAGCGACCTGGCCACCAACTACGACGTGGACGGCATCCACCTGGACTACATCCGCTGGCTCGGTCCGGGCGGTGGCTCCTCGGAGGGCTTCCGTCCCGACTGGGACTACCTGCCCCACGACCCCTACTCGCACCAGCTCTACTTCGATGAGACCGGCCTCGACGCCTCCGATGGGTCAACCTTCGGCAAACGCGAAGCGTACCGCACGTGGGTGCAGGGGCGCGTGACCGACTTGGTGGCCTCGGTCGGCCAGACGGTCGACGCCGCCGAAGTGACCGAAGGCCGCGAGATCAAGCTCTCGGCCGCCGTGTGGAACAACCCGACCACCGCCGAACGCGACTACCTTCAAGACTACCGGACCTGGCTCCAGCAAGACCTGCTCGACATCGCGGTGCCGATGGTCTACCTCAGCCAGTCAAACCGCGGCCTCATGTCGGGCTTCTTGGACGACATCTTCGACGCGGAGACCAACACGGACATCTCGATTGGCCTCGGTTCCTACTTGCACACGGGCGGTTCAAGCGGCGGCGTCTCCGAGACGATCAGCCAGATGCAGCAGGTCTATGACGACGGACGAGCCGACAGCCTCACCTTCTTCAGCTACAACTCGTTGCTGAACGGCAGCTCGCTCAGCAACGACCGCCGCGACGCGGTCGTCGCGTGGTACGACAGCTTGGTGGCGGTCGATCCGCCCGGTCCCGGCGGCAATCTCGCGCCGGAGGCAACCCTCATCACGGGCTTCGATGCACCGGGCGATGAGGGCTACTTCGCTAGCTCGATCACCGCCGGCGGGCAAACGACGATCGATGGCAGCTCGTCGGCCGACCAGACTGACACCATGCAGCACGAAGGGATCGGGTCGCAGCTGCTCGACATCAACGCCACCGGCGACTGGACCCTACGGCACCTGTCGGGCGGAGCCGCCCCCGACGGGAACCTGTCGCTCAGCGCCGAAGGGTCGATCGGTTTCTGGCTGAAGACCGACACCCCCGGGCTCACGGTGCAGATCGCTGTCGACGACCCGGGTTCGGCCGACCGGGGCGAGCTGAAGAACGTCATCGCCGACGGCGAGTGGCGGCTCTACGAATGGGACCTCGACGACGACAGCCAATGGTCGGGCTGGGTATCGGGCGATGGGGTCATCACTGGGCCGATGCTCACGATCGATTCGATCTTCCTCTACGGCTCCGGGGACGCCGAGGTCTACCTCGACACGGTCGCCCACAACCCCAGCGGCAGTCTCCTCGCCCCGGCCCTGCCCGGTGACTACGACTCCGATGGCGACATCGATGCCGACGACTACGGCGTCTGGCGGGCGAGCTACGGCGAGGCGGGCGAAGGCCTCGCCGCCGATGGCAACGCGGACGGGGTCGTCGATGCGGCGGACTTCACGGTCTGGCGCGACGCCGCCGCGAACGCCGCCGCTTCGCGAGCCGTGCCCGAGCCGACCTCGCTCGGCCTCTTCTTCCTCGCGGCGCTCTGCCGCCACGCCGGGCGTCGCTAGCCTTCGCGGCGACGGCGCCCCCGCAGCGGGCGCCTGCCCGTCGAATGGGCTGAGCATGCATGCGGTCGAGGCATCCCCCGAGCAGGTGGCCCGACCGAGCGGGACTTTAAGGAATCTTCGCATTTCCTAAACCCCTTATTTGCATAGGGTTGCATCGCCCTGCAGGGAACGTCTTGGACGTATTGGCACGCCGAGTGCTGAGAGGGGCGTGCGTGGCCGCACGTGCCGGCCAATCGCACTCGCCGACGTAGGTGGAACTCGACAGGCGTCGGGCGATCTGCGCAAGACCGATTTACCTTCTGTGGATTTGATGAGGAAACCCATGTCGCTCGTTCTCGAACGGCGCAATTGGGCAGTCATGCTGCTCGCTCTGTGCGCCACCCTGGCCGGACCAGCCGGCTACGCGATCGCCCAAGAAGAGGGCGGCGAAGAAACCGCCGCCGCCGAAACCGAGGCCGCGGAAGAGCCCGCTGCTGAAGAACCGGCCGCTGAAGAGCCCGCCGAGGAAGAAGCTCCCGCTGAGGAAACAGCCGAGGCTTGGGAAGGCGGAGTCGGCTACGCCTTCGACAACGCGGTGCTGTTCCTCTGTGCTGTCCTCGTGTTCTTCATGCAAGCCGGCTTCGCGATGGTCGAATCGGGCTTCAACTCGTCGAAGAACGCGGTGAACATCCTGTTCAAGAACTCGATGGACATCTGCGTTGGCGTCCTGCTGTTCTTCCTAATCGGATTCGGGTTGATGTACCCGACTCTCTACGAGAAAGAGGGGGGCTGGGACGACGTCAGTGGCTACCTCGCATTCGGCGGAGTTGGTCTCGAGAACTACGTGCCCGCCGACGGCCGCACGTTCTCGCCCGAAGTGGATTGGCTCTTCCAAGCCGTCTTCGCCGCGACTGCCGCGACGATTGTCTCGGGAGCCGTTGCTGGGCGTATGAAGGTCTCGGGCTACTTGATCTACAGTGCTATCTTGACCGGCTTGGTTTACCCCATCAGCGGATACTGGAAGTGGGGTGGCGGTTGGCTCATGCAGTTCGGTGAGCTGGTTGATGGTGAGTACGCAATGGGCTTCCAGGACTTCGCCGGCTCGGCGGTGGTTCACGGCCTCGGTGGCTTCGCCGGTCTTGCCGGCGCCATCGTGCTCGGACCGCGGATCGGCCGCTACGTCGATGGCAAGAGCGTCCCGATGCCCGGGCACAACATCCCGCTCGCCGGCCTCGGTGTGTTCATCCTTTGGTTCGGTTGGTACGGGTTCAACCCGGGCAGCTACCTCTCCTTCGCCAACACGGCGGATATCGATGGCACCATGCACTGCGCCGTCACCACCACGCTAGCGGCCGGCGCCGGCGGCATCGTGGCGACGCTCGTCAGCTGGGTCATGTTCGGCAAGCCGGACCTCTCGATGGGTCTCAACGGCATCCTCGCCGGCCTAGTCAGCATCACGGCCTGCTGTGACTGCATGAGCAACATGCAGGCGATCCTCGTCGGCGGTGTCGGTGGCGTGCTGGTCATCGCGGGCATCATGCTGCTCGACAAGCTCAACATCGACGACCCGGTCGGCGCCTGGCCCGTCCACGGCCTCTGCGGCATCTGGGGCTGCCTGGCGATCGGCATCCTGCCCAACGATTACCTCAAAGACGGAACGACGACGTTCGCCATCCAGGCCTGCGGCGCCCTCTCCATCTGTGCCTGGGGCTTCGTGACGATGTTCGTCCTGTTCAGTGTGCTGAAGTCGATGGACCTGCTCCGGGTTTCGCCCGAGGAAGAGCAGCAGGGTCTGGACATCAGCGAGCACGGCATGGCCGCCTACACGCACTGATCCCGACGCGGACTCCGCTCTAGGAAGGAGCGGGCGACGAGGCCGCCACGGAGGGCGGCCGGAACGACTGCGAAAGACACGCCGCGAAGGGACTTCCGGTGTGACGCGTTCAGGGAGTTGGTCTCGGCCCGGGGCGGTTACCGCCTGGTCGCCTCGGGCCGGGGCTTTTCCCTAGACGCTTACTGAACCAACCGATCGCTTCCGACCCGGCGGAGTTACCGCCTGGCTCCGCCGGGCTCGGGAGCGTGTTTGAGACCGCGGTGGGAAGGGGAAAGCCCTTGCCGCCCCCAACGAACCAACCAGCGCCCCTGGGGCGGGAGCGAGTTACCGCCTGGCTCGCTCTCGTCCGGGGGTGTTTTTGTTTTGCAGGCCGCGTGGCAAGGACCACGCCCCTAAGCCAGAAGGACGCCCCGCATGGCTTGGGCGGGCTCTCCGCCTAGACCCGCTCAAGCCGGGGTGTCCCTGGAAAAGTGTTAGGTGCTAGAGGGCAGAGGATCGAGGGTAGGGGGGTCTGGGGCGGCGCCGGTTTCAGGGAGGCGGCCCCATCGACTATGATGCTTGGCCCTAGATCGACGGGTGGCTTAGTTCTGCCATCTCTCATCTGCCAACTATCATCTGCCCTATGAAGCTGATCATCGCCATCATCCAGCCCAGCAAGCTGGAGGACGTGAAGTCCGCCCTGGCGGAAGTGGAGGTCGTCCGACTGACGATCCTCGACGTGCAGGGCTTCGGTCGCCAGAAGGGCCAGACCGAGCAGTACCGGGGCGCCGACATCTCGGTCAGCCTGCTCCGCAAGGTCCAGCTCCAGATCGCCGTGAACGAGGAGTTCGTCGAGCCGACGATCAACGCCATCATCCAGGGCGGACGCTCGGGCGACTCGGGCGAGATCGGCGACGGCAAGATCTTCGTCCTCCCAATGGACGACTGCGTCCGGATCCGTACCGGCGAACGAGGCGACGAGGCGATTTAGGTTGAGCCGCCAGCTTTCTGCGGTCAGCGATCAGCCGCCGGAAAGTTGCTCGTGCTGATCGCTGCAAGCCGGCCGCCCCCTCATGTCTGCTCCCCGCCAGACCAAGTCGTTCTTGATGCACAAGCTGCGGGAGATCGGCGTGGAGCCGAACTCGCGGCACGGGCAGAACTTCCTGATCGACCTGAACCTGATTCAGATGATCGCCGACTCGGCCGAGCTCGGGCCGCGCGACGTGGCCCTGGAGATCGGCACGGGGACCGGCTCGCTCACCACGCTGATCGCGCAGCAGGCGAGCAGCGTGGTCACCGTCGAGATCGACGCCAACCTCTTCGAGCTCGCCAGCGAGCACCTGCTGCACCACGACAACGTGATCCAGCTCCGCTGCGACGCGCTGCGCAACAAGAACACCTTCTCCGACGAGGTCCTACAGACCGTCGGCTCCGCGCTACGGGGCACGCCCGACTCGCGGCTGAAGCTGGTCGCCAACCTGCCGTACAACGTCGCCACGCCGATCCTGTCGAACCTGCTGATGTGCGAGCACACGCCGCACACGATGGTCGCGACCATCCAGAAGGAGCTGGCCGACCGGATCGTCGCCAAGCCGTGGAGCAAGGACTACGGGGCGTTGAGCGTCTGGATGCAGAGCCAAGCGGACACGGAGGTCGTGCGGGTCATGTCGCCCAAGGTCTTCTGGCCGCCCCCCAAGGTCGAGTCGGCGATTGTGAAGATCGTCGTCAATCCGGAGAAGCGGGCCGCTATCCCCGACCTCAAGTACTTCCAGCAACTGATCCGCGCCCTCTTCCTGCACCGCCGCAAGTTCCTGCGGGCGAACGTCGCCTCGGCGATGAAGCGGCACCTGAGCAAGGAACAGATCGATGCGGTCATCGACCAGATGGGCTTCGCGCCCGATACGCGGACCGAACAGCTCGACATCGAGACGCTGCTCGCCTTCACCGAGCGGATCCGCCAACTCGCGCCCGATTGGTCGCTCTGAGCGAGAGATACGGGCGTCCACACTGGGCGGGGCAGGGCGGGGCGGTTAGCCTGATCACCAGAGCGGGTGAGGTCCCGCGCCCCAACTTCTGCCGGAGAGATTTAAGATGCCGTTCATCGAGATGAGCGGGCGCACGCTCGACAAGCTGCTGGTCGAAGACGAGTTGCACCACGACGATCTGGTCGCCGCCGGTGTCGGCGAGGGGACCATTGTCCGCGTCAACCGCGAGGGGGACATCGAGGTCCGCCGGCCGGCGGGCTGGGAAGTCGTTGGCGGCCTGTTGGGCGACTTCGAGGAGCGGATCAAGGCGGAAACCGGACTCGATTGGGCTGACTGACCGCCCCAATCGCCCCAGGCGGCAGGTTGGGGCCCCGCGGAAAGTGAGCCCCGAGCCGGCACGGCCGCGAACCGCCGGCGTCTAGCGGGTATCTTTAGGTGTCCCACCGACCCCCGCCCGGCCCCGATTCACGGCCCGCCATGACGCGCACCGCGACCATCCACCGCCAGACCCGCGAGACCGACATCCGGCTGGAGGTCGATCTCGACGGCTCCGGGAAGTCCGATCTCGATACCGGGGTCGGCTTCCTCGACCACATGCTCGAGCTGCTGACGAAGCACGCCTGCCTCGACCTGACGGTCAAGGCCGACGGCGACCTGCAAGTCGATCAGCACCACACGGTCGAAGACATCGGCATCTGCCTGGGCCAGGCGGTCCGCGAGGCGCTGGGCGATAAGGCGGGCATCCGACGCTACGGCTCGATGACCCTGCCCATGGACGAGACGCTCGTCACCGCGGCGGTCGATCTCGGCGGTCGCTACGCCTTCGAGTGGCGCGTCGAGATCCCAACCGAGAAGATCGGGCAGTTCGACAGCGAGCTGGTCGAGCACTTCTGGCAATCTTTCGCCGCCAACGCGCTGGCGAACGTCCACGTGCTGGCCCACTACGGGCGCAACAGCCACCACCTCGCCGAGGCGGTCTTCAAGGCGTGCGGCCGGGCGATCCGCGCCGCCACCGAGTCCGATCCACGCATGGTGGGGGCGCCCAGCACCAAGGGTTCGCTGTAGCGAACGACGCCACACGCCCCGCCGCGGGCGCTATAATGAGCCGTTGCTGCGATTCACCTTCCTCCGAGCGACCACGACGATGGCTTTGAACCGGGCGGTTCTCATTGGCTTGCTCTTGCTCCCCGGCGTCGCGGCGCCGGCGGGAGAGAGTGACGCCGATCCCCTTGCGGAGCTCCCGGTTGCGGCGGCCCCCGGCCAGCCGAAGTCGTGCTGCACGCTGCCGAGCCGCTTCGGCGCGATCCCGGTGGCGACCCGGCTCTCGGTCGAGCCGAGCGATGTGGGCGCGCGCGTGCTGGTCGACGGCGAGCTGTTCGCCGAGTACGTGACCAAGGCGGGGCGGCAGCCGATCGTCTGGCCCATCCGCAACGCTTCGGGCCAAGAGATGACCCGCAGCTGGCCCATGGGCCCAAAGCTCGCCGCGGAAGAAGAGGACCACCCGCACCACCAGTCGCTCTGGTTCTCGCACGGCGGTGTAAACGGGCACGACTTCTGGCATCAGGCCAAGGGCACGGGCGAGGGGCGTCCGCGGATCGTTCACAAGGAGTTTGTCCGCAGCCAGATCGACGCGGGCGACACGGTCGTCGTCGAGACCACAAACGATTGGACCGCCGCGGGTGAGAACGTCTTGGCCGACACCCGCACGCTCGTGTTCGGATTGCTCAACGGCGGGGGCGATTCCCCCTCGGCCCGCTACATCGACTTCACAATCACCCTGAAAGCCGAATACGGCCCGGCGACCTTCGCCGACACGAAGGAGGGCTCGTTCGCGGTCCGCGTGCCGGGCGCGATGAAGCTCGACGCCGGCTTAGGGGGCCAGATCCTCAACGACCGCGGCCAGGCCGACGCCGAGGCGTGGGGACACGCCGCCTCTTGGGTCGCCTACAGCGGGCCGCTGGCGGTCGCTCCCGAGGACGGAGAGGCTGCCCGCGGCGGGCTGGTCATGATGAGCCACCCCGAGTCGTTCCGCCCCCGCTGTCGCTGGCACGTCCGTGGCTACGGCCTCTTTGCCGCCAATCCATTCGGCGAGAGCGATTTCCCGGCGGATAGGCCCCGCCAGGGGACATACATTCTCGAGACGGGTGAATCGTTGACGCTCCGCTATCGCGTTGTGTTCTTCGAGGGGCCCGCCCTCTCGGCCGACTTTGCCGGGTGGTACGAGCAATTCGCGTTGAACTAGAATCGGATTGACCAGCTCACCGCGGGCTGGGACCTGGGCCGGGTCGCGGCTTGGGGGCGCCTCCTCAATACTTCCTCGTTTCCGAGTTGAGACACCACGATGTCGATCGATCGCCGTCTGTTTATGTCGGGAGCCGCCGCCGCCGGGGCTTCGTTGCTGAGCTCCCCGAGCTTGGCCGCCTCGAAGAGTGTGGCCGACCTCCGGATCGCAGTGGTGGGCGTGCGGGGGCGTGGTCGTGAGCACTTGATGGGGCTCGGCAAGAACGTTGTCGCGGTCTGTGACATCGACCGCGAAGTCCTCAACAAGCAGGCCCAACTGCACGGCGAGAAGACCGGCCGCACGCTGGCCAAGTACGTCGACTTCCGCGAGATGCTCCAGAAGGAAGACCTGGACGGCGTCTCCATCGCCACGCCCAACCACACGCACTGCCTCATCGGCATCGCGGCGCTCGAAGCGGGCAAGCACGTCTACACCGAGAAACCGATCTCGCACAACGTGTGGGAGGGCCGGCAACTCGTGGCCGCGGCGCGCAAGCACGACCGACTCGTCCAGTGCGGCACGCAATCGCGTTCCAGCCCGAGCCTCATGAAGGCGGTCGATTGGGTGCGTGGCGGGCAACTCGGCGCAGTGCAGTACGCGATCGGCACCTGCTACAAGCCGCGCAAGGCGATCGGCAAGCTCGATCAGCCACTCCGCATCCCCGACACCATCGACTACGACCTCTGGTGCGGCCCCGCCGAGATGCGGGACCTCTACCGCCCCCAGCTGCACTATGACTGGCACTGGGACACGAACACGGGCAACGGCGACATGGGCAACCAGGGCATCCACCAGATGGACATCGCCCGCTGGTTCCTCGGCGAAGAGGGCATGGCGCCCCGCACGATGAGCCTCGGCGGCCGCCTCGGCTACGACGACGCCGCCAACACGCCCAACACGCAGGTCGTCTACCACGACTACGCCGCCGCTCCGCTGATCTTCGAGACCCGCGGCCTGCCGCGCTCGAAGGCGGCCCAGAAACAGTGGGGCAGCCAGATGGATCGCTACCGCGGCTCGGGCATCGGCGTCATCGTCCAGTGCGAGGGGGGCCACGTCCTCATCCCCAGCTACACCGAAGCGATCGCCTACGATCGCACGGGCAAGCAGGTCGAGCACTGGCGGGGCGGCGGAGACCACTTCCGAAACTGGCTCGAAGCCATCGTGGCCGGCGATCGCTCGCTCCTCAACGGCGAGATCCAAGAGGGGCACGTCTCTAGTTCGCTCTGCCACATCGGCGGCGTGTCGCACGAGTTGGGCACGAAGATGACGGCCGACGAGATCGCCGAGTCGGTCGCCGCCGACCCGCTGCTGAGCGGCGCCTTCGACCGGATGGCGGCCCACTTGCGCGCCAACGACGTCGATATCGACAGCGAAACCGAGTCGCTGACTCTTGGGCCTTGGGTCGATGTCGACGCCGAGACCGAACGCTTCTCCGGCCCCGCCGGGGCCGAGAAACTGTTCCGACGTGAGGGCCGCGCCGAGTTCCGGGTCAGCGACCTGGGGGCGTAAACCCCAGCCGCTCGGCCTGCCGATCGGCTCTCCTATCCCCCGCGACGCGGCGTGCCGATTTTATTCGGCGCCGCGTTGGACGGGCGGGGTTGCATTAAGTGTCGCGGGTTGGGGCGAACCTCCCCGCGTCCGCCGAGCTTGATTCGGCGGCAGGAACCCTGGCACGAGGCACCCCCCATGATGAACTGCACTCCCCCTGCGCGCCGATCGCGACGTTCTCAACCGCTTGCTTACGCGTCGCTCCTCGCTTCGGCATTGGCGTCCGCCACCCACTCGCACGCCGCGGCGCCGGGGGTTCCTGCACTGGGCGGGAGCGCCGCGGGCTACGTCGAGTACGCAGTCGATTCCCTGCCGCAGCACTTCACGGGCCCGGGGATCTCCGCCTTCGATAACACGCCCATCGACAACGCAATCACCGACGCGGGCGCCGAGCTGGGCCGCGTCCTCTTTTACGATCCGCGGCTGAGTCACAACGACGGAACATCCTGCGCCAGCTGCCACACGCAGGCGACCGGCTTCACCGACTCGGAGCAGTTCAGCGAAGGCTTCGAGGGGGGCCTGACCGGGCGCCACTCGATGGGCCTCTCGAACGCGAGGTGGTACGAGAGCGGGCGGTTCTTCTGGGACGAGCGTGCCGCCACCCTCGAAGACCAGGTCCTCGGCCCGATCCAGGACGCGGTCGAGATGGGGTCCGACCTGACGCAGCTCGTCTCGGAGCTGAACGACACGGAGTACTACCCGGTCCTCTTCGAGCGAGCGTTCGGGGACTCGAACGTGACCTCCGACCGGATGGCCAAGGCGATGGCTCAGTTCGTGCGGTCGATGGCGAGTTACCAGTCCCCCTTCGACCGGGCGGTCGCCGCCGGCTCGGTCGCCTCGCCCAACTTCGCCGCGGTGGACGACATCGAGAACCCGACCGAGGTGACCGCGGGGCACGCTCTCTTCCAGCAGGAGTGTGCGGGCTGCCATCGCACGGTCGCCCAGGCCGCCAACGAGACGCACAACATCGGCCTGCCCCGGATCGACGCCGACGGCGACGGCGAACTCGACAGCGACGACGGCGCCGGGGATCAGCAGTTCAAGGTCCCCTCGCTGCGCAACATCGCCATGCGGGGACGCTTCATGCACGACGGGCGGTTCCAGACACTCGCCGAGGTGGTCGAGTTCTACTCCAGCGGCGTGACCAACAACGGCGACCGGCTGGGCGTCGGCCTCCGGGTGGGGGGCTTCGGCTTCAGCGAAACGGAGAAGGCTGCCCTGGTCGCGTTCCTCGAGAGCCTCACCGACGAGGAGTTCCTCATGTCGGAGCTGTTCAGCAATCCGTTGGTCGCGCTCGACGGTGACTACGACGGCAGCGGCGTGGTCGACGACGACGACCGGCTCGCCTGGGCGGCCCAATTCGGCCTCGGCGAGGAAGACGTCAGCGGACCCCTGATGGCCGATGGCAACGGCGACGGCGTCGTCGATGCGGCCGACTACTCGATCTGGCGAGACAACCTCGGCACCCGTTGGGACGACGCGGTGGCGGCCCTGGCGCAGGCCGTGCCGGAACCATCGACCTGGCTACTGGCGATGCTCGCGCTGGCCACGCCCCGTCGTCGTGCCCGGCGCGAACCGCTTGCTCTCTACTCGCCGAACTCTTCGGTGTAGTCGGCCATCGCCGCCTCGACGACGGTGATGGCGTGGTCGCGGCCGTAGGGGGCGTCGATCTTGACCTCGGCCGCCTCTTCGGGGGTGAGCGACTTGTAGATGCTGAAGTAGTGCCGCAGGCGATCGACCATCACCTTCGGAAGCTCGGAGATGTCGTTGACGCCGCTCCACATGGCGTCGTTCTCCAGGACGGCGATGATCTTGTCGTCCGCCTCTCCGTTGTCGAGCATCGGCAGCCCGCCCACAACGCGGGCGTTGACGATCGTCTCGGGGTTGGTGATCGGGCGCTCGCTGATGACGCAGATGTCGAGGGGGTCGCCGTCACCCGCTTGCGAGTCGGGCATCAACGACTGGACCCGTTTGCCGCAAAACGTCCGCGGGATGAACCCGTAAAGCGACGGCGCAAACGCTGACGTGCGGTTCGGGCGGTCGACCCGCAGGTAGCCGGTCTTCTTGTCCAGTTCGTACTTCACCCGGTCGAACGGGGTCAGCTCGATGTACGCGTGGACGATCTCCGGCGGCTTGGGGCCCAGGTCGAGCCCGTGCCAGGGGTGCGGTCGCCAGCGGAAGAAGGGCTGCGGGAAGCTCATAATGGGCTGATGGCTCTCGGCTTTCAGCGGATCGGCTTGGGAATGGTATGCGTGCACAAGCCGACGGCCGATGGCCGCGGCCTAGAGCCTGACCGCTCTACATCTCTTCTTCGTTGACGTAGGTCTCGAGGAAGCGGGTGAGCTTCTGGAAGTCGCTGTCTTGCTCGATATAACGGACCACCGTGACCAGGGTCTCGGGGTCGACCAGCTCCTCGAACGGCACGTAGAGCAGCTGCAGCTGGCCCTCGCAGCTGACCATCACGCCGTTGTGGCCGTTCTCGACCAGCGCGCGGTAGGCGCCGACGCCCAACTGACTGCCGAGCATCACGTCGAACGCGTGCGGCACCGTGCAACGCGATTCGTAGCCGAGTTGAACCGGCTTGACCTGCCGCTTCTCCCCACCGTGCTGCCGGGCGTACTCGGCCTCGATTAGCTCGGCGAACAGCGTGTAGAGGCTGATGTCGGAGATCTTGATGTGGCCGTGGTCGTCGCGTGAGGCGCCCTCCACGTGCTTGTACGGGAGCAGCTCGGCGAGGCCTTCGGCGATCACGATGATGCCGTACTCCTTCCCTTCACGCTCGCGCGTGGTCATCGTCAGCACGATCCGGCGGATCACCTCGTCGAGGTTCATCACCTCGCGGGTGTGCGATTCGCCGGTGGTCGGGTCGGTGTACTCTTCGGTGGTGCGGTACTTGCCGGCGATGTCCTCGACGCTGATGACGAGGCTCGCCTCGCCCGCGATCGCCACGCCGTAAGCGAGCCAGCCGGCCGACCGGCCCATCGACTCGACGAGGAAGTAGTTCCGATTCGCCTCGGCGTCGGCGAGCAGGTTGCGGACCTCGGTGGCGAGGAAATCAACCGCGGTGAAGTAACCGAACGTGAAGTCGATGCCGCGGTAATCGTTGTCGATGGTCTTGGGCAGGTGGACCACCGGCAGTGTCTTGGAGCCCTCCGGCAGACGGTCCTGGAACATCTTGAACTTGTTGGCCGTCTTCAGCGTGTCGTCACCGCCGATCGAGATCAGGGCGTCCACGCCGATCGAGGTGAGCGCCTCGTAAACGTTCTTCAGCGGCTGCGAACGCTCCGGGTCTTCCAGGTGCGACGGGTGACTGATCATCTTGCCCGGGTTGGCTCGGGCCGTGCCGATCATGATGCCCCGCTTGCTGCGCGTGCGGCTGAGCATCTGGTGATCGATCATCACGTAATCGTCGCCCTCGACCAGCGGCTTCGCAGCATCGAAGTCGATCAGGTTCGAGTAGCCGTGCTTCACGCCGACCACTTCAACCCCGTTGCGGAGGAACGAGACGGCCGCGGCCGAAATCACCGCGTTGGCGGCCGGCGCCGGGCCGCCCGCGAACAGGATCGCCACCCGCTTGAACGGGGACTCGTGCTTCGTGGGGCGGGCGAGGCTGTTATCGGGCATGGTCGCGAGCGGGGTCGAGAGGCGGGAGGACGGGGGGAGGGAAACGACTCGTCGAGCCGAGAGTTTACTCCACCACCGCCGGGCCGTTAATGGGCCCGCCACCGCCAATCAGCCGCAAAAACGCGGCACGAACCGATGCTCCGCGTGAGGGGCCGGGAGCGCCCCGCCGACACGGCCCATACGTCCGCTCACTGGAAACGAACCTGCCGCCAATCGGATCCTACTTCCCGCCGGTGAAAGTCCGCTCGACAAAGGTCGTGTCGATGCGAGCCTCGGAGAACGCCGTGTGGCTGAGAATCTCTTTGTGCAGCGGGATGACGGTCTTGATGCCATCGACCTTCAGCTCGGCGAGCGCCCGCAACATGCTGGCAATCGCCTCCTCGCGGGTCGGCTGGTGGACCAGCAGCTTGCCGATCATCGAGTCGTAGTACGGCGGGACCGAGTAGCCCGAGTGGGCGTGGGACTCGAACCGCACGCCGAAACCGCCCGGAACGATCAGCCGCTCGATCTTGCCGGGCGAGGGCTGAAAGTTCTTGGCCGGGTCTTCGGCGTTGATGCGGCACTCGATCGCGTGGCCGTTGCGGGGGATGTCCTCCTGCTTGAGCCACAGCTTCTCGCCTGAGCCGACCCGCAACTGCCCCTTGATGAGATCGAAGCCGGTCACCAGTTCGGTCACCGGGTGCTCGACCTGGATGCGGGCGTTGACTTCGATGAAGTAGTAATTGTTGTCCTTGTCGACAATGAACTCGACTGTCGCCGCGTTGTGGTACTCCGAAGCCAGGATCAACTGCACCGCCGACTCGCACATGGCGAGGCGGGTCTCTTCGGTGATGTTCGGGCTGGGCGACTCCTCGATGAGCTTCTGGTGCCGCCGCTGGGTCGAGCAGTCGCGTTCCCACAGGTGGATCGCGTTGCCGTGCTTGTCGGCGAGGACCTGCACCTCGACGTGGCGGGGGTGCTCGATGTACTTCTCGAGGTAGACGTCGCCGTTGCCGAAGGCGGCCTCGGCCTCGGCCTTGGCCTGCTGCAGGGCCGACTTGAGCGAGAGCTCGTTCGAGGCGACTCGCATGCCCTTGCCGCCGCCGCCGGCGGTCGCCTTGATCAGGACGGGGTAGCCGACCTCGTTGGCGAACTTGACCGCTTCGGCCTCGTCCTCGATGCAACCGTCGCTGCCGGGCACGACCGGCACGTCGGCCGATCGTGCGATCTCGCGGGCGGTGTTCTTATCGCCCAGCTTCGCCATCGCCTCGGGCGAGGGGCCGATGAAATCGATCTGGCAGTTGCGGCAGATCTCATTGAAGTGCGCGTTCTCCGACAGGAAGCCGAAGCCGGGGTGGATCGCCTCGACGTCGCCCACCTCGGCGGCGGCGATCACGTTGGCGATTTTCAGGTAGCTGTCGGCCGCTCGCGCGGGGCCGATGCAGTAAGCCTCGTCCGCCAGCTCAAGGTAATTCGCGCCGCGATCCCCCTCGCTGAAGACAGCAACGGTCTCGATGCCGAGTTCACGGCAGGCGCGGATCACTCGCAAAGCGATCTCGCCGCGGTTCGCGATCAATATCCTGCGGTACATCACAACGCCGACGAGCGGCGACCTCTCTGGGAAGGCGACAGGCCTAGGGGGGGACGCGGCACGCTACTCGAGGCTGAACAGCGGCTGGCCGAATTCGACCGCCGCGCCGTTCTCCACCAGGATGGCGCTGATCTTGCCGCTGGTCTCGGCGGGGATCTCGTTGAAGACCTTCATCGCCTCGATGATGCAGATGGTCGTGTCCGCGCCGACCTGGTCGCCCACCTTCACGAAGGGCGCCGACTCGGGGCTAGACGACAGGTAAAACGTGCCGACCATCGGGCTGTTGATCGTCTTGCCGGCGGCGGGCGTCGCGGGGGCGGCCTCCGCGGGCGGGGCGGCGGGGGCCGGAGCTGGCGCGGCCGGCGCCGGAGCGACTTGCGGCAGACTCGGCGCGACGGCCATCACGGGCTGGTCACCGCCGCGACGGAGCCTAACGCGCTGGGGCCCCTGCCGGAGGTCGATCTCCGACAGATCGTGCTCGTTCATCAATGAAACGAGCTTCTTCACACGCGAGACGTCGAACACGTCCGCCTGGTTCTCGGTAGCGTCTTTCTTCGAGTCGTCTGCCACGGCCGAAGCCTCGTCTTGAATCTACGGTTACAGAGCCACGGGGGCCGCCTGCGCGCCCTCCGCGATGGGCCCCGTAGTTTAGTCGGGTGGGGGGGTGGCCACCAGTCCGAGGTCTGAGGATCAGAGCAGGCTCTCCCCGAGCGTCTTGGGGACGTCCGAGAGCAGCTCGTAGCCGGTCTTGGTGACCAGCACGTCGTCCTCGATCCGGACGCCTCCCCAGTCGGGGATATAGATCCCGGGTTCGACCGTCACCACCATGCCGGGGCGGAGCTCGGTCTCCTGGTTCCGCCCGAGACGGGGTCCCTCGTGGACTTCCAGGCCGAGGCCGTGTCCCAGCCCATGGCCGAACCGCTTGCCGAATCCCGCCTTCGTGATGACCTTGCGGGCGGCGGCGTCGACCGAATCGCAGGTGACCCCGGGACGGATCGCCTCGATGCCGGCAAGTTGGGCCTCGAGCACCGTGTTGTAGACCTTCTCGAACCGCTTCGAGGGCTTCTGGGTCACCACCATCCGCGTCAGGTCGCTGGCGTACAGCGGGGCGTAGACCCCCCAGTCGATCAGCGTGAACGGGTGATCCCCGACGGGCGCGTCGGTCGGCGTGGCGTGCGGCAACGCCGCCCTCGGTCCCGCGGCGACGATCGGCGGGAAGCTGAGGCACTTGCCGCCGAATCGGCGGGCTTGGTACTCCAGCTCGCGGGCCAAGTCGTTCTCGGTCGCTTCGGGCGTCCACGAAGCCCGCACGACCTCCAGGGCCCGCTTGGCCAAGTGGGCGGCGTGGCGGATCGCCTCGACCTCGCTCCGGTCCTTGATGAGCCGGAGCGACTCGACCATCGAGGCGAGCCCAACGAGTTGCGTCCCGACCAGCTCCTCGGCGAGGCCCTGGTGCGTGGCGACGGTCATCGACGCCGACTCGTATCCGAGGCGTTCGACGCCCGCCTCCTTGGTCAACTGAGCGACGGCGGGCAGCATCCGCTCGCCCGTCTCGCGGACGTGGAGCCGCAAGCCGGGGCACTCTTCCCCGAGCTGAATCGTGTACCGCGGGTCCGTGACCAGCACTGCGTCGTCGCTGGTGACCAGCAGGTAGCTGTCGTCGCCGGTGAAGCCGGTCAGGTAGGTGACGTTCGTGAAGCTGGTGACCAGCAGGGCGTCGATCTTCTCTCGCCGGCAGAGCTGGCGGAGCTTGGCTCGCCGCTTCTCGTGGGTTGGCATCTTGCGTCCCGGGGCTTGTGGCCTGCGGAGGTAAAACCTCACACACGGTCACAAGCGTATCGGGACGCGAGGTCCAACGGCAAGGCGGCGGGCTTATCCGCGCCGGCGGAGAACGATCGCTAGCAGGCCTCCGGCCGCCAACGCCGCGGCGCCCGGCTCGGGGATCGAGACCGCGGCGAGCAGCTGAGCGAAAGCTTGGCTGCTGATCGATCCGCCCAAGGCGTCTCGCATGAGGGCGTAGTCGTTCAGGTCGACGATGGAATCTTGGTTCAGATCGCCTTTGACCCAGCTCTTGATGTCGGCCTCGAGCGACTGATCCATCCAGTTGTCGATCAGGATGCCCAGGTCGCCGGTCGCCACGCCGTTAACGATCGATCCGGTGACGATGCCATCAAGATCCACATCGCCGACCTTGCCGTACCGGTCCTCGGCCCGCAGGGCGGCGATCTCATCGTAGTAGTCGGTGTACGACAGATCCGAGATCACCGTGTGGCTGCCGAAAGCGCCCCACAAATCGTTGTTGTTGTTAGCCGGATAGACGACATGCATGAGCCCCGCCAGCACCCATTCGTCCCCGTCCTTCCAAAAAACGGAGCCCCCCGAGTCCCCCGCGGCGGCCTGGGCTTCGTCGTCGAGCGAGAACTCGTCGAACTTGGTCGGGAAACCGATTGTGTCGCGGACCGCGTCCTCAATGAGCACGTTCGAGCCGCTCCGGGTGATGCCGCTGATCGAAGTCGCGGCGGCGCGACGGTTCGTTCCCCACTGCCAGACCTGGGGGTTGCCCGACGTGATCTGAAACCCCCGGTAGGAGGAAGAGGCCGGGTCCGAGACCACCACGCCGGCGCTGTTGAAATAGAACTGACCGTTCTCTTCGTTCGAAGTGTTGAGGATGCGGCGGCGACCGCGGCCGAACATGACCAGGTCCTCGTTCGTCGTGGACGCGAGGCGGTCGGCGATCTCGATCTGCCGGATCGCGGGATCGAGGTCCTCGGGAGACATGCCGTTCTCGTCGAGCCCAACCCGGTAGATCCTGACGTCGGAAGTGCCGCCGATCGACTTGCCCGCAAACGTCGATGGGTTCCCAAGCAGTCGCGATTGCGAAGAACTGATCAAGGGGAATGAGCTCCCGGCGATATCCAGGCGGCCGGCGCCCCCCGCGTGCTCTGCTGCCAAGACCCAATGGTCTCCCAGGTAGATGGCGGAGCGGTTGGTCGCCAGATTGGCCCAGCCCGGATCGTCGGCGGGCGCGCTCGTGTTGATCAAAGCGGGCGTGCCGGGGCCGTCCCAGGTCTTCACGACCAGGGCCTCGGCGCTCAACGCGGTCGCCATCACGACGCCAACCGCCAGCATTGCAAGTCGCATAGTCACTCGCGCTCTCCGCTCTGTCTCACTGCTATCATTTTGGCAACGGCCGGAAGCAGCTCGCCCCGACGGCGACGCTAGCAGGCGACGCCGAAACCCGGCTTCTGTTCACTGACACCTATTGTAGACGTGACCGGGAACGATTGAGGAGCATTTTGTCCCCGCAAAGTGTGAGACAGCACGCGTTTCCTACGGGATTTTACGGGAATAACCGCGGGGCGGGTTCGCGCTCCCGCCTCTCGGGGACTCCCTTGGCCTCGCGCGGGCCTACGGGAGTCGAGTGATTCGCCCCGCTCCCGCCGGCCGCAAGCACCCGTCGCGCCGTTAAGTTTTTCCGATTGCGCCAACAATCCGCGTCAGAAAGCCTCAAACGGCTCTAGCGGATACGCCGAAGACATCGCAAGACGGTCCGCCACGCCAGAGTTCTCGGCGTGAGTCGCCACACGCCCACGGAAGGGAAATCCGATGCCGCCCATCACGGTGCTCGCCAACTGGTTGCTCAGGCTGCCGCTCCTCTGGGGCGGCCTCGCGACGCTCGGCTTCTACGCCTGCCTGCAGAGCGGTCCGATCAACTCGCCGTTGCTGACGCGTTACTTCGCGTCGCACCCGGTTGAGTGGGTGGCCACGTTGCTCTTCTTCATCGGCATGGCCGCGCTCGGCCTGCGGCTCTCGAACCTGCTCGGTCAGCTCGGGGCCGTGAAGCTGCAGCCGCTCGGACCGATCCAACCGGGCGGACAACCCGCGTCCGACGCCGAGTCGTTGCTAGCCAAGCTGTCGGGCCTCTCGGCCCCGCTGCGGCGCACGACGCTCGTCCGCCGGCTGCGCGACGCGCTCGAGTACGTCCGCGACACCGGGTCAGCGGACACCCTCGAAGAGCAACTCGACCGCTTGGTGGTCATCGATCGTGACCACGTCTCCACCGGCTACGCGCTGCCGCGGCTCGTGCGGGCGACGCTTCCCATCATCGGCATGATCGGCACGGTCATCGGCATCACGCTCGCGGTGGGCGAGTTGTCGACCGAGGACATGGAGGCCTCGATCGGGGCGGTCACCGGGGCGCTCTCGGTCGCGTTCGACACCACCGCCCAGGCGATGTCGCTGATGCTGGTGCTCTGGTTCGCGATGTTCACCGTCGAGCGTGTGGAGGAACGCCTGCTCGACGAGGTCGATCTCGCCACCGGCCGCGCCCTGGTGGGACGCTTCCAGGTGTACGGATCGCAGAACGACCCGAACGTGGCCGCCGTCCGCCGCATGAGCGAACAGGTGGTCGAGTCGGTCGACAAGCTCTCGGCCAACCAGCAAGAGACGCTCCAGTCGCTCCTGGGCGACATGCAGCGGAAGTGGCAGACCACAACCGAGTCGACGGGCGAGCTGCTCACCAGCACACTCACCGCCGGCCTGCGTGACGGGCTCCGCGATCATGCCACGGGCCTTAACACCGGAGTCGAGACGCAACTCGCCTCGCTTAACGCGAGCCTCAACGATCAGCAAGCTCACGTTGCTTCCGCGGTGCGGGAGCAACTCGCTTCGCTCGAGAAGCTGCAAACCGAATACGCCGAGCGTCTCCAGACGACAACCGATCAGCAGACCTCGCGTATCGTGTCGGGCGCCGATGGCGTGCTAGGCAACCTGCGAGACGGCCTCGAACGGATGGCGGAGCTGCTCGTCGAGGCCCTGCAGAAGCACGGCGAGACGCTCACTACGGCCGAGCATGAGCTCGCTAGCGAGAACCGCCGGCACCTGGGCGAGGTCGAGGCGGCTCTCGGCGAGGCGATGGTGGTCTCCGCCGACCGGCAAGAGAAGCTGGTCCGCCAGAGCGAGTCGGTCCTCCGCGAGATGCAACAGGCGCTGGTCTCCGCCGCCGGGGCGACGATCGATCACCAGAACGAGCTTGTTAAGCAGGGCGAAATCCTCTTGAAGGTCGTCGACTCGACCGGCCAGGTGCAGCGCCTCGAGGACTCGCTCAACCGCAACCTCGACACGCTCGGCCGAACGCACAAGCTCGACGAGACGCTCATGAGCCTGTCCGCGGCGATCCAACTGCTCAGCGCCCGCACGGGCCGCGAGATGGACGCGCCGGTCGCCCTCTCCAATAAGGCCGCATGAGACGCTCCGCCCGAGGCGACAACTCGGCGTTCTCACTCTTCCCGTTCCTGGCTGTGCTGCTCTGCACGATGGGATCGCTGGTGGTGCTGCTCGCGGCGATGGCCTACGTCGCCCGCGACAAGGCCCAACGCGAAGCGGAAGCGGTCGCCGCTGCTGCGGAGCAGGCGGCCCAGCAGGCCGACACGCCCGAACGCCGCGAAGCGGAGGCCGCCCTCGCCCAGGCCGAACGGCTGGCCGCGGAGATGAAGCGTCAAGCGGAACTGAGCGCTGAGCAACTCCGCCAGCAGCAAGAACATCTATCGAACCTGGAAGATCACTTGCGTCGCCTCCGCGACGAGGCCGATCGACTCACGGCCGAAACGGCCGAGCTCTTTGCCGTCGAAGATGGCTACAACACGGATGAGAGAGTCGCCCGCGAAGAGCTCGAACGCCGCAACCGCCTGATCGGCGAACTGCAGGACGAGATCGAGGAGCTCAAGCACGCCGCAACCGGCCGTGAACGCAAGTACGCGGTGGTGAGCTTGCGTGACGAGCGGACCGGCACGCTGCGCCCGCCGATCTACTTCGAGTGCACCAAGTCGGGCGTCACCCTGCAGCCCGAAGGGATCGAGCTGACGCACGAGGACCTGGTCGCCGCCAAGTTCAGCAGCCCCATGGCCGCCGCTGCTCGCGCCGTGAGCCGCTATTACGAAGAGCACCCCGAGGCCCGGGCGGCCAACGAGGTCGGGGCGCCGTACCCGCTGCTGCTGGTCCGCCCCGGAGGCGTGCCCGCGTATTACCGGACGCGCGACGCGCTCGCAACGATCGGAGCCGACTTCGGGTACCAGCCGATCGGAGCCGACTGGCCGCTGGAGTACGACCCGCCCAACCCCGTGTTGGCCCAGTGGGTCAACGAGGAAGTGCTGCTCGCCCGCGAGGAACGCCGAGGCCTTGCGCAAATCATTCCCCAACTCGCTAGCGAGTTGGCTAACGCCGATCCGGTGCAACCCACGCAGCGCCGCGTGAGCCTGCGGGGCGACGGAGGCGACGGGAGTCAGCGCGACGGCGTCCTGGTCAGTCGGGCCGATCCCGAAGCGAACAATCCGTTCGAGGGGCTGACGATCGTCGGCACGGCGCCTCGCGCCACTGGCAATAACGTGTCGAACGGAGAACCGCAACGGAATCCCTTCGCCCCGGTCTCCGCTGGCGGAGGCGGCGGTTCGAACGGGCCTGAAGCCGGCGGAACCCCGGGCACAGCCACCGCCATCGCCCAGCAAGCCAACGCGTCACAGGAACCCTCGGCCACGCCGGACAGCGCGCCGGCGACCGGCACGCTCGCCGCCGGATCGGCTCAGCCCTCGCAACAAAGGGATGCGGGCCCGAACGGCGGTGGGGGATCCGAGTCCGAAGCGACCACCGCGGCCGCGGGCCAAGCCTCGCAGTCCGCCACCGCCATGGCAGTGGCCGCGCCGCCGGCGTCGCCCCCGTCGGCGACACCTCCCGGCGAGGGGCAACAGGCCGGCTCTTCGAAACCCGGCCCCACCCGCAGCGGCATCCCGATGGTGCGTTCGATCCGGCTGTATGTCACGGCGGATCAGGTTGTGGTGCTGCCCGACCGGGCCCAGTCTCCCGAAGAGGGGGCTTTGGCCGCGTCCGCTTCACAACGGATCGACTTCGCGGAGCGTCCGACGTCCGCTCAGATCAATCAGGTTGTGGCCGCGCTCAAGAGCCATGCCGACTCGTGGGGCATCGCGGGCAAGGGGATGTACTGGGACCCGCGGCTCGTGCTGAACGTGTCGGCCGATGGCCAACGCCGGGCGAGCGATTTGACGCGGTTGCTCCAGGCAGCCGGCCTGAAGGTGCAAGCCAAGCCGCTGGCGACCGCCGCGAAGCCCGCCCCGCGAGGAGGCGCCGATGCGACGCGCTAGAACGCCCGACACCGACGAGACGCCCGGCGGCGATTCGTTCCTCGACATCGTCGCCAACATCGTTGGCATCTTGGTGCTGCTGGTCGTGGTGATCGGCGTGCGTGCCAGCCGCGAGGTCTTTGTCGCGACCGAACAACGACCGACCGAAGAGCTCGAATCGGTCGAAGAGCTTCGCAAGCAAACCCTCACGGCGATCGGCGAAGCGCGGAGCCGCCAACGCGAGCTCCGCGAGAACGCCGAGAACGCCCTCGCCACGTCGCTCGAATCCCAACGCCGCGAGCGGGAGCGAGCGGAGGGGGTCCATTACGTCACGAAGCTCCGGGCCGAACTCGACGAAGCCCGTGAGGTCCTCACCATGAACGACCGCGAGACGCACGACACCCACAACGCCCTCGCCCAGGCACAGATCACCCTCGATCGTTTGACGGCCGAGCAGATTGCGCTCGCGTCGGTCGAGCCGGAGCCCGACGTCGAGACGGTCGTCGTCGCCCCCACGCCGATCGTCGATGGCAAGGCGGACCGGACGATCTCCTTCCGTTTGAAGGGCGACCGCTTGGTGTACGTGCCCGTGAACGAAATCGAAGTCGAGCTGGCAAAGAGCGTCCGCCTGCCGACACTCACCGACCCGACCAAGACCGTTATCACGCACGAGACGGTCGGCCCGATCGAAGGCTTCCGTGGCGAGGCGGACCTGGCATGGCGGGTCCGGTCCCGAGGCGGCCGTGTCGGCGTGACCTCACAGGTGGGCCGGCTCATCCTCCGTGAGGCCACCCCCCTGCGAGGCGAGTCGCTGGACACGGCGTTTGGCCAGGGGGGCTACGTCGACTCACGCCTGGGCTTGCTCAACCCGGAGAACTTCGTCGTCAGACTGATCGTTTACGCCGACAGCTTCGAGTCCTCGAACGAAGCGAGCCAAAAGTTCCGCGAGCGTGGTTTCCGGGTCGCCCAATCGCTGAAGTCGGACGGCGCCCCGATCGGCTTCAGCTCAAGCGGCTACCAAGCAGTCACGCAGTAGGCCCGTCGGCCTCGGGGCTTGCCTCCTCCTTCGGCTCGAGCATCGCCCGCAGGAAGAGCACCGCGGCGCCGGTCACGAGGAAGGCGTCGGCGAGGTTGAAGTTGGGCCAGGTCCAGTCGGCGCTGGCCCGCCAGAGGATCCAGTCTCGTACGGCGTAGACCGCCTCGCCCGCGCGTGGGTCCCATTCGGGCCATTTCAAGCCGTGCATCCCGAGGCGGTCGTAGAGGTTGCCGAGCACGCCCGCCATCACGGCGCCCAGCGCGATCGTGATCCACCAATCACGCGCCGCGCCGCCGACGAAAAGCCACAGCGGGATCGCTACCGCGGCCACGAGGCTGATCACCGCGAAGAGGCCGACCTGGCCGTAGCCGATGCCGAACAGCGCGCCCTCGTTGAGGCTCGTCTGGATACCGGCGTGATCGGGCCACCACCAGTACACCACCTGGCCGGTCAGCTTGCCGGGCCAAGAGAAGACGATCTCTTTGCTGATGAGGTCCGCCGCCAAGCCCGCCGCGGCGACCAAGAAGAAGGCCACGTAACGATTGCGGGGCAGGGGGGTCGCGTCCGGTCCCTCGGACATAGCGTTACCTTCGTGCGTATTGAGCCGTTGGCGCTAGCCTCGGGCGAGCCTGTCTAAGTGTTTCCCCCTGCGGCGCCCGACGCTAACGCGTTCGGCTCAGCCCAAGAGCGATCGACCGAATCAGATCAGTTCGATTCGACCTTCTCAGCGCACTCAACGCACATCGGGGCGAACGGGATCGCGTTGAGCCGGAGCTTGGGGATGGTGCTGCCGCACATGGTGCAGATGCCGTAGACGCCCGCTTCGATGCGGGCGAGCGCCTCATCGATGGCGGCGAGCGTCTCCTCGTCGGACTCCATCAGGCTGAGCGTGAACTCCTGCTCGTAGTTCTCGCTGCCGAGCTCGGCCATGTGGATCGGCATCGCGTTGCCGTTCCCCTCGTGGAGGGCCACATCGGCCATCGCCTGCACATCGCCGCGCAGGCGGGCTCGCAGGTGCAGCAGCCGCTCCTTGTAAACCGCGTAGTCAGCCTTCTTCATCCGTTTGCCTCCGGTTCCTCAGCAGTAGCGATCAAAGGGGCGCCCTCCCCACTGCAGGAGGAGAAGGAGGGCCAAGACCCGCCATTTTAGGCAACCGGGCGGCGAGCCGTCTATTGGATCGTGCCGGGCCCGGCTGCCAGGCGGGTGGCTCAGGCGGCTGCGTTGCGGGCACGCCGGAAACGAACTAGTATTCTGTAAGTCGTTTGCCGACGTAAAGTTAAGTGCTCGCAGCGGGTCCGGCCCCTCCTCAGCCGCGTCCCGTCAGCAGAAAGTGCGTCCCGAGGGCGTGCGACCGATTCCCTAGAACATCCCAGGCATCCGCTCGCCGGTCACCGCCGAGCCGACGAACGCCAACCGCCGATCTCGCTATGACCACCGCCGTACAGACTCGAACCGACCTGGCATACCAGAAGTGCGTGATGCCCGGCTGCAGTGCGACGTATGACGTGGGCGAGGTCCGCACGAGCTGCGATGCGTGCGGCGCGCTGCTCGACATCGCCTACGACTGGGACCGGGTGAAGCCGCCCACTTCGCTCAAAGACTTCGAGAAGAAATGGGCCCGCCGAAACGAGCCGCTCGAGCGCTCCGGCGTGTGGCGTTTCCGCGAGCTGCTGCCGTTCGCGCCGGACGAGAAGATCGTGTCGATCGGCGAGGGGCAGACGCCTCTGCACCCGTCGGTCGGCGTGGCGGACTACGTCGGCATGAAGCCGGGCCGGCTGATGTTGCAGTACGAGGGAATGAACCCCTCGGGCAGCTTCAAAGACAACGGCATGACGGCCGCCTTCACCCACGCGCACATGATCGGCGCCGAGCGGGCGGCGTGCGCCTCGACCGGCAACACGTCGGCGTCGCTCGCGCTGTACTGCGGCATGAGCCGGCTCATGCAAGCGGTCATCTTCATCGGCTCGGGCAAGATCAGCTACGGCAAGCTCTCCCAGGCGCTCGACTACGGCGCGCTGACCGTGCAGATCGCCGGCGACTTCGACGACGCCATGCACCGCGTCCGCCAGGTCAGCAAGAAGCTGGGCATCTACCTCGTGAATAGCGTGAACCCGTTCCGCCTCGAGGGGCAGAAGACGATCATGCTGCGGGTGCTCGAAAGCCTGAACTGGGAAGTGCCCGATTGGATCTGCGTGCCGGGCGGGAACCTGGGCAACAGCAGCTCGTTCGGCAAGGCGTTCCACGAGCTCAAGGAGCTCGGTCTGATCGATCGCATCCCGCGGATCGCGATCATCAACGCCGCCGGCGCCAACACGCTGCACGAGCTGTACGAGAACCGCGGCCTCCGCTGGAACAACGGCCAGCCCGACACCAAGATCATCGACAGTTACTACGCCGAACTCGATGCCGCGAGCCTGCGAGCGGACACGATCGCCAGCGCGATCGAGATCAACCGCCCGGTGAACCTGATGAAGTGCCTGCGGGCGCTGGAGTGCTGCGACGGCGTTGTCCGCGAGGTCTCCGACCAACAGATCCTCGACGCGAAGGCCCGCGTCGCCGCGAACGGCCTCGGCTGCGAACCGGCGTCGGCGGCGAGCGTGGCGGGAGCCAAGGTCCTGCGCGAGCAGGGCGTCATCGAGCCGGGCGAACGCGTCGTCTGCGTGCTCACCGGCCACCAGCTGAAAGACCCGACGGCCACGGTCGCCTACCACAGCAGCGACCAGGGCGAGTTCAACCGGGTGCTCGGCAGCCGAGGCGTCAGCACGGCGACCTTCGCCAACCGCGCCGTCAAAGTCGAGAACGACCTCGACAAGATCGTGCGGACGATCCAACTCAACAGCTGAGACCCGCAGCTCTTCTCCGTCTCTTCGGCGAACGTTCTCATCGGATTTCTTCTTAGATCACCCCGCTCTGAGCCTTAGGATTCACCTATGCGAAGCCTTGTCGCTTGCGCCGCTGTCATCCTGTGCCTTGCGGTTTCGGCTCTCGCCAAAGAGCCCTCGCCGCGCCCGAACATCCTGTTCATCTTCTCCGACGACCACGCCTGCGACGCGATCGGCGCCTACGGCGGCTGGCTCGCCCCGCTGAACCCGACGCCGAATATCGACCGCCTCGCCAGCAGCGGGGCGTTGTTCAAGAACAGCTTCTGCACGAACTCGATCTGTGGCCCGAGTCGGGCGGTCATCCTCACGGGCAAACACAGCCACATCAACGGGTTCTTTCAGAACAGCGAGAAGTTCGATCCGAGCCAGTGGGTCTTCCCACGCGAGCTGCAGTCCGCCGGCTACCAAACGGCAATCATTGGCAAGTGGCACCTCGGCTGTGATCCCAGCGGATTCGACTTCTGGCGTGTCTTGAAGGGGCAAGGCGCCTACTACAACCCACTCTTCCGCACCGCGGGGGGCCCCGAAGAGGTCGAGGGACACTGCACTCAGATCGTGACCGACACGGCGCTCGACTGGTTGAAGAAACGCGACGAGGACAAGCCCTTCTTGCTGATGTGCCAGCACAAGGCGCCCCACCGCAACTGGATGCCCGACCCGCGCGACCTAGAACGCTGGGCGGACACCACCATCCCGGAGCCGGACAGCCTGCTCGACACGCTCGAGGACAACGCGAGTCCGGCGCTCGCCTCGGAGATGTCGATCGACGTTCACATGCACCCGAACCTCGACCTCTTCCTCGAAACGACGCCGAACTCGGCCGAGTCGGGCGTCCGGTCGAAGGACGAATCGGGCAAACGCAACATGAAACGGCTGACCCCGGCCCAACGAAAAACCTGGCGGGCCGGTCTCGCCGCGGAGAACGCCCACTTCGAAGAGGCCGCGCCCGAATCCGGACCGGAGCGCGTCCGGCTGAAGCACCAGCGCTACGTCAAGAACTACCTGCGCACCGCTTACGGGGTGGACCGCAGCGTTGGGCAATTGCTCAGCTACCTGGAGGAGAACGGCCTGGCGGACAACACGATCGTCGTTTACTCATCCGACCAAGGCTTCTACCTCGGCGAACACGGCTGGTACGACAAGCGTTGGATGTACGAGCAGTCGCTCCGCATGCCGCTCATCGTCCGCTGGCCGGGTGTCACGCGGCCGGGTCAGGTCGTCGAGCCGATGGTGCAGAACCTCGACTACGCCCCCACCTTCCTCGAGGCGGCGGGCCTCGCGGCGCCGGCCGACCTGCAGGGGGCTTCGCTCGTCTCGCTACTTCGCGGGCAAACCCCCGGCGACTGGCGTGACTCCCTCTATTACCACTACTACGAGTTCCCCGGTTACCACATGGTCGCGCGGCACCGCGGTGTACGGACCGTACGTTACAAGCTGATGCACTTCTACCGGACCGGCGAGTGGGAGTTCTACGACCTGCAAACCGACCCGGAAGAGATGGACAACCAGTACGACAACCCGGCCCACGCCGAGACGATCGCCGAGCTCAAGGTCGAGCTCAATCGGTTGGCCGAGGAGTGCCGGGATGAAACGGACGTGTCGCCTCAGAACGCGGCCACCGTCACCCAGTAGGCGGGCCGTCCTAGCGGTCGCCGTCCTGCCCGGCCCGGATGCGATCG